>NZ_JAEKCN010000011.1:0-263740 GCF_016405455.1 Pseudomonas sp. MF7453 | reverse complement strand
CTCACAAAACACCGAAAGCTGTCACATACCCAATTTGCTGAAGCGAGGCCATCTGGTCGCGACTCAGTACCCGAATTTCTTGACGACCATAGAGCATTGGAACCACCTGATCCCATCCCGAACTCAGTAGTGAAACGATGCATCGCCGATGGTAGTGTGGGGTTTCCCCATGTGAGAGTAGGTCATCGTCAAGATTAAATTCCGAAACCCCTGTTTGCTAACGCAAACAGGGGTTTTGTTTATGTAGAAGCTCATGAATTTCACCGGCACGTTGCCAACGCAACGGTCTGGTACACAGAATTTCTTGACGACCATAGAGCATTGGAACCACCTGATCCCATCCCGAACTCAGCAGTGAAACGATGCATCGCCGATGGTAGTGTGGGGTTTCCCCATGTGAGAGTAGGTCATCGTCAAGATTGAATTCCGAAACCCCTGTCTGCTAACGCAGACAGGGGTTTTGTCGTTTAAGGCTCTACGTCATAGCCTCCCGCCTTGAACCGACCGCCTGTCGGTTTCCTACGCAAAAAGAAGATGCTTCGCACAAATTTCTAAGCTTTGCTGATGTTTGGCCGAAAGCCTGACGAGCCATGCGTGCACCGAAATAGAGCGACCGCAGAGTCCGCCTATCCCGCTACATGGAATGTTCCACTCGGCACGCTCACCCCCCTTTGGCAAAAAGAAGTCGATGAAATGAATCTCAAGTTCAGTCATAAAATTCTGTTGGCCGCGTCAGGCGTCGTGGTTTTAGCCTTCGCGTTATTCACCCTGTACAACGACTACCTGCAACGCAGCACGATCAGGCAAAACCTGGCATCGTCTATTCAGCAATCCGGCGAGCTTACCGCCAGCAGCGTGCAGAACTGGCTCAGTGGTCGCATCCTGGTCCTCGAAAACCTGACGCAGAACGTTGCCCATCAAGGCAGTGCCGTCGATCTCCCTGGGTTGGTGGATCAGCCAGCGTTTACCTCCAACTTCCAGTTCACCTACGTGGGCCAAACCAATGGCGTATTCACGCAGCGTCCTGACGCGAAGATGCCTGACGACTACGACCCCCGTCAGCGCCCTTGGTACAAGCAGGCGGTAGTGGCAGACAAAACCATGCTTACTCCGCCTTATATGGCGGCTGTGGGCGGTCAGATCGTGACAATTGCCATGCCGGTGAAGAAGAACGGCGAACTGTTGGGTGTTGTTGGGGGTGACCTGAGTCTGCAAACCCTGGTGAAGATCATCAACTCCGTAGACTTCGGCGGCATTGGCCATGCATTTCTGGTCAGTGGTGATGGTCAGGTCATCGTGAGTCCTGATCAGGACCAGGTGATGAAAAATCTCAAGGACATCTACCCAGGCACCAACCTGCGCATCGAGAAGCTCAACCAGGACGTTGTTCTCAATGGCCAGGATCGCATTCTTTCGTTCACGCCTATCAGCGGTTTGCCCGGCGCCGACTGGTACATCGGCCTATCCATCGACAAAGAAAAAGCCTACGCCCCGCTGGGCAAGTTCCGTACATCTGCGTTGATTGCAATGTTGATCGCCGTTGTGGCCATTGCCGTGCTCTTGAGCCTGTTGATTCAAGTGTTGTTGCGTCCGTTGACCACCATGGGCGTCGCCATGCAGGACATTGCCCAAGGCGAAGGTGATTTGACCCGACGCCTCGCAGTGACCAGCAAAGATGAATTCGGCGAAGTCGGCAGCGCATTCAATCAATTCGTCGAACGCATCCACGCTTCGATTTCCGAGGTGTCTTCGGCAACGCGTCAGGTGCATGATTTGTCCCAGCGCGTAATGGCATCGTCCAATGCTTCGATCATCGGCTCCGACGAACAAAGTGCGCGCACCAACAGCGTAGCTGCGGCCATCAACGAACTCGGTGCCGCCACCCAGGAAATTGCCCGCAACGCAGCCGATGCTTCCCAGCACGCCAGTGGTGCCAGTGAACAGGCTGATGATGGCCGCAAGGTGGTTGAGCAAACCATCCTGGCGATGTCGGAACTGTCGCAGAAGATCAGCCTGTCTTGCACTCAGATCGAGACCCTGAACGCCAGCACCGACAACATCGGGCATATTCTGGATGTGATCAAAGGCATTTCCCAGCAGACCAATTTGCTCGCCCTCAATGCGGCAATTGAAGCCGCCCGCGCTGGCGAAGCCGGGCGTGGGTTCGCCGTGGTGGCCGATGAGGTGCGTAACCTGGCACACCGTACCCAAGAGTCGGCAGAAGAGATCCACAAGATGATCACTTCGTTGCAAGTGGGCTCCCGTGAAGCGGTGACCACCATGAACGCCAGCCAGACTTCCAGCGAAGAAAGCGTTGAAGTGGCCAACCAGGCGGGTGAGCGCCTGATCAGCGTGACGCAGCGTATCGTTGAGATCGATGGCATGAACCAGTCAGTTGCGGCTGCCACCGAAGAGCAGACTGCAGTTGTTGAAACGCTCAACGTCGACATCAACCAGATCAACCTGTTGAACCAGCAGGGTGTGGCCAACCTCAACGAGACGCTCAAGGACTGCGATGCGCTGTCCCAGCAGGCCAGTCGATTGAAGCAATTGGTCGATAGCTTCAAGATCTGATCCTGTTTGCATCGGAGCGAGACCTCTCGCTCCGAATGCTGATTGGCGCAGCAGTGTCATCGGCAAGCCGCTCACAGGAAGCTGATGGCCCTGAGGTAGTCACAACCTTTGCGTAACAGCGCAGGGCTCTTTGACGGATAGCCCACTCCCATTCTTTCCAAACCCCACCGGGCATTGTCGTAACGGATCATCGACGTATCGCCGATGTCTTCGCCCAGTTCGTCCAGATAGAACCCCAGCACCCCGAACAATGCGTTATCACGGCTAACCGTTCGCAACGCACGCTGCCAGTCTTCAACGCTTACCCGGTCGAAGACATGCCCGGCCTGGCTGAACGCGTCGAGGTACTTATTCCAGCTCAATGGCTGCGGGTTGTGCAGGTTGAACACGTTTCGCCCAAAGGCAAAGTGGGCGCTGTGGAACGCGATGAAGCGGGCCAGAAAATCCACCGGCATCAGATCGAAGTTCACCTCCAGCCGGGGAACCAACCCCAATTGCACAGACCCCTTGAGCATCAACATCAGGCGGTTCTTCTGCGGTTGGCAGACGCCGTTCTGGCTATTGAAACTGATATTTCCCGGCCGATGAATATTGACCCAGGCCCCTTGTTCGACGGCCCTTCCTAACAATCGCTCAGCCACCCATTTCGAGAGGTTGTAGCCATTTCTCACATACAGTGGCTGCGTGGGCCCGGCTGGCGTTTCAAGGACGTGCCCATCGGCGTCCACGCTGCTGCAGGCCGATAGCGTCGAGATGAAATTAAGAACCTTCTTACATTGAGTCTCGCAGAGGCGCAGGCACTCAAAAACCGGCTCGACGTTGTCTCTGGCGAGGGACGCGTAGTCCAGTACATGATTGACCTGTGCGGCGTTATGTACCAGCACACCATAATGACGAGCGAGATCGTCATACACATTGTCGGCCAAGCCCAGGCGGGGTTTGCGCATGTCGGCGGCGTACACCCGCACTCGACTCAGGTCCAGATGGTCCAGTCGGTATTCGCGCAGTGCCTGGGTGAATCGCGCCGTCGCCGATTGGTCAGGCAGTTCGCGCACCAGGCACGCCACTTCTTGCGCGCCGCCAGCCAGCAGCGCTTGGACGATATGCACCCCGACAAAACTGTTCGCCCCGGTGACGATCGCTTTGCGTGGATCACCCAGGTGGGTATCAGGCAACACCTCGAACTCCAGCGTTCTTGCTGCATCTTTCTCCATCTGGTGGCTAGGGGTATCAGGCAGCACACCGCCGTCCATCAGTGCGGCCAGCGTGCGGATGGTCGGGGCCTCGAAAAAGGGGCTCAGGCAGAAGCTGCGGCCAAACTGCTCACGCAGGCGCAGCAACAGTGTCGACAACAGAATGGAGTGACCTCCGAGGTTGAAGAAGCTGTCATCGATCGAGAGTTCACCTGCCGATAAAGCCAACAACTCTGCCCATAAGTCCACCAATTGTGCTTGCAGAGGTGTTTGTACAGGGCTGCGAGCCGCCCCGGCGAATGTGGATATTGGCAGGGCCAGTAAAGCCTTCCGATCGACCTTGCCGTTACTTGTACCTGGCATACAAGCCAACTCGCTCCAGGCGACCGGCTGCATATGTACCGGCAACCACTGCCGAGCATGTGCCTTCAGGCTGTCCAGCGTAGCGCCGGGTTCGGGCTGGGCGGCAAAACCTATGACTCTGTGCGTCCGGTCGATTACCACCGCCACTTGGCGAAACAATCGACTGTCGCGCAGGCACTGCTCAATCTCCTTAGGCTCGACTCTAAAACCGCGGATCTTGACTTGCTCATCCCGCCGCCCGCCGAGCTCGATGCCATCTTGCGTCCATTTCGCCAAATCGCCGCTGCGGTAAGCCTTAAGAACCTGTCCATTGGGCAGCGTCAGCTCAACGAATGGACTGTCGGCTTGCGGCGGTGCATTCCAATAACCGAGGCTGACGCCTGGGCCGGCAATGTATAAATCGCCTGTGACCTGTTCATCCACCGGTTGCAGGTTATCGTCGAGGATTAGCACCTGACTGTTGGCTATGGGGTGGCCGATGTTGCGCTGGCTATCACCTTGTTTAAATACTCGGTGTGTTGCCAAAACCGTGGTCTCGGTGGGCCCATAGAGGTTATGCAACCGACATTGCCCCGCCAATTGTTCGATCACATAGGGCTCGCAGAAATCACCGCCGGTCAGCAAGTGAGTAAGGCCCAGCGGCTGATCCAGCGGCAGAATGCCGAGCAGCGCCGGTGGTAGAAATCCATGGCTGACGCGTTGCTGGCGAATCAGCTCTACCAGTTGCTGCGGGTCGTGACGTTGATCCGCACTAGGGACAATCAATTCAGCACCGGCGATCAGGGCCGGGAAAATATCGATCAATGACGAGTCGAAGCCCAGCGGCGAAAACTGCAGGACGCGACTGTGTTGATCCAGCCCCACGCAGGTTGTAAGCCACGCGCTGAAATGCGCCAGATTATAGTGGCTCAGGAGTACACCCTTGGGCTGACCGGTGGTCCCCGACGTGAACAAGGCTATGCAAGGCTCGTCGGCAATGGGGCGATGGCGCATCAGCGGTTGCGCCGCATCGGCGTCGTGCACAGCGATCTGGCTGACATCAAGGGACATGAAGCCCGCTCGCAAGGGATGCTGGCCGTTATCCAACAACACACAAGCCTGGAGGCTTTCCAACATGCAGTGCTGACGTTGCAGTGGATAATCCGGGGCCAACGGCAAATACACACAGCCGCAACCCAACACCGCAAGAATACTGGCATACAGCTCGTTGGATTTTTCCAGGCACACGCCGATCACCCTTGGTGCTTGCGCGCCTTCCAACAAGGGAAGCAGGCGTTGCTGGATCGCTATGGCATGGCGATGAAGTTGCTGATAAGTCAGCATGTCCCCGGCGATATTCAACGCTGTTCGATTCGCGAAGGTGTCCAGACTGGCCTGCAGCCTTTCAATCATGGGCACCTGGGCTGCGCGCAGTAAGGCCGGGTTTGCCGTGTGGTTGAAACGATGCATAAACGCCAATGCTTCCAGCCCTTGCAGGCCCTGTTCGGGCCAGTCGTTAGCGGCAGCGGTTATAGAGAAATAATCGGGATCTCTTGAAAAACCGCAAACCAACCAAGCTGCCCACTGCGCCAGTGTGTTCGTGGCCTGCTGATGTAATCGCTGGCCGTTGCCGCTGGGTTCCTCGGCGACGCCCTGCACAGCCAACAAGCGTCGCTCGCGGTCATAGCAGCGCAACTGCAGTGAGGGCAGCCCGTGCTCGGACAGCGGGCCGATACCCACGCGCAGGCTTATCCATGGCGCGTCGGTTGGCAATGGCGGCAGCGGCTGCCCTCCATCTTCAATTACCAGGTCGACAGGCCCTGCTCCTGCGATATGCCCATATTGCTCCAGCACTTGCTTGAGCGCGTCCAGGGCTTTGCTGGAGGCACCCCACGCGATCTTTAAACGCCTCATGCCAACCTCCCTTGTACGGGCAGGTAGGCGCTCAGTGCTTGTGCGACGCTGGGCGTTTGCAAGACACCGCTGTGGCGCAGCAAACCCATGATATTGGTCACCAGCGGATGTTGATGGGTGATGGGAAAGGCCAGCGCATGGATTTCATGGCGTAGCGCAAGACGAGTGTCGGCGCTGATATCCAGGTGCTCGATCAGTTGCAGGTCGAAGTCTTGTTGCAGATCGTTAGTCAGGTAGCGCCCCAGGAAAACAGGCAGCGCTTGAGCGATGCTGTCGCGATCCTGCGCAGTTGCCGACTGCCAGTAGATACGCACCAACTGGGTCCAGAACCGCGCGTGACGGCCCTCGTCGAACAGGTGATCGGCCATCAGGCCGCGCACAGACGGTTTGACGCTGGCGTCTTTGGAGAACGCTGCCACATCATGGGTAACCGTGTTTTCCGCAATGGCCACGGCGATTAATTCAACGGCATCGTGCAAGTGCGCCGGTACCTTTGCCTGCGCTGCCGGTAGCGCGCGACTCAATTCAATTTGCCCGGGTAGATCAAGCGGTTCGATACCGGTCATTTCCACGGCTTGCTGAAGAAAATCCAGCGCGACCAACGCGTGGTAATCCTCGTCCACAACAACAGTCATCGCGTCGTAGCGGCAAGCAAGCGGGAAGGGCAGGGAGAAGCGATTTTTCGCGATGCTGCGCGCGGTCTTGTCGACAATCTCGGTTTCGAAGATCACCACATCATTGATGAATTTATAGAAGCTTTGCGTCAGCACGTAGTCGCGCCACTGTGGGCAGTGTTCAAGGAAAGTTGCACTCAGTACCAGCGGTTGGCGACACAGGGGAAAGATGAGGTTGCCGTCATTTTCCAGCACGCGTCGGGGACGTGTGCGGATGGTTGCGCGACGCTCCCAATCATCGGCAAAGGATTGGTAATGGAAGGCGCTCATGGGCGAACCTCTTGCAGCGAGGCCAGCACACCGTCCCAGAACGTAATACGGCGCTCCACGGCGCCAAGGGCGGTGCTATCGGCTTGTCTCTGGCGAAGCGGATCTGCGCCGATCAAGCGCTGGAGCAATTGTTCTGCCGCGGGCCCATGGTCGTGGCTGTCCACTTCGATATGGCGGTTGAGGTAGTGCAAGAAGGTAGGCGTTTCACGTTCAATGAACGTGTTGCTGTGCATCAGGCGCTCAAACATCGTGGGAATGACACTCTCGCGTCCATGCAGGAAAGCCGCTGCCACACAGTGGGTGGGCGCACTGAGCGCGATTTGCAATGTGCTGTCGATAAATTGCACCACACCACGAGGCGCATCAATCATCTGCAAAGCCGCGCTGACCTCCACGCCCTGATGTTGCAGATCGATGAAGCGTGTGATGGTGACGGTGCTGGCGCCTACCTCTGTCATAGCGTCCAGGTAAAGTTCGAAGTGACTGCAATGGCCTCGCGTTGGGTGCTCATCCGATTCCTCGCCCAGCACAATTTCATTGATCAAGCGGGCAGCGTGGGGGTCTGCAGGAGGGAGCCAGGGGATCTGAGTGCACGTCAGGTCTTGTTGCAGACGTTTGGTCAGGGTCATGAAGTCCCACACAGCGAACACATGGTGTTCCATAAAGTGTTGTAACTTTGAGAAAGAAGTTATTTCTATAAATAACGGATGACCTAAAAGTTGTTGTTTTCTTTGTTCGATAAAATGTTGGTGCATGGTTGACGCCTATAAGTTGTTGCAAGTGCTCGAAAAGCAGTGTTGGAATTTTGTAGTTGTGAGTTGGAGATGTAATATTTAGTCGAGGCCACGCAGGTAGCGCAACCTTGATCGAGTTGTGCCCAGCGGATTGAAAGGGGTGTGGTGGTCGGGCGAAGATAATAAGCCGATTAAACGTCTAGGTCGGATTATAAAAGTATTAGATGTTTTGTCCGAAAGCTGGTGCAGGGATAACTTGGTTGTTAACGTGTGGGAGAGTTCCTCGGTGTCAGTAGTTTCATAGGGGTAGTTGCCTGTCGTTGTGGCAACTTTCCTGATGGAAAGTTACCCGCATGATGTAATGACCAGCGAATGAATTATGGCGCCTATTGCGCGACTTTTTTATCGGCGCTTTCAAGACTCTTGAGGTAGTCAGCGATCACTTCCATACCCCGCATCAAGTGATTGCGCAGCGTCAGAATGCTCTCCTCGACCCTCTTCTGCGCCACCAGGCTCAACAATTCACGGTGATCCTCCTGAGACGTTTCGCCCAGTCCCATCGCTTCAAGATTGAAGCGCAGAAAGCGTTCCTCTTCATTCAGTCCGTGTTCCACCAGATCGAGCAGCCGTTGATTGGGTGCCTTGCCGTACAAGACCATGTGAAACAGGCGATTGAGGCGGCCAATCTTTCTGTAGTCTTTCTCACATTCCAACGCATTGATCCAGGCCTCGGCCTCGGCAAGATCAGCGTCGGTGAGCAATGGGATCGACAAGCGCAGGGCTTCAGATTCGAGCAACATACGCAGTGCGTAGGTTTCAGCCGAATTGTCCTCGATCAGCGGTGCCACCACGGCACCCTTGTGGGTCACCACATGCAGCAAGGACTGCGCCTCCAGTTGGCGCAAGGCTTCGCGCACGGGCATACGGCTGACGCCGAACAAACTCGCCAGTTCCTGCTGGCGCATCGCGGTGCCGCAGGGCAATCGCCCATCCAGGATGGCGTTGCGCAACGTTTCTTCAATGACGGCGCGAGCAAGATGGGCGGGAATAGGCCCGCTTATTTTGATGCTGCTTAAAGGGTTCGGCTTCTGCGTCACGGTTACGCTATCCTCCTTTCTTGAATAATAGTGTGGCTAATTGGATCCAATGCACACTAAAGACGGCCCCAACGCTTGTCAAACAGCCAAAGTTTCCGTTTGTAAGGGCTTACACAGCATACTTTGTGTCTCCCACAAGGGGCGGTTATAAACTCGGTCCTTCTATGAATGATTGCACTGTGCCATTGTTTTTTGGAGGGCCAGGCTTCACCATTCCTTGAAATTCCGTCTCTTTCATGGACAGAGCGCCTTGGCGGTAAGTTTTATTCCCTCTCGAGTTCTTTGCTGGCTGTTATCAGCAATTCTGTTGGCCGGCTTGATGCTTGGCGGGCTGCGTGCCGATTGGGATTTCTCTCAGATCAGCCGCAAGGCTACCGCCGTTTACGGGCCGCTCGGCGAAGGTCAGCAGCGCATCGACGCCTGGCAGCGGCTATTGGCAAGCCAAAAACAGGTCAGTGAGTCGGAGCAGCTCAAGGTCGTGAATTTGTTCTTCAATAAACAAATGACCTACGTGGAAGACATCGACCTCTGGCACGCTGTCGATTATTGGGAGACACCCGTCGAGGCCCTTTGGAAGGGGGCAGGTGACTGTGAAGACTACGCAATCGCAAAGTATTTCAGTTTGCGTCATCTGGGTGTGTCCAGCGACAAATTGCGCATTACCTACGTCAAGGCGTTGCGGCAGAATCGCGCGCACATGGTTCTGACCTATTATTCGACGCCTGACGCTATCCCGCTGGTGCTCGACAGCCTGATGGACGAAATCCTGCCGGCGACCCGCCGCACCGATTTGGTCCCGGTGTATTCATTCAACGCCGAAGGCTTGTACTTGCCCGGTGCCAAGGGCAACAAGAAAGTCGGTGATACCAAACGCTTGTCGCGCTGGCAGGATGTGTTGAGAAAAATGCGTGCGGAAGGCTTCCCAGCCGAGCCTGCCAACTAGGAGTAACTGATCGGATGTCTCTGTTCAAACAACTATTGATCGCAATCTGTCTGTTCCTAGTGGTCGCCTTCAGCGGCAGCTTCATGGTCAGCCTGGAAAGCTCGCGCACCCAATACGTCAACCAACTGCGTTCCCATGCCCAGGATGCTGCGACGGCGCTGGCGCTGTCGTTGACCCCCAATATCGACGATCCGGCCATGGTGGAGCTGCTGGTCAGCTCGATCTTCGACAGCGGCTACTACGCCAGCATCCGTGTGGTGGACCTGGCCACGGATAAAACCATCGTCGAACGCAGCGGCATCCCTGATAACAACGGCGTACCTAACTGGTTCGTAAAGTTGATCGGTCTGGAGCCGGCGGGCGGCGATGCGCTGGTCAGCCGTGGCTGGGAGCAGGCGGCGCGGGTCGAAGTGGTGAGCCACCCAATGTTCGCCCTGGCCAAGCTCTGGCAAAGCGCCTTGGGCAGTCTGGGTTGGTTGCTGCTGTGCGGTGCGGTCAGTGTGGTGCTGGGTGGGCTGTTGCTGCGCCGGCAATTGAAGCCGTTGGACTATATGGTCAAACAGTCCCACGCGATTGCTCGCCGAGAATTCCTCAGCCTGCCCGACCTGCCGCGCACGCCGGAACTGCGGCGAGTGGTGCAAGCCATGAACCAGATGGTGGAAAAGCTCAAGGCGTTGTTCCAGGAGCAGGCCGAGCGCAGCGAAAAACTGCGCACCGAGTCTTATCAGGACAACCTTACTGGCCTTGCTAACCGGCGTTATTTCGAAATGCAGCTCAATGCCCGCGTCAGTAACCCGGAAGACACCAACTCCGGTTACTTGCTGCTGCTGCGGGTCAAGGACCTCGCCGGCCTCAACCAACGCCTGGGCGGCCAGCACACCGACCAATTGCTGCAAGCGGTCGGCCAACAACTGCTGCGTCAGTGCGAGCCGTATCCGGAAACCCATAACCTCGTTACCCGTATCCGCGGTGGCGAGTTCGCCGTGCTGGCGCCGGGGTTGATGCGTGAAGAAGCGCTGCAACTGGCGCAAAACCTGGAAAGCACCTTGCTCAGCCTGCAAGCGACCGGCGCCAGCGACGTTACACCGGTTGCCTATATCGGCCTGGCACCGTTCAGCCATGGCGACGCGCCCCAAGCCCTGCTGACCCTGGCCGACCAAGCCCTGGCCCAGGCCGAAGCGCAGGGCGACACCACTTGGGTGTGCCTGGACCGCAGCGCCGCCGCCAGTGTCGGTGACGATCACCATGCCTGGCATACCCTGTTGGATCAGGCCCTGACCCGACAGCGCTTCCAGCTGTACTTCCAGCCGGTGGTGGCCAGCCAGGATCCACAGTTGGTCCTGCATTACAAAGTGCTGTCGCGCTTGCAGGACGAGGACGGCCACACCATACCGGCCGGACGCTTCCTGCCGTGGCTTGAGCGCTTCGGTTGGTCGGCCCGCCTGGACCGCCTGATGCTGGAGCAGGTGCTCAAGCAGATGGGCAGCCACACCCAGAACCTGGCACTGAATCTCTCGGCCGCGACCTTGCAGGACCCCCAGGCCCTGAACCGCATTTATGACCTGCTACGCCAGCACAGCAACCTGGGCCCGCGCCTCACCCTGGAGATCGGTGAAGAGCAACTGCCTGAGCAGCACGTGCTGGAACAGATGACTCAGCGCCTGCGCGAGCTGGGCTTCTCCCTCAGCCTGCAACGTTTCGGTGGGCGGTTCAGCATGATCGGCAACCTGGCGCGCCTGGGCCTGGCGTACCTGAAGATCGACGGCAGCTACATTCGCGCCATCGACCAGGAAAGTGACAAGCGCTTGTTTATCGAGGCCATCCAGCGAGCGGCCCATAGCATCGACCTGCCGCTGATTGCCGAGCGTGTAGAGACCGAGGGCGAACTGAAGGTGATTCGTGAGATGGGGATTTTCGGAGTGCAGGGCCAACTGTTTGGCGAGCCCGCGCCCTGGAAATAATTACCTGTAGGAGCGAGCTTGCTCGCGAAGATCGCCAACGATAACGCGCAAAGCCTGACACCCGTGGTGATCCCAGTTTTTTCGCGAGCAAGCTCGCTCCTACAGTGCGTAGGAGCGGCTGGATCAAATCAATCCTTTCTCGTCATCATCGATCAACTGGCTCAACCCACCCAACGCTTCCCGCGCCTGGTTACGGTCCATCAACTTGGCCTGGGCTGCCGGCGGCAGGTCGGTCACGCTGATCACCCCCTTGCGGGTCAGCACCTGAATCAAGTCATCCAGCACCCGGATCATCTCCAGGTCGCTCTGCTTGAGCTGGGCCAGGCTGGTTTCCACCACTTCGTTGGCGTACCAGGCCTGGATCTCATGGTGATCGGCCGGCAGGGTTTCGGTGGATTCGGTAAAGGCGGCGGCCTCTACGCGAATCAGCGCGCCCAGTGCATCACGTTGCACGTAAAACATAAGAACCCCTCGAATATGAGCCACATGCGTTCAACAGCATAGGTCAACGCTGCGTGTATGGGCGTGAGTATGCGACGCACCGTCCGCCAGGGCCAGCGGCCCATAAGGCAAAAAAATCGGCCGCCTGGGAAGGCGGCCGATCCATTGCATCTTAGCTATGGTCGATCTTGATGGTTGGGTCGGCACCAGTGATCAGCGAGTTGATGCTGACATGGGACCAATCATTGCCTTCCAGCTTGATGGTCACATCGGCATTGGCCAGGCCACCGGCAGCGTTGAGCTTGCCTTCGCTGCTCACTTGCAGGGTCGACACGCCGTCTACCGTGGTGATCTTAAGGTAGTTGTCGATGGTGCTGTCGCTCTCACCTTTCAACAAGTCACGCAGATCAATGCGGTCGCCTTCCGAGGCTTTGAAGTCCTTGATCACATCGTTGCCGATGTCACCCGCCTTCCACACAAAGGTGTCGGCACCCGAACCACCGATCAGGATGTCGTTGCCCTGGCCGCCGATCAACGTGTCGTTGCCGGTGCCACCCAGCAGGATGTCATTGCCTTTGCCGCCATCCAGCAGGTCGTTGCCGCCCTGGCCGAACAGGATGTCATCGCCAGCGCCGCCCAGCAGCGTGTCGTTGGCGTCCTTGGCACCGGAGACGTCGAAGTCTGTGTAGTGCTCGGTAACGTACTGGTGGACGTTAGAGGCGGTCACCGAAGAGACGGTCACGCCGGTCTTCTGCGCTACAAACGCCTGCAGTGCGTTGTAACCCTCACCGTTTATCCCGCTGAAGCTCACCAGGTCGCCGAAGAGGATGTCGTTGCCATCGCCCCCGATGACGGTGTCTGCGCCCGGCAACGTCGCCTCGGTGTGGCCGAGGATCGCGTTGGCCAAGTCCTTCGGATCGATGTTGGCCTGTGGCTTGCCATCGCTGTCGTACGGTGCCAACTGATTCAGGCTGACCCCGCTATTGAGGCCGATGGCTTCTACGCCACCGGTGGACAGGCCTTTGAGCAGTGCGAACGCGCTCTGGGAATTACTGATGAGCGTAGGATCGTTGATGTTCGAGGACGAGGCTGTACCGTTGCCGCCAACAGTTGACAGCTCATAGGTGCCATCGCCTTGGGCATGGATGGTTCCTGGGTTGGACTGCCCCCAGCCCCACCAGTTGTTGGTCCACAGGGTCACCTTGCCGACCGAGTTGATATCAATGAAGTGACTCGAGTCGATCTCGATCCTGGTGGCGGTACCCAATGTGTAGTTGTTCATGTTGACGACATCATCAAGCTTGACGTTGTTGTACAACGTCGGGTTGGTCTCCTCCGCTCGTTGATAGAACGTCGGTTGGCCGTCAGTGATGAAGTACGTTGTATTGATAGCGCCAGTGTTGCCAGTCGCCTGGGCACTCTTGAAGAAGTTGGCCGCGGCCTTGAACACGTCTTCGTAGTTGGTCCCGCCGGTAGACACCATGGAGTCCAGCACTTTCTGCAGCGAATCCAACGCACCTGGGTCTTTCAGGTTGACCGTCACTGTGCGATTGACCTGGTCACTGAAGTCCGCCAGGAAGATGTTCACGGTGCCAGAGGTGCTGGAGCCGATACTGTTCTTCAGCGAGTTGAACGTGGTGGTCAGCGAGGTTTTGGCCGCTGCTATCGAGTCCGCGCCCATACTGCCCGATGTATCGATCATGAACGCGATGTTGTAATTCTTGCCCTGCACCACGTTCAGGCCGGCGATGTCGGCCACGACGATGTCGTTGCCATCGCTGCCATTGATAGTGTCGCTGCCCGAGGTGCCGGTGACCGAGTTGTAGGTCGCCGGGTGCACCGTGACGGGCAATTGCGCGGTGGTGGTCGCTGAACCGCCGATGCTCTCGGTGGAAGTCGAGGTGACCGTCAGGTTGAACTGGCCGCTGTAGTAGGTCGGCGGCTTGATGGTCAGGGTGTTCAGGTCCCAGCCGGTGACATTCACTTCGCCCACGGTTTTACCCGCGGTAAAGGTGTGCCCCGATGCGTCGGTAAGCACCGAGCCTGCCGGAATGCCGCTGATCTTCACGCTCAGGGTTTCGGAGCCGTCGGTGTCGGTCAGCGCGGTGGTGACCTTGGACAGTTTGACCGTCCCGTTCTCCTGGCCTTCGTTGAGCTTGTAGCCCACGTAGTAACCGTCGCCGTTGCTGCCATGCAGGTCGGATACGGTGACGCCGGCGTTGGTCAGGTCGGTAAGGCCGGTGTACAACGGCACGGTGCTGGTGCTCAGGTTCTGCACCGCCCCGCCGTTGATCGACACGTTAACGTCAAAGCTGCCAAGCCCCGCTTGGTTGGCCTGGTAGATCTCAAGGCTGTAGTAACCCGTGGTGGTTGGCGTGAACGAACCGCTGATCTTGCCGCTGTTGGTGCCCCACACGCCGCTGGCCACATCCTTGCCGCCCACGTTGACCACCACACTGTCATCGGCGATACCGCTGAAGGTGTAGCTCTTGCCCGCTTCCATGTAGATCAGGCCGGAGATCTTGGAACCAGAACCGGCGGTAACGTTGTCGACGGACTCGACGTTGGTCACCACAGAGGTGTTGTTGGGTGTGCCCGCGTTATCGATGGCTTTTTTCAGTACGTCCGGTGCAGCGCCGTTGCCGTTGTTGCCGAGGCCGGCAATGCTGTTCCAGCCCTGTTTGACCAGCCCGGTCGAGGCAACGTTGTTGTCGGCCACGCTGAGGGTCGGTGCATCGGCCACTGGCGTGATATCGACTTTCACCGTGGCGATGGTACCCAGGTCCTTGCCATCGGTTGGCTGGAACTTGAACTGCGCGTAATCCGCCTGCTTGTTACCCACACCGGTGCCGCCATAACCGTCGGCGCCGGACTCGTTGGCGTTCGGCGTAAAGCGCAGTTGGCCGCCGTCGATCTGGGCCTTGGTGAAGGTCTGGCCGCTGGTCACGTTGGTCCAGGTGGTGCCGTCCGCCGCCAGGTATTGCAGCTTGCCGGCTACCGGCAGCTCGGTGATTTTCACCCCGAGGCTGGCTTGTGGCGAGTCCACATCGCTCACGCCGAAGTTGGCCCAGGTCAGGCCCAGCGCGGTGTCTTCCGTACCGGTTACGGCACCGCCAGTCGCCACCGGCGCATCGTTGACCGCCACCACGTTGACGGTGGTGGTGGCGACGTTGGAGTAGTTGCCGCCGTCGGTCACGCTCACGGTAATGGTGCGTGGGGTGGTGCTTGGGTCGTGGCTGTTGTTGGTGAACGTGATGTTCTGGATACGCTGCATATAGTCAGCCAGCGTCGCGCTGCCCGACAACGTGAGCGTAATAGTGCCGGTCTGGTTATTGGTGGTGACGGTGATGCCGTTGATGCTGTTGCCCAGGTTCAGGGCATCACCGGCCTGTGCATTGGTCAGGGTGACCGTTGCGCCGGTCAGCATTGTGCTGTCGGGATCGGTGATTTTGATATCGGTGTCGGCGATCGACACGCCCGGTCCAGCAGTACCTTCGGTAAACGTCGTCTTGTAATCCGCACCGCTGGCGCCGCTGGAGTTGTTGGCATCCAGGTCGATAACTGGCGGCGCATCGTTGTCGATGATGTTGGTGGTAACACTGCCATTGCCGACCACCAGGTTTTCGAAGTTGCCGCCAGTGGTCTTGTCGATGGTGATGACGATATTTTCAGTCGGCTCGGTGATCTTGTCGTCGAGCGTGCGGATATCAAACGGTACGCTGCTGGAGCCTGCCGGAATCTTCACGGTGTACACGCCATTGAAGTCCGAACCGTCGGTGGCGGTGCCGCTGTACTTGAGCGTCACGGTCACGTCGGTTTGCGGCGGGTTGCTCAGGGTCAGCGTGTAGTGCGCCGTACCGCCCTCAGTCACCGAGGCATCGCCGGTAATGCTGATGGTGGTAGTGCTGACCACGTCCGTCACTTTAGTGACCACGGTACTGCCGTCGACGATCAAGTGTTCGTACTTGTCGCCACCGCTGACCACACCCGTGATTTTGGTGGTGACGTCACTGGCGCCGACATACGCATCGTTGGGCGCGGTGGCCGTAGTGAAGCTGGTGGACTTGCCATTGCCGATGGTAATGCTCGAACCGTTATCCAGCTTGACGACCAGGTCGGAGCCAACGTTGTTCACCGCCGCGCCGTTCTTGTCGACCAGGGAAGCGGTGTACACGATCTGCCCGCCTTCGCTGACAGAACCGGTGGCCTTGAGCACTACCGTCACGTCGTCGATGGTGTCGTTGATGGTGGTTGTGGCGCCGCCCGGCGTGATGGTCACACCCTCGAAATTGCCGCCGGTAGTACCGGTGATCTTGACGGTCTGGGTGCTCTTGTCGATGAACACGTCATCGGTCGGCGCAGGGACGGTCACCGTGCCCACGGTCGCACCTTGCTTGATGGTGATGCTTGAACCGTTATCGAGCTGGACCACCATGTCGCTGCCGGCCTTGTTGCTTAAGGTGGCGGTGTAAGTGATCTGGCCACCTTCGTTGACAGCCGTCGGGGCGGTCAGGGTGACGGTAGTCAGATCGGTGGAACCCGGGGTGTCGGTGACGGTAGTGTTTACCGCCGTAGTGCCCGGCACAAGATTTTCAAAATGCTCGCCGCCGGTCACACCTTTGATCGCAGTGGTGACAGTCTGATCGCCTTTGTAGACGTCGTTTGGCGCGATGGTGGTGATGGAGCCACTCGACTGATTCACACCGATGGTGATGGTCTTGCCGTTATCCAGGGTCACGGTCAGCGGGTTGGTGATGTTAGTCACCGGCGCGCCGTTTTTATCCACAAGGCTGGCGGTGTAGACGATGTTGCCGCCTTCGCCGACGGTAGTCGTGGCGGACAGGACTACATCAACTTTGTCGATGGTGTCATTGATCGTGGTGGTTGCGCCGTTCCCAGCAACTTCCAACTTCTCGAAGTTGCCGCCAGAAGCGTCAGTGATCTTGACGGTCTGGGTGCTCTTGTCGATGAACACGTCATCAGTCGGTGCAGGCACAGTCACGGTGCCGACGGTGTCGCCAGCTTTGATCGTGATCGAAGAACCGTTATCCAGCTTCAAGGTGACGTCGGTGCCCGCTTTGTTGGAGAGCGTGGCGGTGTACGTAATTTGACCACCTTCGTTGACAGCACTTGGCGCAGTCAGCGTAACCGTGGTGGTGTTATCGGTGCCTGGGGTATCCGTAACGGTGGTGTTCACCGCCGTGGTACCCGGTACCAGATTTTCAAAGTGCTCGCCGCCGGTCACGCCTTTGATGGCGGTGGTGACGGTCTGGTCGCCTTTGTAGACGTCGTTTGGCGCGATGGTGGTGATGGAGCCACTCGACTGATTCACACCGATGGTGATGGTCTTGCCGTTATCCAGGGTCACGGTCAGCGGGTTAGTGATGTTAGTCACCGGCGCACCGTTTTTATCCACAAGGCTGGCGGTGTAAACGATGTTGCCGCCTTCGCCGACGGTAGTCGTGGCGGACAGGACTACATCAACTTTGTCGATGGTGTCATTGATCGTGGTGGTTGCGCCGTTCCCAGCAACTTCCAATTTCTCGAAGTTGCCGCCAGTGGTTTCAGTGATCTTGACGGTCTGGGTGCTCTTGTCGATGAACACGTCATCGGTAGGCGCAGGGACGGTTACGGTGCCGACGGTGTCGCCGGCCTTGATGGTGATCGACGAACCGTTATCCAACTTCAACGTGACGTCAGTACCGGCCTTGTTGCTCAAGGTGGCGGTGTAAGTGATCTGGCCACCTTCGTTAACGGCACTTGGTGCAGTCAGTGTGACAGTTGTGGTGTTGTCGGTGCCGGGGGTATCGGTAACGGTGGTGTTCACCGCCGTGGTACCCGGTACCAGATTTTCAAAGTGCTCGCCGCCGGTCACGCCTTTGATGGCGGTGGTGACGGTCTGGTCGCCTTTGTAGACGTCGTTTGGCGCGATGGTGGTGATGGAGCCACTCGACTGATTCACACCGATGGTGATGGTTTTGCCGTTGTCCAGGGTCACGGTCAGCGGGTTGGTGATGTTGGTCACCGGCGCGCCGTTTTTATCCACAAGGCTGGCGGTGTAAACGATGTTGCCGCCTTCACCCACGGTGGTGGTGGCAGTCAGAACCACATCGACTTTGTCGATGGTGTCGTTGATCGTGGTGGTTGCACCGTTGCCCGCAACTTCCAACTTCTCGAAGTTGCCGCCAGTGGTTTCAGTGATCTTGACGGTCTGGGTGCTCTTGTCGATGAACACGTCATCAGTCGGCGCAGGGACGGTCACGGTGCCGACGGTGTCGCCGGCTTTGATGGTGATCGACGAGCCGTTATCCAACTTCAAGGTGACGTCAGTGCCCGCTTTGTTGGAGAGCGTAGCGGTGTACGTAATTTGACCACCTTCGTTAACGGCGTTAGGCGCGGTCAGCGTCACGGTAGTGGTGTTATTGGTACCCGGTGTATCCGTAACGGTGGTGTTCACCGCAGTGGTACCCGGTACCAGGTTCTCGAAATGTTCGCCGCCCGTCACCCCTTTGATGGCAGTGGTGACAGTTTGGTCGCCCTTGTACACATCATCCGGTGCCAAGACCGAAACAGTGCCGCTGGACTGATTCACACCAATGGTGATGGTTTGGCCGTTATCCAGGGTGACGGTGAGCGGGTTGGTGATGTTAGTCACCGGCGCGCCGTTTTTATCCACAAGGCTGGCGGTGTAAACGATATTGCCGCCTTCGCCGACGGTAGTCGTGGCGGACAGGACTACATCAACTTTGTCGATGGTGTCATTGATCGTCGTGGTCGCACCGTTGCCTGCCACTTCCAGTTTTTCGAAGTTGCCGCCCGTGGTCTCGGTGATCTGGACCGTCTGCGAGCTCTTGTCGATGAACACGTCATCGGTAGGCGCAGGCACGGTCACAGTGCCGACAGTGTCGCCCGCTTTGATCGTGATCGAGGAGCCGTTATCCAACTTCAACGTAACGTCAGTGCCCGCTTTGTTGGAAAGCGTGGCGGTGTAAGTAATTTGACCACCTTCGTTAACGGCGCTAGGCGCGGTCAGCGTTACAGTCGTGGTGTTATCGGTACCCGGTGTGTCAGTCACAGTTGTGGTGACTTTATCAGTCCCTGGGACCAGATTTTCAAAGTGCTCGCCACCGGTCACACCCTTGATAGCGGTGGTGACGGTCTGGTCGCCTTTGTACACGTCATCCGGTGCAAGAACCGAAACGCTAGCGCTCGATTCGTTAACACCGATGGTGATGGTTTGGCCGTTATCCAGGGTGACGGTGAGCGGGTTGGTGATGTTAGTCACCGGCGCACCGTTTTTATCCACAAGGCTGGCGGTGTAAACGATATTGCCGCCTTCACCGACGGTGGTGGTGGCAGTCAGAACCACATCGACTTTGTCGATGGTGTCGTTGATGGTGGTGGTCGCACCGGTGCCTGCAACTTCCAACTTCTCAAAGTTGCCGCCAGTGGTTTCAGTGATCTTGACGGTCTGGGTGCTCTTATCGATGAACACGTCATCGGTAGGCGCAGGCACGGTCACAGTGCCGACGGTGTCGCCCGCCTTGATGGTGATACTCGAACCATTGTCGAGTTTCAACGTGACGTCGGTACCGGCCTTGTTGCTCAAGGTGGCGGTATAGGTGATCTGGCCACCTTCGTTAACGGCACTTGGTGCAGTCAGCGTGACGGTCGTGGTGTTATCGGTACCCGGGGTATCGGTAACGGTGGTGTTTACCGGCGCAGTGCCCGGTACCAGGTTTTCAAAATGCTCGCCGCCCGTCACACCCTTGATAGCGGTGGTGACGGTCTGGTCGCCTTTGTAAACGTCATCCGGTGCCAAGACCGAAACAGTGCCGCTGGACTGATTCACACCAATGGTGATGGTTTGGCCGTTGTCCAAGGTGACGGTCAGCGGGTTGGTGATGTTGGTCACCGGCACGCCGTTTTTATCCACAAGGCTGGCGGTGTAAACGATATTGCCGCCTTCACCTACAGTAGTTGTGGCAGTCAGAACCACATCAACTTTATCGATGGTGTCGTTGATCGTCGTAGTTGCGCCGTTACCAGCAACTTCCAATTTCTCGAAGTTGCCGCCAGAAGCGTCAGTGATCTTGACGGTCTGAGTGCTCTTATCGATGAACACGTCATCAGTAGGCGCAGGCACGGTCACGGTGCCGACGGTGTCGCCCGCCTTGATGGTGATACTCGAACCATTGTCGAGTTTCAACGTGACGTCAGTACCGGCCTTGTTGCTCAAGGTCGCGGTGTAAGTGATCTGGCCACCTTCATTCGCTTCAGACGGAGCCGTTAGCGTCACGGTAGTGGTGTTATCGGTACCCGGTGTGTCAGTCACAGTTGTGGTGACTTTATCGGTCCCTGGAACCAGATTTTCAAAGTGCTCGCCGCCGGTCACACCCTTGATCGCGGTGGTGACGGTCTGATCGCCTTTGTACACGTCATCCGGTGCAAGAACCGAAACGCTAGCGCTCGATTCGTTAACACCAATGGTGATGGTTTGGCCGTTATCTAGAGTCACGGTCAGCGGGTTGGTGATGTTAGTCACCGGCGCACCGTTTTTACCCACAAGGCTGGCGGTGTAGACGATGTTGCCGCCTTCGCCGACGGTGGTGGTGGCAGTCAGAACCACATCGACTTTGTCGATGGTGTCGTTGATCGTCGTGGTCGCACCGTTGCCTGCCACTTCCAGTTTTTCGAAGTTGCCGCCCGTGGTCTCGGTGATCTGGACCGTCTGCGAGCTCTTGTCGATGAACACGTCATCGGTAGGCGCAGGCACGGTCACAGTGCCGACAGTGTCGCCCGCTTTGATCGTGATCGACGAGCCGTTATCCAGCTTCAAGGTGACGTCGGTGCCCGCTTTGTTGGAGAGCGTGGCGGTGTACGTAATTTGATCACCTTCATTCGCTTCAGACGGAGCCGTTAGCGTGACGGTCGTGGTGTTGTCAGTACCGGGGGTATCGGTGACGGTGGTGTTCACCGCTGTAGTGCCTGGTACCAGGTTCTCGAAATGTTCGCCGCCAGTCACGCCTTTGATGGCGGTAGTGACGGTCTGATCGCCTTTGTACACATCATCCGGTGCCAAGACCGAAACAGTGCCGCTGGACTGATTCACACCAATGGTGATGGTTTGGCCGTTGTCCAGGGTGACGGTGAGCGGGTTGGTGATGTTAGTCACCGGCGCGCCGTTTTTATCCACAAGGCTGGCGGTGTAAACGATGTTGCCGCCTTCGCCGACGGTAGTCGTGGCGGACAGGACTACATCAACTTTGTCGATGGTGTCATTGATCGTGGTGGTTGCACCGTTACCAGCAACTTCCAGCTTCTCGAAGTTGCCGCCAGAAGCGTCAGTGATCTTGACGGTCTGAGTGCTCTTATCGATGAACACGTCATCAGTCGGTGCAGGCACGGTCACGGTGCCGACGGTGTCGCCAGCTTTGATCGTGATCGAAGAACCGTTATCCAACTTCAACGTAACGTCAGTACCGGCCTTGTTGCTCAAGGTCGCGGTATAGGTGATCTGGCCACCTTCGTTAACGGCACTTGGTGCAGTCAGCGTGACGGTCGTGGTGTTATCGGTACCCGGGGTATCGGTAACGGTGGTGTTTACCGGCGCAGTGCCCGGTACCAGGTTTTCAAAATGCTCGCCGCCCGTCACACCCTTGATAGCGGTGGTGACGGTCTGGTCGCCTTTGTAAACGTCATCCGGTGCCAAAACCGAAACAGTGCCGCTGGACTGATTCACACCAATGGTGATGGTTTGGCCGTTGTCCAAGGTGACGGTGAGCGGGTTGGTGATGTTAGTCACCGGCGCACCGTTTTTATCCACAAGGCTGGCGGTGTAAACGATATTGCCGCCTTCACCCACGGTGGTGGTGGCGGTCAGGACCACATCGACCTTATCGATGGTGTCGTTGATCGTCGTAGTTGCGCCGTTGCCAGCAACTTCCAATTTCTCGAAGTTGCCGCCAGTGGTTTCGGTGATCTGGACAGTCTGAGTGCTCTTATCGATGAACACGTCATCGGTAGGTGCAGGTACGGTCACGGTGCCGACAGTGTCGCCCGCCTTGATGGTGATCGAGGAGCCGTTATCCAGCTTCAACGTAACGTCAGTGCCCGCTTTATTGGAAAGCGTGGCGGTGTACGTAATTTGACCACCTTCGTTAACGGCGCTAGGCGCGGTCAGCGTCACGGTAGTGGTGTTATCGGTACCCGGTGTGTCAGTCACAGTCGTAGTGACTTTATCGGTCCCTGGAACCAGATTTTCAAAGTGCTCGCCACCGGTCACACCCTTGATAGCGGTGGTGACGGTCTGATCGCCTTTGTACACGTCATCCGGTGCAAGAACCGAAACGCTAGCGCTCGATTCGTTAACACCAATTGTGATGGTTTGGCCGTTATCCAGGGTGACGGTGAGCGGGTTGGTGATGTTAGTCACCGGCGCGCCGTTTTTATCCACAAGGCTGGCGGTGTACACGATGTTGCCGCCTTCGCCGACGGTGGTGGTGGCGGTCAGGACCACATCGACCTTGTCGATGGTGTCGTTGATGGTGGTGGTCGCACCGTTGCCCGCAACTTCCAACTTCTCGAAGTTGCCGCCAGAAGCGTCAGTGATCTTGACGGTCTGGATGCTCTTATCGATAAACACGTCATCAGTCGGTGCAGGCACGGTCACGGTGCCGACGGTGTCGCCCGCCTTGATGGTGATCGAAGAGCCGTTATCCAACTTCAAGGTGACGTCGGTGCCGGCCTTGTTGCTCAAGGTCGCAGTGTAGGTGATCTGACCACCTTCGTTAACGGCGCCAGGCGCGGTCAGCGTGACAGTCGTGGTGTTATCGGTGCCCGGAGTGTCAGTCACAGTCGTGGTGACTTTATCAGTCCCTGGAACCAGATTTTCAAAGTGCTCGCCACCGGTTACACCTTGGATGGCGGTAGTGACGGTCTGGTCGCCTTTGTACACGTCATCTGGTGCGAGAACCGAAACGCTAGCGCTCGATTCGTTAACACCGATGGTGATGGTCTGACCGTTATCCAAGGTGATGGTGAGCGGGTTGGTGATGTTAGTCACCGGCGCGCCGTTTTTATCCACAAGGCTGGCGGTGTAAACGATGTTGCCGCCTTCGCCGACGGTAGTCGTGGCGGACAGGACTACATCAACTTTGTCGATGGTGTCATTGATCGTGGTGGTTGCGCCGTTACCAGCAACTTCCAATTTCTCGAAGTTGCCGCCAGAAGCGTCAGTGATCTTGACGGTCTGAGTGCTCTTATCGATGAAGACGTCATCAGTCGGTGCAGGCACGGTCACGGTGCCGACGGTGTCGCCAGCTTTGATCGTGATCGAAGAACCGTTATCCAACTTCAACGTGACGTCAGTACCGGCCTTGTTGCTCAAGGTGGCGGTGTAGGTGATCTGGCCACCTTCGTTAACGGCACTTGGTGCAGTCAGTGTGACAGTCGTAGTGTTGTCGGTGCCCGGTGTGTCAGTCACCGTCGTGGTGACTTTATCAGTCCCTGGAACCAGATTTTCAAAGTGCTCGCCACCGGTCACACCCTTGATAGCGGTGGTGACGGTCTGATCGCCTTTGTACACGTCATCCGGTGCAAGAACCGAAACGCTAGCGCTCGATTCGTTAACACCAATGGTGATGGTTTGGCCGTTATCTAGAGTCACGGTCAGCGGGTTGGTGATGTTAGTCACCGGCGCACCGTTTTTATCCACAAGGCTGGCGGTGTAAACGATGTTGCCGCCTTCACCTACAGTAGTTGTGGCAGTCAGAACCACATCGACCTTGTCGATGGTGTCGTTGATCGTCGTAGTTGCGCCGTTACCAGCAACTTCCAACTTCTCGAAGTTGCCGCCAGAAGCGTCAGTGATCTTGACGGTCTGGGTGCTCTTATCGATAAACACGTCATCAGTCGGCGCAGGCACGGTCACGGTGCCAATAGTGTCGCCCGCCTTGATGGTGATCGACGAACCATTGTCGAGTTTTAGCGTTACGTCAGTGCCCGCTTTATTGGAAAGCGTGGCGGTGTACGTAATTTGACCACCTTCATTCGCTTCAGACGGCGCGGTCAGCGTCACGGTAGTGGTGTTATCGGTACCCGGTGTGTCAGTCACAGTTGTGGTGACTTTATCGGTGCCAGGCACCAGGTTTTCAAAGTGCTCGCCGCCGGTCACACCTTGGATGGCGGTAGTGACGGTCTGGTCGCCCTTGTACACGTCATCCGGTGCAAGAACCGACACGCTAGCGCTCGATTCGTTAACACCAATGGTGATGGTTTGGCCGTTGTCCAGGGTCACGGTGAGCGGGTTGGTGATGTTAGTCACCGGCGCGCCGTTTTTATCCACAAGGCTGGCGGTGTAAACGATATTGCCGCCTTCACCCACGGTGGTGGTGGCGGTCAGAACCACATCGACTTTGTCGATGGTGTCGTTGATCGTGGTGGTTGCGCCGTTACCAGCAACTTCCAATTTCTCGAAGTTGCCGCCAGAAGCGTCAGTAATCTTGACGGTTTGGGTGCTCTTATCGATGAACACGTCATCGGTAGGCGCAGGGACGGTCACGGTGCCGACGGTGTCGCCAGCTTTGATCGTGATCGAAGAACCGTTATCCAACTTCAACGTGACGTCAGTACCGGCCTTGTTGCTCAAGGTGGCGGTGTAGGTGATCTGGCCACCTTCGTTCGCTTCGGACGGAGCCGTGAGCGTCACGGTAGTGGTGTTATCGGTGACCGGTGTGTCAGTCACAGTTGTGGTGACTTTATCGGTCCCTGGAACCAGGTTTTCAAAGTGCTCGCCGCCGGTCACACCTTGGATGGCGGTAGTGACGGTCTGGTCGCCCTTGTACACGTCATCCGGTGCAAGAACCGAAACGCTAGCGCTCGATTCGTTAACACCAATGGTGATGGTTTGGCCGTTATCCAAGGTGACGGTGAGCGGGTTGGTGATGTTGGTCA
This sequence comes from Pseudomonas sp. MF7453, assembly GCF_016405455.1. Lineage (NCBI taxonomy): Bacteria > Pseudomonadati > Pseudomonadota > Gammaproteobacteria > Pseudomonadales > Pseudomonadaceae > Pseudomonas > Pseudomonas sp. MF7453. Next base: position 238,643 of record NZ_JAEKCN010000011.1, on the reverse strand, counting down.
CCGGCGCACCGTTTTTATCCACAAGGCTGGCGGTGTAGACGATATTGCCGCCTTCACCCACGGTGGTGGTGGCAGTCAGAACTACATCGACCTTATCGATGGTGTCGTTGAACGTGGTAGTCGCACCGTTGCCCGCAACTTCCAGTTTTTCGAAGTTGCCACCTGTGGTTTCGGTGATCTGGACGGTCTGGGTGCTCTTGTCGATAAACACGTCATCGGTAGGCGCAGGCACAGTCACGGTGCCGACGGTGTCGCCAGCTTTGATCGTGATCGAAGAGCCATTATCCAACTTCAACGTGACGTCAGTACCGGCCTTGTTGCTCAAGGTCGCGGTATAGGTGATCTGGCCACCTTCGTTCGCTTCGGACGGAGCCGTTAGCGTAACGGTAGTAGTGTTATCGGTGCCCGGAGTGTCCGTCACAGTTGTAGTGACTTTATCGGTCCCTGGAACCAGATTTTCAAAGTGCTCGCCACCGGTCACACCGCTGATAGCAGTCGTTACGGTCTGGTCGCCTTTGTAGACATCATCCGGGGCTACGGTGGTAACGGTGCCGCTCGACTGATTCACACCAATGGTGATGGTTTGGCCGTTATCCAGCGTCACGGTGAGCGGGTTGGTGACGTTGGTCACCGGCGCGCCATTTTTATCCACAAGGCTGGCGGTGTAGATGATATTGCCGCCTTCACCCACGATAGTCGTGGCGGTCAGTACCACATCGACCTTATCGATAGTGTCGTTGATGGTGGTGGTTGCGCCATTACCTGCAATTTCCAGCTTCTCGAAGTTGCCGCCAGTAGTCTCGGTGATCTTGACGGTCTGGGTGCTCTTGTCGATAAACACGTCATCGGTCGGCGCTGGAACAGTCACGGTGCCAACAGTGTCGCCTGCCTTGATGGTGATCGAAGAACCGTTATCCAGCTTCAACGTAACGTCGGTGCCCGCTTTGTTGGAAAGCGTAGCGGTGTACGTAATTTGCCCGCCCTCATTCGCCTCGGTCGGCGCAGTCAGCGTCACGGTGGTGGTGTCGATCGAATCGGTGATCGTGGTGATTGCTGGTGTGGTACTCGGCACCAGGCTTTCAAAATTGCCCCCAGTCGCGCTGGTAATGGTAGTGCTGACCGTGCTGCCGTTGACATATACATCGTTGGGCGCGGTGTCTGCGACCACGCTGCCAACGGACTCGCCGGCCTTGATGGTGATCACCGAGCCATTGCTCAAGGTGACGTTCACCGGGGTTTGTGCCGGGTTGGTCAGGGTGGCGGTATAGGTGATCTGGCCGCCTTCGGTCACGGTCGAACCTGCGGTCAGGGTGACCGTGGTGGCATCGATCAAATCAGTAATGGTGGTGACCGCAGGCGTGGTGCTCGGTACCAGGTTTTCAAAGTTGCCGCCGGTTGCACCGGTGATGGTGGTGCTGACGGTCGAACCGTTGTTGTAAACGTCGTTGGCCGGAGTATCGACCACAACCGTGCCTGTCGACTCGCCGGCCTTGATGGTGATCACCGAGCCATTGCTCAAGGTGACGTTCACCGGGGTTTGTGCCGGGTTGGTGAGGGTGGCGGTGTAGGTGATCTGGCCGCCTTCGGTCACGTTGCCGTTGGCTGTGAGGGTAACGGTGGTGGTGTCGACCGAATCGGTAATGGTGGTGACCGCAGGCGTGGTGCTCGGTACCAGGTTTTCAAAGTTGCCGCCTGTTGCACCGGTGATGGTGGTGCTGACGGTCGAACCGTTGTTGTAAACGTCGTTGGCTGGAGTATCGACCACAACGCTGCCTGTCGACTCGCCGGCCTTGATGGTGATCACCGAGCCATTGCTCAAGGTGACGTTCACCGGGGTTTGTGCCGGGTTGGTGAGGGTGGCGGTGTAGGTGATCTGGCCGCCTTCGGTCACATTGCCGTTGGCTGTGAGGGTAACGGTGGTGGTGTCGACCGAATCGGTAATGGTGGTGACCGCAGGCGTGGTGCTCGGTACCAGGTTTTCAAAGTTGCCGCCGGTTGCGCCGGTGATGGTGGTGCTGACGGTCGAACCGTTGTTGTAAACGTCGTTGGCCGGAGTATCGACCACAACGCTGCCCGTCGACTCGCCGGCCTTGATGGTGATCACCGAGCCATTGCTCAAGGTGACGTTCACCGGGGTTTGCGCCGGGTTAGTCAGCGTGGCGGTGTAGGTAATCTGGCCGCCTTCCGTCACGGTATTACCCGCCGTCAGCGTGACGGTGGTGGTGTCGATGGTGTCGGTGATCTGCGTCACGGCCGGGTTAGGGTCGATGGTCAATACCAGGTTGCCGCCGCCGGTGGTACCGGTAACGCCGACGCTGATCTGGCCCGGGTCGATGTACGGGCTGTCATTGGGGGCCAGGGGCACATTGACGGTGCCGGTCAACTGGCCCGACGGGATGGTAATCACCGCGCCATTGGTCAAGGTGACGGTCAGGTCACTGGTGGAGGGCCGGGTCACGGTAGCGGTGTAGGTCAGCACGCCGCCCGCTTCGGTGATGGTCGGCGTCGCGCTCAGGGTCAGGGTCGAAGGCTGCAGCACCTGGTTGCCCGAGCCCGCCGAGCCTGGGGCTCCGCTCAGGACATTGAGTGTTGAAGTGCCTTGGCCGATAGGTGCGGTGGGGAAGCCGATAGTTGGGTCGACACGGCCTGCGGTCGCGTCCAGCACTACGAAGCTGTGGCCGCCCCCGGCAGCACCGTTACCGGCTGCGTTGGCGCCTGCGGCGGTGGCTTCCAGGTCGGTGGTCGGGTCGGCACCGGCGGCGATGGCTTGTTGCAGCTCGGCAACCGATGGCGCGACCTGCTCACTGGCCGCGGCCAGGTCGGCGGTGGAGTCCGGCATATCGGCGCTCCACTGGGTGTCCCGACCCAGATCCAGGATGCGACCGTCGGCCAGTTCCAGGCTGACGGCGCCCGACATGCCTGTGTCGATCTGATCGCCTGCAAACAGGCGGTCACCTTCTACGAGGACGCGACGCGTCCCTTCCGGAGAAATAACGAAAACTTGACCAACAATGCTTTTGACGGTGGCAACAACACTGCTCATTAAAATTTTCTCCGGCGATGCGTTTCGACAAATTCCATTTCGCAGCGTGCTTTAGAACTGCTAATTAGGAGGGCGTAGTCTATATATGTATTGACGTCAAATATTTGGCTGGATTTTTTAGCGATCTAGTTTGTGCCAAAGTATTGACCTTATGGTCGCCATCCTAAACAATCGCCTCCGTAATGTCACATTGATATTTACGCGGCGAACCGTCCTACATGTGTGAAGCAGTTCCGCTTTTTGAACTTTCCGACGTACGGTCGTAACGGTAGCCATTATCCGACGCAGCGCTAGTAATCGCTGTGATTTGAGACAAGAAGTCCTGGGGAATTTTTAATGCGTCTGCACCTGTTCAAGGCAATACCGTTCGTTCTCGCCGCCAGTTTCGTACAAGCCCAGACACTGCCCCAAGCCATGCAACAGGCATTGGATGTACACCCGGAAATCCAGGCGGGGGTAAACAGCCGTATCGCCGCCGATTACCAATTGCGCGCCGCCCAGGGTGGTTACCTGCCGCGTGTCGATTTGAACGCCGGTTACGGTCGTCAAGGGACTGACAACGCCACCACCCGCGCCAATAATCCCAGCGGCAACCACTGGGATACGCTCAACCGCGGTGAATCCAGCCTGCGCCTGCAGCAAATGATTTTTGACGGTTTCGCTACCTCCAGCGAAGTCGGGCGTCAACAAGCCAACGTTAATTCCCGCGCCTATTCCTTGCTCGGCACTTCCGAGCGCACAGCGCTGACCGTTGCCCAGGTTTACCTGGAAGTGCTGACCCGTCGTGAGTTCGTGCGCCTGGCTGAAGACAACCTGCGCAACCACGAACGCATCTACGATCAAATCAAGTTGCGCACCCAGCGCGGCGTCGGCAACGGTGCCGACCAGGACCAGGCCGAAGCGCGTCTGGCCCAGGCCCGCAACAACTTGATCACCGAGCAAACCAACCTGGCCGACGCGCAGGTCAACTACCTCAGCGCTGTGGGCCAGATGCCCGACCAACTCGAGCGCCCCGCCCCGTTCATGGCCATGCTGCCGGCAGACCTGAACGAAGCCCGTCGCCAGATGCTCGACAACAGCCCGGTCCTGCGTTCGGCCGAGTCGGATATCTCCGCCGCCGAGAAGCAGTACGAAGCCGCCAAGTCCACCTTCTACCCGCGCTTCGATGCTGAGCTTGGCACCAACGCCGACAACAACGTTTCCGGTGATCCCAACCACAGCAACGGCTGGGAAGCCATGGTACGCATGCGCTTCAACCTGTTTGCCGGTGGCAGCAACAAGGCTGACCTGCAATCGAAGTCGTACCAGGCCAACCAGGCCCTGGATATTCGCAACAACGCCTTGCGCCAACTCAATGAAGAGCTAGGCTTGGCCTGGAACGCCTTGAGTAACGCCAACTCGCAATTGCCGGTCGCTCAGCAGTACGTGGATCACAGCACCCGCGTACGCACGTCCTACCAGCAACAATTCAGCCTTGGTCAACGGACCCTGCTGGATTTGCTCGACAGCGAGAATGAATTGTTCACCGCTTCCCGCCGCCTGGAAGAAATCAAGAACATTCAGTTATTTACTCAGTACCGAATCAAGGCGACCATGGGCGAATTGCTCAAGAGCCAGGGAGTGGTCGCACCGATGGCCTCCGTCGTGCAGAACGACGTGAAACCTAAAGTCCAACTGCCTGGGATGAATTGAGCCACCCCAATAGCCCCATCTGTTAGTCGAGAGTGCACCGCGTGGAATCTGAAATCGGTCGAGTTCATCTCAGTCATGATCCACGCGCATTGCACGACGACCCGTTGCTCGACGGGTTGTTGGCGCTCTGCGCCCTGCATCAGAAACCCGCCAGCGCGGCCATGCTCACCACCGGCCTGCCGCTGCCCTCGCAACGCTTGAGTGCCGAACTGCTGCCGCGTGCTGCTGCGCGGGCCGGGCTGCAGGGCCGGCTGTTGCAACGCAAGCTGGATCAGATCCCGACAATTGCATTGCCGGCCCTGTTGTTGCTCAAGGACGGGCGCAGTACCGTGCTGGTGGGTTGGCAGGGCGACGATGAAGCGCGAATCCTGCTCGGCGAAAGTGACGGCGGCGAGGTGCTGATCAAGCGCGAAGCCTTGGCCGACGATTACATCGGCAAGGTCTTCTTCGCTCAGCCGCAACACAAATTCGACGTCAACCACGGCAGCCTGATTCCACGGGCGCGTTCGTGGTTCCGTGACACCCTCATGCGTTCGCGCTGGCTCTACACCGACGCCATCGCCGCCAGCTTCCTGATCAACATCATCGCCATGGCCGCGCCGCTGTTCGTGATGAACGTGTACGACCGCGTCGTACCGAACCAGGCCACCGCCACCCTGTGGGTGCTGGCTGTGGGCATCTGCGGCGCGTACCTGTTCGACCTGATCCTCAAAAGCCTGCGCAGTCTGTGCCTGGACCTGGCCGGTAAAAAAACCGACCTGATCATCTCGGCCACGCTGTTCGAACGCATCGTCGGCATGTCCATGAAATACCGTCCGGCGCGCGTCGGCAGCTTCGCCCAGAACATCCATGAGTTTCAAAGCCTGCGCGATTTTCTCGCGTCGCTGACCCTCACCAGCCTGATCGACCTGCCGTTCACGCTGTTGATCTTTATGGTGATCGCCATCCTCGGCGGGCACCTGGTGTGGATCCCGGTGCTGGCGTTCCCGCTTGCCCTGGGCATCGGTTACGCCCTGCAAAAGCCCTTGGTAGCCACCATGGAACGCACCATGGCCCTGGCCGCTGAGCGCCAGTCGAGCCTGATCGAAACCCTCGCCGGGCTCGACGCGGTCAAGGTCAACAACGCCGAGAGCGAGCGCCAGTATGGCTGGGAGCAGACCATCGGCACCCTGAGTCGGCTTGAGCTGCGGGTGAAGTTGCTGTCGGGTCTGTCGATGAACATGACCCTGCTGATCCAGCAATTGGCCGGCGTGATCATGATCGTGTTCGGCGTGTACCAGATCATCGAAGGCAACCTGAGCATGGGCGGGCTGATTGCCTGCTACATGCTCAGTGGCCGCGCCTTGAGCCCGCTGGCTTCGCTGTCAGGCTTGCTCACGCGCTACCAGCAAGCCAAGGTCACCATGACCTCGGTGGACCAGATGATGGAGCTGCCTCAAGAGCGCAATTTCGAAGAGCGCCCCATGAGCCGCCGTACCCTGCAAGGCGCCATCGAATGCCGGGGCCTGAACTTCACTTATCCCAACCAACAGAACCTGGCCCTGAAGAACATCAACCTGGTGATCAAGCCAGGCGAAAAAATCGGCATTATCGGCCGCAGTGGTTCGGGCAAAAGCTCCCTGGCCAAACTGATCGTCGGCCTGTACCAACCCGACTCCGGCGCGCTGCTGGTGGACGGCGTGGACGTGCGCCAGATCGACGTCAGCGAGTTGCGCCATAACATCGGCTACGTCGCTCAGGACATCCAGTTGCTCGCCGGCACGCTGCGCGACAACCTGGTCAGCGGTGCGCGCTACGTCGAAGACGAAATGGTGCTGCAAGCCGCCGAACTGGCCGGTGTTCACGAATTCGCCCGTCTGCACCCCCAGGGCTACGAGCTGCAAGTGGGCGAGCGTGGGCAGAACCTCTCCGGCGGCCAGCGTCAGAACGTCGCCCTGGCCCGCGCATTGTTGCTCAACCCGCCGATCCTGCTGCTGGACGAACCCACCAGCGCCATGGACAACACCGGTGAAGAACGCTTGAAACAACGCCTGCAAGCCGTGGTGCAAAACAAAACCGTGGTGCTGGTCACGCACCGAGCCTCACTGCTCTCGCTGGTGGACCGCCTGCTGGTGGTCGACCGTGGGCAGATTCTCGCGGACGGCCCGAAAGCCGTGGTCATGGAAGCGTTGAAGAAGGGGCAAATCAGTGTTGCTTAAGTCCATCAAGAGTGCGGTCGGCCGCTATTTCAAAGGTACCGACTCGCTGCAGGGCCAGCCTCTGCCCGAGGTCAACAAAGCGCTGATCGAAGATGCCCCACGCGTCATTCGCCTGACCATCTGGGCGATCATCGGGTTCTTCGTGTTCCTGGTGGTGTGGGCGGGTTTCTCAGAGATCGACGAAGTGACCCGTGGCGACGGCAAGGCGATTCCGTCGTCCAAATTGCAGAAAATCCAGAACCTGGAAGGCGGTATCGTTGCCGAGCTGTACGTCAAGGAAGGCCAGATCGTAGAAGCCGGCGCGCCGCTGATTCGCCTCGACGACACCCGGTTTGTTTCCAACGCCGGGGAAACCGAAGCCTTGCGCCTGGCCATGCAACTGCGCGTCGAACGCCTGAGTGCGCAAGTGGATGATCGCCCGCTGAACATCCCCGACGACGTGCTCAAGGCCGCGCCGAGCCAGGCTGCCAACGAGCGCTCCTTGTATGAGAGCCGACGCCAGCAGTTGAAAGACGAGGTCGGCGGCTTGCAGGAACAACTGGTACAGCGTCAGCAGGAACTGCGCGAATTCACCTCCAAGCAGGGTCAGTACCGCAGCCAGTTGTCCCTGCAGCGCCAGGAAATCAACATGTCCGAGCCGCTGGTGGCCCAAGGCGCGGTATCGCCGGTGGAAGTGCTGCGCCTCAAGCGCGCCGAAATGGAAACCCGCGGCCAACTGGACGCCACCACCCTGGCGATCCCCCGTGCTGAATCGGCGATCAAGGAAGTGCAACGCAAGATCGATGAAACCCGCGGCAAATTCCGCAGTGAAGCCCTGACCCAGCTCAACGAGGCCCGCACTGAGCTGAACAAGGCCGAGTCCACCGGCCGCGCCCTGGAAGACCGCGTCAGCCGTACCCTGGTCACCTCGCCGGTGCGCGGGATCGTCAAGCAGTTGCTGGTCAATACCGTTGGCGGTGTGATCCAGCCGGGCAGCGACATGGTCGAAATCGTACCGCTGAACGACACCCTGCTGGTAGAAGCCAAGATCCGCCCGCAAGACATCGCGTTCCTGCACCCGGGGCAAGAAGCGGTGGTCAAATTCACCGCCTACGACTACACCATCTACGGCGGGCTCAAGGCCAAACTCGAACGCATCGGTGCCGACACCATCACCGATGAAGACAAGAAAACCACCTACTACATGATCACTCTGCGCACCGACCGCAGCCATCTGGGCACCGATGAGAAGCCGTTGCTGATCATCCCCGGCATGGTTGCCTCGGTGGATATCATCACCGGTAAGAAGAGCATCCTCAGCTACCTGCTCAAGCCGATCATTAAGGCGCGGGCCGAGGCGTTGCACGAGCGTTAATCTTCAGCGCCTGTACCGACCTCATCGCAGGCAAGCCAGCTCCCACATTTGAATGTGTTCACACATCAAAATGTGGGAGCTGGCTTGCCCCCGATGAGGCCATCAGCATCCCCCAGCACCTCAAACCAAACGCCATATCGATATGCCTTAACAGTATTTAAACTTCCATTCTTATACCTATAAATTCACTCCCCTGTCCGCCGGGAGTGAATCCAATGTCCGCCACCGCTGCTGCCCCCACCACCACCCAAACCTTCGACATCCGCCCCTTTCCCGGCAGCGTCGGCGCCGAGATCATTGGCCTGGACCTATCCCGCCCGGTCAACGACCAGGACTTCGCCCGTATCCACCGCGCCCACCTGGATCACCACGTCGTGGTGTTTCGCGACCAACGCATCACCCCCGAACAACAGATCGCCTTCAGCCGCCGTTTCGGTGTGCTGCAGATCCACGTGCTCAAACAGTTTCTGCTGGCCAACCACCCGCAAATCCTGATCGTCTCCAACATTATCGAGAACGGCCAATCCATCGGCCTGGGTGATGCGGGCAAGTTCTGGCACTCGGACCTGTCGTACAAGGAGCTGCCCAGCCTGGGCTCGATGCTGCACGCCCAGGAACTGCCTGCCGAAGGCGGCGACACCCTGTTCGCCGATATGCACAAAGCCTGGGAGCAACTGCCCGAGCACCTGCGCAAAGCCGTCGAAGGCCGCAGTGCCGCGCACTCCTACACGGCGCGCTACAGCGAAACCAAATTCGAAGGCAACTGGCGCCCCACCCTCACCCCTGAGCAACTCGCCCAGGTTGCCGAAGTGGTGCACCCCGTGGTGCGCACCCACCCGGAAAGCGGCCGCAAAGCGCTGTTTGTCAGCGAAGGCTTCACCACCCGTATCGTCGGCCTGCCTGATGATGAAAGCCATGACCTGCTGACCCAGCTCTATGCCCACAGCGTGCTGCCGGAAAACATCTACCGCCACCAGTGGCAGCCCCACGACCTGGTGTTTTGGGACAACCGCTCGCTGATCCACCTCGCCGCCGGTTGCCCGAGCCACCTGCGCCGCAAGTTGTACCGCACCACCATCCAGGGCGATGCGCCTTTCTGAAGCCTTATCGCAAGAGAGATGAAATGAACGCGCCCTTGCAAGGCCACGCGGCCAGCAGCTTGAACACCGCCGAGCCACTCTTGGCCGTGGATAACGTCAGCCTCGAATACCGCACCCCCGAGCGTGTTGTGCGGGCTACCCACCAGGTCAGTTTCGAGATCGACCCGGCCGACCGCTACGTATTGCTCGGCCCGTCGGGCTGCGGCAAATCCACCTTGCTCAAGTCCATCGCCGGCTTTATCAAACCCTGCGAAGGCGAGATTCGCCTTTTGGGGCAGAAGGTCGAACAGCCTGGCCCGGATCGCATCGTGGTGTTCCAGGAGTTCGACCAGTTACCGCCATGGAAAACCGTCAAACAGAACGTGATGTTCCCGCTGCTGGCCTCCAGGACCCTGAAGCGCCGCGAGGCCGAAGAACGTGCACTGCATTACCTCGATAAAGTCGGGCTGAGTGCCTTTGCCGACGCCTACCCCCACACCCTTTCCGGCGGCATGAAAGCTCGCGTGGCGATTGCCCGGGCCCTGGCCATGCAGCCGAAAATCCTGCTGATGGACGAACCCTTCGCTGCCCTCGATGCGCTTACGCGGCGCAAGATGCAAGAGGAACTGCTGCTGTTGTGGGAGGAAGTGCGTTTTACCCTGTTGTTCGTCACGCACTCCATTGAGGAGGCGTTGGTGGTGGGCAATCGCATCCTGTTGCTGTCACCCCACCCTGGGCGGGTGCGCGCCGAAATCCATAGTCATCAATACGACCTGCACAGCCTCGGCGGTGTGGAATTCCAGGCGTCGGCGCGGCGCATTCATCGCCTGCTGTTCGATGAAGCGCCCGCGGCCGAACGCGAGTTGGGCTTCGCTGATATTCGCATCGCTTATTGAAGGGGCCGACGTATGCGCCAGGAATTTGAAGTAACTCTCGAGCCATTGCTCAGCGTCCCGGTAGAGCGCGAGCTGCCGTTTCGCCAACGTCTGTGGCAACACGGCTGGCTGCGCAAGGGCCTGATCCTGATCGTGCTCGCCATCATTTGGGAAGCGGTCGCCCGCTACCAGAACAATGACCTGCTGTTGCCGAGCTTCTTGCAGACTTTCCAGGCGCTGTTCGATGGCCTGCGCAGCGGTGAATTGCTCAGCAAAGTCAGTATCTCGCTGGCGGTGCTGCTCAAGGGTTATCTGATCGGCATCGTACTGGCGTTTGCCTTGACCACGCTGGCGGTGTCGACCCAATTGGGCCGCGACCTGCTCAGTACGTTGACCTCGATGTTCAACCCGCTGCCGGCCATCGCATTGCTGCCGTTGGCGCTGCTGTGGTTCGGCCTGGGGCAGAACAGCCTGATCTTCGTGCTGGTGCATTCGGTGTTATGGGCTCTGGCGCTCAACACCTATTCGGGCTTTCTCGGCGTGTCCGAAACCCTGCGCATGGCCGGGCGCAACTACGGCCTCAAAGGTATGCGGTTTGTGCTGTTCATCCTGATCCCGGCGGCGCTGCCGTCGATCCTGGCCGGGCTCAAGATCGGTTGGGCCTTTGCCTGGCGTACGCTGATCGCCGCCGAGTTGGTGTTCGGCGCCACCAGCGGCAAGGGCGGCTTGGGTTGGTACATCTTCCAGAACCGTAATGAGCTGTACACCGACAAGGTATTTGCTGGCCTGGCTGTGGTGATCCTGATTGGCTTGCTGGTAGAAAACCTGGTGTTCAACACCTTCGAGCGGCTGACGGTGAAACGCTGGGGCATGCAACGCTGAACCGTTGATCCCTGCTACGATTGCGCCCAGTTCACTCCCCACAGATCACGAGTGCCTGGCATGCAATTACCCGACATGAACCTGTTGGTCGCCCTCGACGCGTTGCTCGACGAGGGCAGTGTGGTGGGCGCTGCCCGGCGCATGAACCTCAGCCCGGCGGCCATGAGCCGTACCCTCACGCGTATCCGTGAAGCGGTCGGTGACCCGATCCTGGTACGTGCCGGCCGCGGCCTGGTGCCGACGCCCAAAGCGCTTGAGCTGCAAGGCCAGGTGCGTAATGTGGTGGAGCAGGCGGCGTTGCTGTTCCGCTCGGCCGATCAAGTGGACTTGAGTACCTTGCGCCGCCGCTTCAGCGTGCGCGCCAATGACTTTTTTATCGGGGTGTATGGTGGGCGGCTGTTCGACACCATGGAGCGCGTAGCGCCGCTGTGCGAGCTGCGCTTTGTGCCCGAAGGCGACACCGACGACGAAGCGCTGCGCGAAGGGCGGCTGGACCTGCGCGTGAGCAACACCATGCCGGTCAGCCCCGAAGTGAAGGTGCAGAACCTGTTCTCCACCACCTTCGTCGGCCTGGCGCGACAGGATCACCCGCTGTTCGACGAAGAAATCACCGCCGCACGCTTTGCCGGCTACTCCCACATCAGCATCTCGCGCCGCGGCATCGCCCGCGGGCCGATCGATACGGCGCTAAACGAGCAGGGCCTGGAGCGTCGCGTGGCGATGATCGCGCCAGGTTTTCACGGCGCCATGTTCATGTTGCCCGAATCCGACCTGATCATGCCGGTGCCCAAGGAAGCGCTTTTGAGCGCCAAGCGCCTGAAGCTGCCACTGCGTGCATTCCCGCTGCCGATCTCGTTGCCAACACTGGTGCTGGCCCAATCCTGGCATCCACGCTTCGACAAAGACCCGGCACACAAGTGGCTGCGCGAAACCATGCGCGAGAGCTGCCACGCCACCTGGCTAGAAGCCCAACCCACCTGAACACCTCAAACCATGCACAATAAAATGTGGAGGGGGCTTGCCCCCGATTGCAGTGTGACAGTCACTTGATGTGAACCTGATATATCGCCATCGGGGGCAAGCCCCCTCCCACATTTTTGATTTTGTAGCGTTTACTGGATTGCGCCTGGCGCACTTATAACCTTCCAGCAAGTAACTTTTTGTCATGCTATAGCCTGATTAAACTGCTCAGGTATTTCTCATTCCGAGTTACCTGTTCATGACATCCCTCGCTGCCCCCTCTTTTCAGGCCGCAGCCAAACCCGTTGCCCCGGCCCCGCCGGTGTTCGGCCCGCGCATTATCATCGGCCTGGTCGGCGTACTGTTGGCAGTGCTGGTGTCCGGTCTCAACGAGATGGTCACCAAGGTCGCCCTCGCCGATATCCGCGGTGCGCTGTACATCGGTTTTGATGAAGGCACCTGGCTGGTCGCCGCCTACACCGCCACTTCCGTGGCAGCTATGGCGTTTGCGCCGTGGTGTTCGGTGACGTTTTCTCTGCGCCGTTTCACGCTGTGCGCCATCGGCTTGTTCACCGTGCTGGGCATTCTCTGCCCGTTCGCACCCAACTACGAAAGCCTGTTGCTGCTGCGTACCGTGCAAGGCTTGGCCGGTGGCGCGCTGCCGCCGATGCTGATGACCGTGGCGCTGCGTTTCTTGCCGGCCAACGTCAAGTTGTACGGGTTGGCCGGTTACGCACTGACCGCCACCTTCGGCCCGAGCCTGGGCACCCCGCTGGCGGCGTTGTGGACCGAATACGTTGGTTGGCAGTGGGCGTTCTGGCAAATCGTCGCACCGTGCCTGCTGGCGATGGTCGCCGTGGCCTATGGCATACCGCAGGACCCGCTACGCCTGGAGCGCTTCAAACAGTTCAACTGGCGCGGCCTGCTGCTGGGCTTTCCGGCGATCTGCATGTTGGTGATCGGGCTGTTGCAGGGCAATCGCCTGGACTGGTTCGAGTCAGGGCTGATCACCTTCCTGCTGTGTGGCGGCACATTGTTGCTGGTGTTGTTCATGCTCAACGAATGGTCACAACCGCTGCCATTTTTCAACTTGCAGATGCTCGGCCTGCGCAACCTGGCGTTCGCCCTGATCGTGCTGGCAGGCGTGCTGATGGTACTGACCTCGGTGATCATCATCCCGTCCAGTTTCCTGGCCCAGGTTCAGGGTTACCGGCCGCTGCAAACTGCGCCAGTGATGCTGCTGATGGCGTTGCCACAATTGATCGCCTTGCCGCTGGTGGCGGCGCTGTGCAACCTGCGCTGGGTCGATTGCCGCTGGGTGCTGGGGATTGGCCTTGGCATGTTGGTGCTGTGCTGCATCGGCAGCTCGCACCTGACCTCGGCGTGGATCCGCGATGATTTTTATGGCTGGTACCTGCTGCAGACTTTCGGCCAGCCGATGGCCGTGTTGCCGCTGCTGATGTTGTCTACCGGCAGTATTCAACCCATTGAAGGGCCTTTCGCTTCGGCCTGGTTCAATACGGTCAAGGGCCTGGCTGCGGTAATCGCCACGGCGGTGCTGGATACATTGACCACCCAGCGTGGGCACTTCCATTCAACCATGTTGGTGGACCGCCTCGGCAATTCGCCCCTGGCCGACTCTGACGCGCCGGGCCTCGCCCACCGCTTGCACGAGCAGACCGTGGTGCTGACTTCTTCGGATCTTTACGTCGTCATGGCCGGTGTCGCGGTGGCGTTGATCCTGCTGATTTTCTGGATGCCCACGCGGATCTATCCGCCTCGCGCTCCGGCCTGACCTCAAGGACTTTCCATGAAACGCAAAGACAAAATTGCCGTCTCCGTTATTGCTGTATTTGCCGTCGGCGTGCTGGTTTACCTGGTTGCGCCGGGCGTACTGGGCAGCAAGCACCAGACCACCAACGACGCCTTCGTCGCCGCCGACTTCACCCTGGTTGCGCCGCGGGTGGCGGGTTTCATCAAGGAAGTACTGGTAGAGGACAACCAGCGTGTCAAAGCCGGACAACTGCTGGCGTTGATCGACGACCGCGATTTTCGCGCCGCCGCCCAGGCCGCCGATGCCGACACCCTGGTCGCCCAGGCCCAGCTGAAAAACGCCAGCGCGACCCTGGAGCGTCAAAGCTCGGTGATCGCCCAGGCCCAGGCTACGGTGGCAGCGGATCGTGCCGAAGTGGCCTTTGCCGAACACGAACTGAACCGCTACAACCACCTCGCCGGCGTCGGTGCGGGCACCGTGCAGAACGCCCAGCAAGCCAAGACACGCATCGACCAGGCCACCGCGCGCCTGGCCAAATCCACCGCAGTGCTGGCCGCCGAACGCAAGCAGGTCGAGATCCTCACCGCACAGCGTGACGCTGCCGAAGGCGGGCTCAAGCGCGCCCAGGCAGCGCTTGAAATGGCCAGTTATCAGCTGTCCTACACACGTATTGTCGCGCCGGTCGATGGCATGGTCGGTGAGCGTGCGGTGCGGGTCGGCGCCTATGTGACGCCGGGCAGCAAGATCCTCGCGGTCGTGCCGCTGGCCGAGGCCTATGTAGTGGCCAACTTCCAGGAGACCCAACTGTCGCATATGCACGCGGGGCAAGCGGTGCAGGTGCGCGTCGACAGCCTTGACGGCGAACTGCTCAAGGGCCATCTGGAAAGCCTGGCGCCGGCCACGGGCGTGACCTTTGCCTCGGTCAAGCCGGACAACGCCACCGGCAACTTCACCAAGGTGGTGCAGCGTATTCCAGTGAAGATAGTGCTTGAGCCGAACCAGCCACTGACCGAGCGCCTGCGCGTCGGCATGTCGGTGGAAGCCAGCGTCGACACCCGCCCGGTTGCGCAACAGCGTGAGGTGGCCCAGCAATGAAACACCTCGCCTGGCTCACCTTGAGCCTGATCAGCCTGAGTGCCTGCACGGTCGGCCCGGACTTCCAGCGGCCCCAGGGCTCGCAGATCAATCAGTGGAGCGAACCCCAGGGCCGCAAGGCCGCCAGCCGCGCCGTCAGCGACCCCTTGCAGGAACGCTGGTGGGACGTGTTCCACGATGAGCAGCTCTCGGCCCTTACGCGCCGCGCCCTCAACGATAACCTCGACCTGAAGCTGGCCAGCAGCCGCCTGCAACAAAGCCGCGCCATCCGCCAGGTGACTACGGCCGAGCGCTACCCCAACGTCGATGCCGGCGGCGCCTACCAGCGCAAGCGCAACAGCGGCAAAGGCTTGAACGATCCCTCCGGCGAGAATGGTCGCTCGGCCTTCAACCAATGGGACATGGGCTTCTCGGCCTCTTGGGAGCTGGATTTTTGGGGCCGGGTCAAGCGTGAAACCGAGGCCGCCGACGCCACCCTGGAAGTCGCCGAAAACGACCGCCGCGCCGTGCTGTTGTCGGTACTGGCCGAGACCGCCCAGGACTACATCCAACTGCGCGGCGTACAAAATACCCGCGCCGTGACCGAGCAAAACCTCGACGTCGCGCGCCACAGCCTCAAGCTCTCGCAACTGCGTCTGGCCGACGGCGTCGCGACCGACCTGGACGTGGCCGAAGCCGCCGCTCAAGTCGCGGCTATCGAGGCGCGCCTGCCGGATTTACAACAGCGCCAGGACCAATTGATCAACGCCCTTAGCCTGCTGATGGGCGAGCCACCCCAGGCCCTGCACGCGCAGCTGTCCAAGGATGCACCTGTGCCGCAAACCCAGCGCCAGGTCGCGATCGGCTTGCCATCGGAGCTGGCTGAACGGCGCCCAGACATCCGTCAGGCAGAAGCTCGCTTGCACGCCGCCACTGCCAGCATCGGCGTGGCCAAGGGCGATTTCTACCCGCGCATTACCCTGTCCGGCAGCCTCGGCTCCCAAGCCCTGCAACTGTCGGACCTCGGTTCCTGGGGTTCCCGTGCCTTTGCCTTCGGCCCGCAATTGAGCCTGCCGCTGTTCAACGGCGGGCGCCTGCAAGGCATGGTGGATTTACGTGAAGCCCAGCAACAGGAAGCGGCGCTGGCCTACCAGCAAACCGTGCTACGCGCCTGGCATGAAATCGATGATCAACTGTCCCGCTACAACGCCAGCCAACTGCGTCGCGACAGCCTGGCCGAAGCAGTGCGCCAGAACCAGATCGCACTGACCACTGCGCAACATCAGTACGTCGAAGGCGTGGCGGATTTCGTCAACGTACTCACCGTGCAAAGCGCATTGCTGGCGACGCAGGAGCAGTGGGTGGAAAGCTCCACCGGCGTGTCGTTGGCCATGGTCGGCTTGTACAAGGCGCTGGGAGGCGGGTGGGAGTCGGTGTACCCGTTGCAGACCGCTGGGCGCTGAGCGAGAAAGAGTTTTTGTCAGTCGCCAAATAAGATGTAATGATAATTGCTCTCAATAACACTTCTGAGCTTTTCATGGGCATCGCGACTGACGGCCAGCAACAGCTTCACATCCTGTACCGCGACCATCATGGCTGGCTGCAAGGCTGGTTGCGCAAGCGCCTGGGCGACCGGGAACAGGCCGCCGATGTGGCGCAGGACACCTTCCTGCGCCTGCTGGTGGCCGGGCGCTTCCCGGGTGACAAAGAAAGCCGCAGCTACTTGGCGCAGATCGCCCGCAACCTGGTGATCGACCAATGGCGCCGCCTGCGCATCGAGCGTGCGTACCTGGAAAGCATCGCGCACCTGCCCGAGCCCGAGTCGCCTTCCCTGGAAACCCGCGCACTGATCCTCGAAACCCTGATGCAGATCGACGCCATGCTCGACCGCATGCCCGACAATGTACGCCGTGCGTTTTTACTTTCGCAGTTCGAAGGCTTGAGCTATGCGCAAATCGCCGAACGCCTGGGCGTCACCGTCAGCTCGGTGCAGAAGTACATGACCCGCGCCATTGTCGCCTGCTACCAGGTGGTGTACGAAGAATGAAACACGACGCGCCTATCGCCCACGCGATTGTCGAGCAAGCCAGCGAGTGGTTGATGCTGCAATGGGGCGACGAGCTCAAGGGCGAGCAGCGCCAGGCGTTTGCCCGCTGGCAGGCCGCTGACCCGGAACACCGCCGCGCCTGGCAGCGCTTGCAGCAGCTGCAACACACCCTGGGCGGCGTACCTGCCGACAGCGCTCGCGCAGTATTGCGCGACACCCCGGATACCCAACGCCGGGCCGCGCTCAAACTGCTCGGCCTGCTGTTGGTGGCCGGTGGCAGCGGCTACCTGGTGCAACGCAGTGAAACCTGGCAAGCGGCCTTTGCAGAGCTGCGTACCGCCACGGGCGAAATTCGCCATATGACCTTGAGCGACGGCACGCAACTGGACCTTAACAGTGACAGCGCCGTAGACCTGCGTTTCAGTGCTACCGAGCGGCGTATTCGGCTGATCCGAGGCGAGGTCCTGCTGACCAGCGGCCACGACGCCTCGCGCCCGTTGATCGTCGAAACGCCTGCCGGTGATGTGCAGGCGTTGGGCACGCGCTTTGCGGTGCGTGAACTGCCCGACGGCAGCCGCGTGGATTTGTACGAAGGTCGCCTGCGGGTCACGCCGTTGCAGGGTGCGCCGGTGCATATGCAGGCAGGGGACAGCCTGTGGTTCAACGCGCGTCAAAGCACCGCGTTGCCGGCAGTGAGCGCCAATGCCGGCAGTTGGACCGAGCACCGTCTGGTTGCCGAGCGCCAGCCGTTGGGTGAGTTCGTGGCGCAACTGAGCCGCTACCGCCCGGGCCTGTTGCGCTGTGATCAGGCGGTGTCAAAGCTGCTGTTGACCGGCGTGTTCCCGCTGAACGACACCGACGCGATCCTGGCGGCCTTGGAGCGTTCATTGCCCGTGCACGTGCAGGCGGTGACCCGTTACTGGGTAACGATCAAGGCGCGGGTCTGAAAATACTTTGTACAGGGCTTGTCGGTTTCTGCGGCCCGTTCGGGATACCTCTTGAAAGCCAATCAAGAAGCGTTCTCACGGGGAGTCCTGCCATGTCGCACCACCCAATCCAACCTTTGGCCCGCGCGCTGCGTCGTGGCCTGTTTGCCGGCCTGCTGGCAACGGCGCCTGTACTGCCGAGCATGGTTCAAGCCGAAGAAAGCACCGAAGCGCTGCGCAGCTATGACATTCCCGCGGGCAGCCTCGACCAGGCGTTGAACCGTTTCGCCAGTGCCTCAGGCATCTTGCTGTCGGTTGACGCATCGCTCACCGACGGCAAGCGCAGCGCCGGCTTGAAAGGGCGTTACGGCGTAGGTTCGGGGTTGCAGCGCTTGCTGGCGGGCAGCGGTTTGGCGGCGGTGCAATCCCAGGGCGGTTGGTCGTTGCAGGCCCTTTCCGGCGACGGAGCCTTGCAGTTGGGCGCGACCCAGATAAGTGGCCGGCAGGAGCAGGAAAGCGCCTGGGGCCCGGTGGACGGTATTGTCGCCAAGCGCAGCGCCTCGGGCAGCAAGACCGACTCGGCGCTGGTAGAAATTCCCCAGACGATCAACGTGATCACCGCCGCCGAGATCAAGGCACGTGGCGCCCAGAGTGTCACCCAGGCGTTGCTCTACACCCCAGGTATGAGCGCGGGTGGTTTTGCCGACCGAGTCAAATTGTTCGATGAGCCGACGTCACGCGGCTTCTCGCCCACGCCGCTGTACCTGGACGGTCTGCACCTGCCTTATGGCGGAGGCAGCACCGGGGGCGCGTTGCAGATCGAACCGTATTCCCTGGAACGCATCGAAGTGCTCAAAGGCCCGGCGTCCGTGCTTTACGGCCAGAACCAGCCGGGCGGTATCGTCAATATGGTCAGCAAGCGCCCCAGCGAAACGCCGATACACCAAGTGGTACTGGAAGCCGGCACCTACGAACACAAAAGCGCGGCCATCGACCTGAGCGGCCCGTTGGACGAGGAGGGGCAGTTTCTCTACCGCCTGACTGGCCTGGCGAATGACGCGCAAGACGAAATCAACTACGTCGAAAACAAGCGCCAGTTCATCGCCCCCAGCCTCACCTGGCGCCCCAACGACGACACCAGCCTGACCCTGTTCGCCCAGTACCAGAAAGATAAAGGCGTGCCCGAAGCCCAAGGCCTGCCGGCGTCCGGCACGCTGTGGGACAACCCCAACGGCAAGATCAAGCGCGATGTGTTTATCGGCGAGCCGGGCGTCAACCAGTACAACCGCGAGCAATACGTGCTGGGTTACGAAGTTTCCCATCGCCTCAACGACATCTGGACCCTTAAGCAAAACGCCCGTTACGCCGAGGTCGACGACCGCTACACCGCGCCCTTGCACGGCTACCGCTTTGTCGCCAACCCCAATACCGGCGTGCAGGACCAACGCTACCTGCAACGCTTCGGCGTGGACTGGTCGCAGACCAACAAAGTGTTCGGCGTGGACAGCATCGCCCAGGCTGAATTCGACACGGGCGCACTGTCCCACACCTTCATCGTTGGCCTGGACTACTACCATTCCAACTCGCAGTTCCATGGCCTGTATGACCGCAACCCGCCGATCATCGACCTGTTCAAACCGGTGTACGGCCAGCCCTTGAACTTCGGCCAACCGTACCGCTGGGACCGCACCATTACCCAGACCGGCCTGTATCTGCAGGACCAGATCAAGCTGGATAAATGGGTGCTGGTACTCGGTGGCCGCTATGACTGGGCGAATGTGGTGAACAAGGAGCCGATACAGGACACCCGCTTTGCCAGCAAAGACCAGGCATTCACCGGCCGTGCGGGCCTGGTGTACCTGTTCGATAACGGCGTATCGCCCTTCGTCAGTTATTCGGAATCCTTCCTGCCGCTGGCCGGCACTGATGCGAACCGAAAACCCTTCGAACCCTCCACCGGCAAACAGTACGAAGTCGGCGTGAAGTTCCAGCCGCCGGGCCAGAAGAGCTTCATCCAGGCCTCTGTTTATCAACTGGATCAGGAAAACGTGCTGACCACCAACCCGGTGGACACCACCTTCAGCACCCAAAGCGGCGCCCTGCGCTCGCGAGGTGTTGAACTGGAAGCCAAGGCCGTCTTGAGTGATGCCTGGGACGTGGTCGCCTCGGCTGCGCGCAATGACGTCAAATACACCAAGGACAACGATGGCCGCCAAGGTCGCCACCCGGCCGGCATCTCCCCACTCACCGCCTCGATGTGGGTCAACTACACCGTGCTCGGCGACACGCCCTTGGCGGGGCTGGGTGCAGGGCTTGGCGTGCGTTACGCCCGTCAAAGCCTGGGCGACTACTACGAAGGCGCCTTCAACGTGCCGTCCTACAGTGTCTACGATGCAAGCCTAAGCTACGACCTGGGCGCCTCGCCGCTCAAGCTCAAGGGCGTGAAGCTGGCGATGAACGTGCAGAACCTCAGCAACAAGACCTACGTCTCGCAGTGCACCAGTGATCTGGATTGCTACTACGGGGAAGGACGCACGGTGGTGTCGAGCCTGACCTACGATTGGTAACTTAGCGTTTAGGTGATATTTGCTGCGGCGCGCACCCTTCAAGGGTGCGCTCTGTTGCCGCCCTACACCAGGTCCGCTGCAAATCGTGTACACACATTGGAAAGCATGCGTACCTCGGCACCGCTGTTGCAGCTGACATAGTGCTCGCGACCAGCGGCTTCATGTCGGTCAAAACGCTCGACCATCAACACCGGTTTGCCGGCGACCTCTACCAACTTGTGCCCGGCTGCGGGTAGACCTGCTGCATCCGCCATTTGAAGGCTGGCGAATTCCGCCCGTGGCTGGTCGAACACATCGTCGCTACGGCCGAGTTTAGCAATCCATTCCTTGCCTTCATGGGTCACGGTGACCTTCGGCCTGGCGCCGCCCATGGAACTCCCAAACTCGAATAACCGTGCGATTTCCGCAGGCAGGTCGACGTCACCCTTCTCGACTCGATCAAGGCCCACCATGATTTTCTCAAGGTCTTCAAATTGCGGGGGTTGGTGCAGGGTTGGCAGCTGACTTCGTGACGCACTGAACAGCAGGCAACCCACTCCTGCTCCCCGCGAGGCAAGCAGCCATTCAACTTCGTTCTGTGGATGCTGTTTGTGGGTCGCCAGCAGAACACGCCGGCCCCAGTTGTCGGGCGTTGCATCGTCGAGCACACCAAACATGCGCGTCGAGGAATATTGGTTAGGGGTCAGTGGCAAACTCAGCGGGTCAATCGCAAATGCGTCGGGCCGTGCGAGCCAACTGTTGGCGTAGCGAAAAACGAATCCATTCCCATGCATGGCCACTTCGCCAACAGGGACCGGGTCACCGACTAAGTGAGCTGAAAAAACAAAGGCATTACCAATCGGCTTCCAGGACATCGTGTTCTCCTTCAGTGCGAATTCGCTCAGGCTCACGGGCGAGGCTCATGGTAATCCCAACCTGGTCAAGCTCTGGTGACGCGATGCTCGCCATGCTTTCTTCCAAGTCCATCGCGCTCAGCACGTTCATCAGCACACCGAGGGATACGCCGGCCTCGCCCTGTCTCAGCCGCTGATACGTCTGCCGTGTAATGCCCGCCCGGCTGCATATGGTGGAGATTTTCAACCGCCGACGAATGCGGGCTATTTCGATACCGTTGCCGATACCTCTCATCAGTTCAGCGCTTCTCTCTGAGATATACCCTTTGTGGGGGTAGGGCTTCGCTGTTTCTTGCATGATATATCACTCTTTAAAGCAGTAGAGGTAACTTATATCATCCAAGTCCCTAGGGCTACCTGCAAAAAATCGGCTCGATGCTACGGCTTTTTGTAGGAGCGAGCTTGCTCGCGAAAAACTCACAGGCGCCGCGTTCAATCAGGAAACACGCGTTGTCGTTGACGTTTTTCGCGAGCAAGCTCGCTCCTACAGGTGTTACCAAACTTCAAAGATTCTGCAAAAACACCACATACCCCCGAAACCACTCATTGCCCCGCAGATACCCCGGCTCTTGCCACTCTCCGCCCTGAATCAAGCCAATCTTGAACGGCACCCCCAGCCGATTCATCCGCGGCAAATACGCCGCGTAATCCGGGATGCTGTGACGCCCTTGATAGGTCTGCACCACCACTTCATCCACCACGCCCTTGAGCTGGGCGATGGCGGCCGGGTCGGCGTTGCTGCTCCAGTCCATCAGGCCGGTGATGCTCAACCGCAGGTCGGCAGGCAGGCGCTGGCGCAGGTCGCGCAGAAAGTCGGCGTATTCGTGCAGGTATTGGGTGCGGGCGTCGAAGTCGATCTGGATGCCGATCACCGGGTTACCCGCGTCGCGCCAGCGTTGCACCTGGCCGAGCACTTGGGTGTAGACCTGTTCCGGCCAGTGCAAGGTGTGGGCGCGATAGACCACCCAGATTTCGCCTTGGGTAATGCGGGGCACACTGATGCCCTGGGCGATCAATTGCACGCCGCGCTGGGGCGCGCGGCGGGAGGAGTTGATCTGGCCTTGCAGGATGTACAGGGTTTTTGCCTGCTTGATCACCGGCTGAGGCTCGACGCCACTCCACAGCCAGAAGGCGTCATAGTCGCGGGCGTCGACGGCACCAAAAGCCGGGCTTGCCAGCAACAGCAAGCCCAGCCACAGCGACTTCACCAGTAGTACTGCAGCGATTTGCCCCACTGGGTGTCGGCAAAACCGGTCTTGAGTTGGCGGAACCAGGCTTTGCGCACCGCTGGCGCAACGTCTTCACCACCGCAACTGTTATAGCCGGCTGGCGCGTAGCAGTTGATGGCGCGAAACAGCGCATACGCCTTGTCGGTTTTCGGCGCCTTGGTGTTGGCGATGACCTGCTTGTAGCCGTCCAGACGCGAGAAGGTTTCCCCCTTGAACTGCGAGGCGGTGCTGCCCAGGCTGCCGGCGGCGCGGGGTTGCTCCAACGGCATACCGTCCAGGCCGTTGCGCAGGATGAACTCACCGAAGCAGTTCAAGGCGTGCGGGTTTTTTGCATCTTCCTGCAAGGTTGCGGCAGTTTGCGCGATGCCTGGGCAGGCGTAGCCGGATTCGGCCTTGTCACCGTTCCACTGGAACAGTTTCAAGGTCTGGCCGCTGGTGTAGGTGTAGCCCAGGCTGGTGCCGAGTTTGTCTTCGGAGAACGAGGCTTGTTTGAGATCGTCAGCAAAAGTGGCGAACTGGCGGTGCAGCAGGTCTTTGTAGAGCAGCACAAATTGTGCGCTCTGGCGTTCGGTCGGGTCGCTGGCGTTAGCGATCTGCTGGCGCAGTAGCTCTGGGCCGGCGACATTGCGCAGCAGGATGTAGCGCACTTGCTTGGCGCTGATTGGCGAGTCGGTTGCGAACACTTTGGCCAGTTGGCCGCTGCGCTCGTAGTTCATCGCCAGGGCCAGTTCCAGTTGGTCGCGTTGCAGCGGTTGCTTGGCCAGCGGCAGCAGTTGCAGCCACAGGGTTTCGGCGCCCTTCCAGTCTTGCCTGGCCTCCAGTGCCAAGGCGCGCAGGGTCTGCTGGCTGAAGGCAAAGTAATCAAGATTCGACGGCACGTCCGCAGGCAGATGCTTGAGGGCGGCGTCGGGTTGATGCTCGACGTACAGGGCATACGCCGCTTGCAGGTAGTCGAACAACGCTGGCTCGTTGGCGAACGTGCTCTTTTGCTTGTCCAGGTCTTCGCGGCTCAACAGCGGCGGGGTGTGGGCGCGCATCGCCATCAGGTCGCTGACCACTTGCAGCATCGGGCTGTTCTGCGCCTTGTTGCCGACCATCAGCAACTTGAGGTCGGCTTCCTCCACCAACTCGTCGACGCTGACATTGCGCTGGGCGTCGGTAGCCTCGGTGAATTGCCAGGTGAAGTCTTCGGCGAGCTTGGCATCGTCGTTCGCCAGCCAATGCACGCGGCGCAGCAGGCCACGGGCGGACGCAACGTAATCGCCTTGTGGATAGTGTTTCAGATAACTGAGAAAACCTTCTTCGGCATCGCTCAAGGCAGACTTATCAACATGCTCGCGTTGCGGCATACCGTACTCATCGAAGGCTTCGGCCTGGGCCCGGTTCAACGAGGTGCGTGCGGTCATGTACAGCGCCGTCTCTTTCAGCCAAGGCACCTCGCTGGTCGCGGCGGCGGCGAAACCGCGCTCGGCGTAAACGAAGCGCCCGCCGTAGAAATCGGCGGCGGCCTGCAGGTAGGTGCGAAACAGCTGGGCGTTGGCCGAGGGTGTCAATTGCGCGTCCGCCACCTGGCCTGTGAAGTCACAGGTGGTCAGCAACTGCAAGCGCGCTTTCACCAGCACGTCGCGTTCGGCGGGCGGCATATCGGCTTTGATCACCTGGCTGATAAACGCCGTGGCGCTGTCATCGCTGTTGCTGCGGCAGCGGCTGCCTTCGCCATTCAGGAAGGCCTGGCCTGCGGTCTTGTACTCCTCCCGCTTGATACCCAGGGGCTGGAGCAAAGTGTCGAGTTCGGCTGTGCGTGAATCGTCAGCCTTGTTATCCGGCTCCTCAGTCGTAGCCGGAACCGGTACCAGACGATACACCGGAAACGGCACCGGGCCGAAACCTTGGGCCAAATCGTCTTCGCCCAAGGCATTGGGCGTCAGCGGCGTGGCTTTTTTGTCGGCCAGCAACAGGCGCAGGTTCACCCGGCTGTCGTTGCCAGGGCTGAGAAACGGCTGGTTGCTGCACGGCTCGTAGCCGTCACGCGATACCCGCCAGTCGGGGTAGCACGAGTCGTCAGAACTGGCCTGGGCCGGTAGGGAAAACCCGGCCAGCAGGGCCAGGGCCAGAGGTGACAGCAAACCGATGCGCATAACGTTTCCTTGATCCTGAGTCCTTGGAGAAGGGCCAATAATAGCCTGATCCGACGCGTGCTTCGGTGAAGGCCTACACAAATTGCTGATTTGTCCGATTCCAGCGGCGAGGCCAGGGCTTTTGGCCTAGAGTGGCGGTGTTTGCGCATGCGCAGTGTTTGTCCTGTAAGAGGGCAGTAGTAGCGGAGTCGATATGCGTCGATCTGTAGTAGAGCAACACGAAAAAGTCGGGGCATTGCCTGCCTTTCATCGTTTGAGCTGGGAAGGTGCCGGCTGGCTCAGCCGCCTGTGGTGGGTGCCGATCCTGGCGCTGGCCATGGCCCTGCGGTTTTACCACCTCACCTCGGCGGCGATCTGGGGCGACGAAGGCTCAAGCCTGTTACTGAGCGAATACGCCCTGGCCGACCTGTGGTTTCACGCAGCCCATGATGTGCACCCACCCCTGTATTTCTTGCTGCTGCGCGGTTGGATTGAGGTGTTCGGCGACAGCATCGGCTCGATTCGCAGCCTGAGTGCGATCCCCGGCGTGGCCGTCGTGGGCCTGGGTATCTGGCTGACACGGCAACTGTCCACCCGCCGCGCGGCCGTGCTGGCGGGCATCCTGCTGGCGCTGTTGCCGACGGCGGTGCGCTACAGCCAGGAAGTGCGCATGTATTCGCTGCTGGGCGTATGGCTGCTGGGCGCCACGCTGGCGCTGGTGTACTGGGTGAGGCAGCCCGAGCGCGCACGTTATTTGGCTGTGTATGTGCTGTTAATGAGCGCCGGGTTCTATACCCACTACTTCACCGCGCTGTGCGTGCTGGTGCATTGGGCGTACCTGGGGTTGCAGGCGCCAGCTCAACGCCTGATCACGCGACCTGCGTGGTGGGTCGCCAACGTAGCGATAGTGTTGTTGTATCTGCCCTGGCTGCCCAACCTGCTGGATTTGGTGCAGCACGTCGAACAGCTCAAAGTCGGCGGCGACATTGGTTGGGAAGAGCCAGTCAATCTACTGTCGCTGCCATCGATGGTCTGGCAGTTCCTGTTGCAGGATGACGGTCTCGGCCTGTGGCCGCCGCTGTTCTGGCTGTTACCCCTGCTGCTGGCCGGGGTGGTTGTATCGACGGCCTGGCGCAACCCCGCGGCGCGCCTGCCGGCACTGTTTTGCCTGCTGCCGCTGCTGCTGGTCTATGGCGTGTCCTTTATCTCGCCGGTGTTTATCGAGCGCTACCTCACGGTGTATGCGTTGGGCCTGCCGATAGTCCTGGCGCTTGCCATCGACCGTCTGCCGTCCCGTTTGTCCTGGCTGGGCGTGGCGCTGTTCGCGCTGTTTGTAGGCGTAGAAGTGCTGGGGTTGAAGAACAATTTTGAGGTGGATGAACACGACGAGTTCAACGTGCCGGTGGAGTTCGTCAATCGCAACTACCAGGAAGGCGACCGCATCGTCCTCAGCGACATGATGTGGTACCTCAGCTACGTGTATTACGACCAGACCGACGCCCAACTGCAGCTCTTCACACCGCCCAAACCCGACGGCACCGCGACCCGCCCGAATGCTTATGGCTTCGGCACGCTGGTGGACCAGGACGGTGGCCGCATCTATCTGGACCGCCTCTCAGCACTGCCTGCTCAAACGCGACGGGTATGGTTGATCAGCAGCAACGAAGCCCCGGATGAATTCGCGCCACTGCCCAACGGCTGGCGCGAACTCAGTCGCCAGGACGGCGGCGGCGCCAGGGCGCGGCTGTTCGTGCTATGCAACGCACCGGCGCCGCAACCCGAAGGCTGCCGCTAGACTCACTTCAACCTACTGATGAGGAGCCTTTCATGGAATCGCCACTGCACAGCTTGCCGGCTTTGTTCAAACAGCTTGGCCTGCCGGATGACCCGGTCAGTATCGAGCAATTTGTCGCCTCTCATTCGCCGCTCAAGCCGGATTTGAAACTGGCGGACGCGTTTTTTTGGACGGATAGCCAGAGGGCGTTTTTGCGTGAGGAAATTTTGGACGATGCGGATTGGGCGGTGGTGGTGGATGAGTTGAACTTGATGTTGCGGGGTGGGCGAGGGGTGTAAAAAAATATCCAAATAAGCGCGAGTATGTAAAAAAAAATGGTGAGCGGTAAAAAAAACTGGGCTTTAATCGCCTAAGTGAATTTTTTCTGGAAGCTCGCCATGCCAACAGTCGGATACGCTCATCTGTGTGAGGCGCTGGATCTAAAGGTTATCGCACCCTTGAGGACTGCGATGATCAAGCCGGTGACCAGGATTACCTTGATCGGCGACTGCCTGGCAGTTCCCCATTCGGTGGCGCCCGCCCAACATGCGCTGTTTGAGCATGTGTTATTTGCGCTTAAGCATGAAGGCGTGAACCTGGCGATACTTGCCCAGGTGTTTGAACAGCTCGGCCCAGAACCGTTTTTGGACGCGCTGGCCGACTCGCCTAACGGTGCGTTTATCCGAAAAGCCTGTTTTCTGTGGGAAGGCTTTACCGGGAAAATGCTGGATCACACCCTTCCTGTTCGTGGTCGCGTTGTTCCCTTGTTCGATCCCCAGCGCTATGTAACCGGCCCGAACATTCGCAACAGTCGTTGGCGAGTGGATTTCAACGGTTTGGGCTCTTTGCATTATTGCGCCACCGTAGAGCGAACGCCTGAGCTGGAAGCGTTGTTGGCGCTTGATGTATTGGCTCGCGCCAAATCCTTCATGGCCACCCTCCCTCCCGAAATGATGGACCGCGCCATCCAGTGGGCATACCTGCACGAAACCCGCGATTCATTTGCCATCGAAAAAGAACAACCCAGCGAAGAAAAATCCCGCCGCTTCGTCCAACTCCTGCGCCAGGCCCACGAAGGCCGGTTGCTCACCGAGGACTACTTGGTCGAGCTGCAAAACAGCACCATCTCCAATCCGTTTGACAAAGCCGTCGCGTTTCGCCACGAACAGAACCATCTGCACAACGGGCTACGCGGCGCAGCCGGTGTGAGCTACGTGCCGCCAGCTCCCGCGCTTTGCCAGGAATTAATGAAAGAGCTGATGGCCTTCGCCAACCAGCCCGTGCGAGACGTCGATCCTTTGGTTGCGGCCGCGGTCACCGCTTTTGGTTTCGTCTTCCTGCACCCGTTCATGGACGGTAATGGGCGCCTGTCTCGCTTCCTGATTCACCAGACGCTTTGCCACTACGGCGCACTGGAAAATGGTTTGCTGCTACCGGTCTCTGTCGCCATGAAGCACGAGGAACAAGCCTATCTGGAGGCACTCAAGACCTTCTCCCAGCCGACTCGGGAATTCTGGAACGTCACCTGGCTGGACGCCGACCACATGGCGTTCGACTTCATCGGCCACCCTTCGATCTATCGCTACTGGGATGCGACCCGCTGCGTCGAATTCACCCTGCAAATGGCCCGCCGCGCACTGGAAGTGGAACTGCGCGAAGAAACCGAATTCCTCGACCGCTACGACCGTGTGATCAAAGCGGTGAACCAACGCTACGACGTGCGCGGCAGTGATTTGTCGAAGCTGGTGATGATGTGCCTGGATAACGGTGGGAAGCTTTCCAAGCATCGGCGTAAGCAGTTTCAGTACAGCGTGGCGGAGGAGGTGTTTGGGTTTATTGAGGAGGAGAGCTTGAGGTTGATGGGCGAGTAAGAGGTCATCCAGTCACGCCAGATGAGGCGTATGAAAAAAAGGAATTCCGTATCTGAGTGATGTGATAAGCGCCTCAGATGTTTTGCGAGAGCACAGTGATGTGCAAATTGTCATGTTTATGGGGGCGTTGGTTGGTTTTACAGGCCTCAATTTTTGCATCCTGCGCCATGTTTTTTCTTCAGAAAAAATCAGTCGTGTGGCTTGTATTTTTTCAAACCCCCTTACGACTTGTGCTCGTTATCCCCTCCGTTTCGCTCCTGTTGATTGGCGCTCGAGTTTTGCCGCAGTACAACGTCCTGGCAATAGCTGGATTGATCGGTGCGTCGGAGATTTTAAAAGTCTGGAGCGTTTGGCGATGGAGCAAAAAATGCTGACGCTGGCCTAATGTGGGAACGGGCTTGCCCGCGAAAGCGGCGTGTCAGTCACTGAATATTCAACTGAACCACCGCTTTCGCAGGCAAGCCAGCTCCCACATTTTGTTTGTCGTATGGCAAATATCGCGATTTGCTGATGCCCACCCTCAAACCCGCTTTACTCAAGCCACATCCCACCACTCATCTGCGAAATTGTTTCAAAACTTGACGGCAAACCCTTCCTCCACCATATTGATAGTTAGCAAACTAACTGTATGCGAACTATCCAGTGCCTCAATCCCTCGAACAACTCCAGATGAGCCTCAGCAGCAGCATGGTGGTGGGCGCCCGAAATTGGCGCAAAATCTGCCAGACCACGCTGGTCAGTTATGGCATCTCCGAAGCCTGCGCCGTACCGTTGTTGATGATCGGTCGCTTGGGCGACGGTGTGCACCAGGTCAAAGTAGCCCAGGCCTCCGGTATGGAAAGCCCATCACTGGTGCGCCTGCTCGATCGGCTGTGCGGTGACGGCTACGTCTGCCGCACCGAAGACATCCACGACCGCCGCGCCAAGGCCCTGAGCCTTACCGAGCGTGGCCGTGAGTTGGTGCAGGCGGTGGAGGCGCAACTGGTGCGTCTGCGCAAGGATGTGTTGGCCGATATCGCCCCCGACGATCTGCAAGCGGCACTGCGTGTATTGCGCGCCTTCGAAGCGGCCGAGGCTGTGACGCCTTGAACGGATTTTTTACTGGCTTCCCGCCCGCCCGCGACTGGTTCTACGGGGTGCGTACTTTCGCCGCGTCGATGATCGCGCTGTATATCGCCATGCTCATGCAGATGCCGCGTCCGTACTGGGCGATGGCCACGGTGTATATCGTCTCCAGCCCGTTTGTCGGCCCTACCAGTTCCAAAGCCCTGTACCGCGCCATCGGCACCTTGATGGGCGCGGCGGCGGCGGTGCTGTTTGTGCCGATGTTCGTGCAGTCACCCTACATTCTGGTGGTGGTGATTGCGTTGTGGACCGGCACTTTGCTGTTCTTATCCATGCACCTGCGCACCGCGAATAACTACGCCCTGATGCTGGCCGGCTACACCTTGCCGCTGATTGCCCTGCCGGTGGTGGATAACCCTTTGGCGGTCTGGGATGTGGCGGAGGCGCGTACCGAAGAAATCTTCCTCGGCATTGCGGTCGCGGCGGTGGTGGGCGCGATGTTCTGGCCCCGGCGCCTGATGCCGGTGTTCGATGGCTCGGTGGCCAAGTGGTTCAGCGACGCCCAGGTCTATAGCCAGCGCTTCCTCACCCGTCAGGTAGACCCAGAAGAAGTCAGTAACCTGCGCGGCGGCATGGTCGCCACCTTCAACACCCTTGAGTTGATGATCGGCCAGTTGCCTCACGAAGGCGCGCGGCCACAAACGGTGCGCAACACCAAGGAACTGCGCGGGCGCATGATCCATCTGCTGCCGGTAATCGATGCGCTGGATGATGCGGTGTACGCCATCGAGCATCGCGCACCGGAGTTTCTCGACCGGCTCAAGCCGTTGCTGGAAGAGGCCAACGCCTGGCTGCAAAGCACCACCGAACAAGCGCCCCTGGAACGCTGGCGCGTGCTGCGTGACCAGATCGACGCCGCCCAACCCCAGGGCGAAGCGCTGGATGACCGCCACACGTTGCTGTTCTCCAACGCCCTGTACCGCCTTGGCGAATGGGTCGACCTGTGGCAAGACTGCCGCAGCCTGCAAGCCGCCATCCAGTGTGAAAGCCAGGACACCTGGCGCGCCGTCTACCGCCACTGGCGCCTGGGCCGGCTCACGCCGTTTCTCGACCGTGGGCTGATGTTCTACTCGGCGTTCTCCACCGTGACCGCGATCATCGTCGCCTCGGTGCTGTGGATTCTGCTGGGCTGGACCGACGGCGGCAGCGCCGTGATCCTTGCCGCCGTCGCCTGCAGCTTCTTCGCCTCGATGGACGATCCGGCACCGCAGATCTACCGGTTCTTTTTCTGGACCGCCATGTCGGTGCTGTTCGCCAGCCTGTACCTGTTTCTGGTGCTGCCCAACCTGCACGATTTCCCCATGCTGGTGCTGGCCTTCGCCGTGCCGTTTATCTGCATCGGCACCCTTACGGTTCAGCCACGCTTCTACCTGGGTATGTTGCTGACGCTGGTGAACACATCATCCTTCATCAGCATCCAGGGCGCCTATGACGCGGACTTTCTCAACTTCGCCAACGTCAACCTGGCCGGGCCCGTGGGCCTGCTGTTCGCGTTCGTGTGGACGTTGATCGCGCGACCCTTCGGCGCTGAATTGGCGGCCAAGCGCCTCACCCGTTTCAGCTGGCGCGACATCGTCAGCCTCACCGAGCCCGCGACCCTGGCCGAACACCGGCACATGGCCGCGCAAATGCTCGACCGTCTGATGCAGCACTTGCCGCGCCTGGCCCTCACCGGCCAGGACACCGGCATCGCCCTGCGCGACCTGCGCGTGGCGCTGAACCTGCTCGACCTGCTGGCCTACTCGCCACGCATCCTCGGCGTACCCCGGGTGTTGCTCAACCAGGTGGTGGAAGGCGTGGGCGGTTACTTCAAGGCGTGCTTGAAAGCGGGTGAACGCTTGCCCGCGCCCAGCGGTCTGCTGATGACCCTGGACCGCACCCGTCGTGCCCTTAACGGCCAGGGCCTGCAAGACGAAGAGGACACGCGCCTGCATCTGCTGCACGCCTTGGCCGGCCTGCGTCTGGCGCTGTTGCCTGGCGTGGAGTTCATTGGCGGTACAGAGATGCAAGCGCCGTTACCTGATGGAGCGCCTTTATGATCGGTGACCTGGATATCAGCGGGGTGTTCCTGCCCACGCTGCTGGTGCTGATGGGCATTACTTATGTGTTGTTTCTGGTGGTGCACGGGCTGTTGACGCGCATGCACTTCTATCGCCTGGTCTGGCACCGGGCATTGTTCAATGTGGGGCTCTACGCGCTGTTGCTGGGCGCGGTGGACTCACTCAGTCGATATCTGATGACATGAAAAAACCTTTTTTGACTATCGGCCGTGTTGTCCTGACGTTGTTGGTCGTGAGTTTCGCGGTCGTCGTTGTGTGGCGCATGGTCATGTACTACATGTTTGCGCCCTGGACCCGTGACGGCCACATCCGTGCCGACATCGTGCAGATTGCTCCGGACGTGTCCGGGCTGATCCAGCGCGTGGACGTGCGCGACAACCAGTTGGTGACCAAGGGCCAGGTGCTCTTCGCCGTCGACCAGGACCGCTTCAAGCTGGCCCTGCGCCAAGCCCAGGCCGCCGTGGCCGACCGCCAGGAAACCCTGGCCCAGGCCCAGCGCGAGTACAAGCGTAACCGTGGCCTTGGCAACCTGGTGCCCAGCGAGCAACTGGAAGAGAGCCAGTCCCG
Source organism: Pseudomonas sp. MF7453 (assembly GCF_016405455.1). Taxonomy (NCBI): domain Bacteria; kingdom Pseudomonadati; phylum Pseudomonadota; class Gammaproteobacteria; order Pseudomonadales; family Pseudomonadaceae; genus Pseudomonas; species Pseudomonas sp. MF7453. The sequence continues at coordinate 206,536 of NZ_JAEKCN010000011.1, read as the reverse complement.
CGTCGCCCGCGCCCAATCGGCCCTGGCCGAAGCCCAGGTGACGGTGGACTCCGCCCAACTCAACCTCGACCGCTCGGTGATCCGCAGCCCTGTGGACGGCTACGTCAACGACCGCGCACCGCGTACCCAGGAATTCGTCACCGCCGGGCGCCCGGTGCTATCGGTGGTGGACAGCAATTCCTTCCACATCGACGGCTATTTCGAAGAGACCAAGCTCGACGGCATCCACGTCGGCATGGGCGTGGACATCCGTGTGATCGGCGACAACGCGCGCCTGCATGGCCACGTGCAGAGCATCGTCGCCGGTATCGAAGACCGCGACCGCAGCAGCGGCTCCAACCTGTTGCCCAACGTCAACCCGGCGTTCAGCTGGGTGCGCCTGGCCCAGCGGATTCCGGTACGTATCGCCTTTGACGACGTGCCGGCGGACTTTCGCATGATCGCCGGGCGCACTGCGACGGTCTCGATTATCGACGACAAGGTTAAAGACGGGGACAAACCATGAAGCGGCTTCTGGCAACCGCTTCCCTGGGGTTGTTACTGTCGGCCTGCCAAGTCGTAGGCCCGGATTACAAACTGCCGGAACAGGCCGCAGTCAACCGTGGTGACCTGCAAGGGCCGATCATGGGCGAAGGCAAGAACGTCGTGTCGGCGCCAGTGCCGGCCGATTGGTGGAAGCTGTATAACGACCCGCGCCTGGACCAACTGGTGCAGCAGGCCATGGCCTCCAACACCGACCTGCGCGTGGCCGCTGCCAACTTGCAGCGCTCGCGTTACCAGGTGCAGCAGGCCGAATCCGCCGGCGGCTGGAGTGCCGGGGCCAAGGCCGAGGCCCAGCGCTTGCAGGAATCCGGTGAAGCATTTTTGCTGCCGGACAAAGTCCCGGTGGGCAACATCGGCAGCGTCGGGATTACCACGTCCTATCAGTTCGACCTGTTCGGCACCTTGCAGCGCGGTATTGAAAGCGCCAAGGCCAGCGCCGATGCAACCCAGGCGGCCGCCGATATCGCCCGCATCACCCTGGTGGCCGATGTGGTGCGCTCCTATACCCAGGTGTGCGCGGCCAACGAAGAGCTGGCGATTGCCAACGAGTCCCTCGACCTGCAAGCCCAGAGCACCAAACTGACCCAGCGCCTGCGAGATGCCGGGCGTGGCGATGAGACTCAGGTCACTCGTTCGCAAACCCAATACAAATCCCTGCGCGCTGACATACCGCGCTATGAAGCTTCGCGTCAGGCGGCGCTGTTCCGGCTGTCGATGTTGCTGGCCAAACCGGTCGACCAACTGCCAGCCGGCACGGGCACCTGCGCCGAGCTGCCGCATATCGCTCAACTGCTGCCGGTAGGCGATGGCGCCACGCTGCTCAAGCGCCGTCCGGACGTGCGCCAGGCCGAACGCCAGTTGGCTGCCGCCACGGCGCGTATCGGCGTAGCGACCGGCGCGCTGTATCCGGATATCAGCATCGGCGCCACGGTCGGCACCGTCGGCTTGCTGGAAAACCTCGGCACACCGGCCACTAACCGCTGGGGCTTTGGCCCGATGATCAGCTGGACCGTACCGACCAACGGCGCCCGCGCCCGCGTGCATGAAGCCGAAGCCGCGACCCAGGGCGCCCTGGCCCACTTCGACGGCGTGGTGCTCAACGCCATCCGCGAAACCCAGACCGGCCTGGCCCAATACACCGCCGTGTTGCAACGCCGCGACGCCCTGGCCGACGCCGAACAGTCGGCGCGAGAAGCCGCCGGCCAGACCCATCGCTTCTTCCAGGCCGGCCGCGAATCCTTCCTGGCCGACCTGCAAGCCACGCGCACCTACACCGATATGCGTGCGCAACTGGCGGCGGCTAACACCCAGGTTGCCATGAGCCAGATCGATCTGTTCCTGGCCCTGGGCGGCGGTTGGGAAAGCGGACGAACGCAAGGGGTAAAACCCGGCAAACCGTGAGGTGATTGCTATGCTTTGTCAGGTGAGGCGCCGTGACGCTTCACCCGACAAAGCTCGCGTTTGCTCATGGGGATTCCAAGAATGAAAAACCCTTATGCTCCCGCTTTCTGGTGCGTGCTCTTCGCACTGGTTTTGTTATCGGCCGCGTATTTTTACGGCGTCATGCTCGCCCATCAACTCGACAAGGCCATGGTGTTCCTCGACAGCGCCTGCCTGGTGATCGGCACCTTGTCCATCGGCGTGGTGGCCTGGGCGTCGTATCAAAACCAGCGGGTGAAGAAAAAACTCCTCGAGCAGGGCAAGACCCGCGTGGCGATCTGGGACACCAAGGTCGCCCTGCGCCGCGTCGAAACCGTGTTCGACCGCTATTTCTGGGGCAGTTACTGGCAGCCGGGGCGCACGTTCCAGGAAGTCATGGGCGACCTCACCGGCACGCCGCTGGAAAAAAGCCTCGAAGTCCTGAAAAAACAATGCGTGCTGCTGGACCGACAGGTTGCCGACGGTAGGCATTGGCTGGATAACGCGCGGGAATTGTCCGACGTGGCCACGCAAATGGCCCGCGAGCGCTACCAACTGGATTTTTGCGACCCCAAGGCCGACACCCCCGGCAACGCCGTGATACACCGCGAGTTCGAGGTGTTGGTGTACACCTGGACCGCACGTTTGAAGAGTTTTGATCACCAATTGGATGAAGTCGAACAAGAGTACTCCTGAACTCCTGCTGAACTGATCCCTCTGAAAGGCTGGGCCGTTTACGCCCGCCAGTGCTAATCTTCCCCAGCCTTTGGCCACACGGGCCACGACTGTAGGAGCGAGCTTGCTCGCGAAAGACGCCAACGATAACCCGTGCATTCTGAAATGAACGCGGTGCCCAAGTGTTCTTCGCGAGCAAGCTCGCTCCTACAGGAACCCCTACAGGGTTCAAGGAAGACAGCCCACTTCTCACAGGATTTGATCAGGTCACTTCATGAATAAGCCAGCAGTTGTTTTCTTGGGTTTTGTTGTCGCCATCGGCGCCGTCAGTGCGGGCGGCGCCTGGTACACCGGTAAACAACTGGAGCCGGTCCTGCAAACCGCGATCCAGAATGCCAACAAAGAGTTGCAGACCTCCATGGCCGGTGTCGACGGCACTGTGGCTCTGGAGCTGGTGTCTCTGGATCGTGGCGTGTTCAGCAGCACGGCGCACTATCGCCTCAAGGGCCAGGGCAGCGTGTTCGGTGAAGACAACCCGAATCCTGAGTTGCTGTTCGTCGACCATATCGAGCACGGCCCGCTGCCGTTCTCGCGCCTGGTCACGCTCAAGTGGCTGCCGGTCATGGCCACCAGTCACTACGAACTGGAAAAGAACCCCACCACCGAAAAATGGTTCGCCGCCAGCAAAGACGTGTCGCCGCTCAAGGGCGTGGCGAATATCGGCTACAGCCGTTCGGTCAGCGGCAACATCGAATTGCTGCCGCTGGAATTCAAGGATGACACCTCCTCGGTGAGCTTCTCCGGCGCCAACCTGGAATTCGACAGCAGCGCCGAAGGCCAGAAGGTCAAGGCTGATGGCTTCATGAACAGCCTCAAGGTCGCGGCGATCGATGCCAATGGCGCACCGTTCGAAGCGGAACTGGCTGGCCTGACCGTCGCCAGTAACCTTGAAAAGTCCACCTTTGGCTTCTACACCGGCCAGAACACCGTGGAACTGACCGACACCAAGGTCACCTTTGGCCCGCAGAAAGCCGTGTTGACCCTCAAGGGCTTCGAGCAGAAAGATTCTACCCAGGCCAAGGACAACAACCTGGCCGGTCGCGTCGACTACAAAATCGACGAGATCGGTTACCAGGGCAAGGCGGTCGGCTCGGCGGCCATGGCCGTGAGCATGAAGAACGTCGACATCCCGGCGATGCTGGTGCTGACCAAGCTCTACCAGGACAAAATGCAACCGGTGCAAGCCGCTGCCGCTGCCGGCCAACCGGTACCGGAACTGCAATTGACCGAAGCCGAGCAGGCCCTGGCCGAAGCCAACGTCAACCAGGTATTGGCTGCCAAGCCGCAACTGGCGGTGGAAAACCTGTCGCTGAAAACCACCCACGGCGAAAGCAAGTTCAACCTGGTGGTCGACCTGGCCAAGCCAGCGTCCATGGAGCTGCCGCCGGTTGAGCTGGGCAAGCAGATGATTGCGCTGCTCGATGCCAACCTGACCCTGTCCAAGCCGATGATCAGCGACGTGGCCGCCCTGCAAGCCCAGGTCGGCGGCGTGACTGACCCCAAAGCCATCGAGCAGCAATCGCAGATGGCGGCCGAGATGGTCAGCGGCATGGCCGTCGGCACCCAAATGGCAACCCTGGTGGGCACCGATGTGGTTTCCAAGTTGCACTACGCCAATAACGAAGTGACTTTCAACGGCCAGAAAATGACCGTTGAGCAGTTCCTCAGCTTTGTGATGTCCAAGGCCGGTGCGGTCAGCGGCGCCCAGTAAACGCTGAAAATGCAGTAAAAAATGTGGGAGCAGGCTTGTGTGGGAGCTGGCTTGCCTGCGATAGCATCGCCCCGGTCCGGCTGAACGACCGCGGTGCCTGCATCGCGGGCAAGCCCGGCTCCCACACAAACCCGGCTCCCACATTCGTTTTGTGTGAGGGCAAAAAATCGCGCTCGCACAATTCTGAACAATTGTTCTGAATTGCACTTCCCCCTACTTCGCTAAGAGATAGTTCCTACAGGAAAGCTAGGTCGGGTCCCGAGACGCCGACACCCTGATGCGTTTTGCTCAGGACCATCTATCGTTAGGGCTTTCCGTGTGTAAGGAAGCTCACGATATGCTGCGAAACCTCCCCTACAGTGCCTCAGGCCGGTTGCGTCTGCTTATCGGGGCCGCCCTGTGCAGCCAATTGCTGGTTCCTGGCCTCGCGTTTGCCGATCCGGCCTACGACGCCCTGATCATCCAGGCTCGCAACGGTAACTTCACACCGGCACTGACCCAACTGCGCCAACTGTCCGCCGAACGCCAAACGCCAGGCCAGGTCAGCGACCACCTGGTGATTGCCGGTTGGGCGGGGCAAGACGCCGAAGTGTTGAAGGTCTACGAAGCACAAGGCAAACACCGCAACCTCACCACCCAGGCACTCGCCACGGTGGCACGCACCTATCGCAATCAAAAGCAGTGGCCCCAGGCCGAAGCGATCTATCGCCAGGCGCTGTTGCGCGAGCCGAATAATATCAACCTGCAACTAGGCCAGGCCCTGACCCAGGCCGATGGCGGCAAGGCCAACGAAGCGGTGCAGCGCTTGCGCGCGATGGTGGCGGCGCAACCCAATGATCCGGACCGCCGCATGGCCCTGGGTTATGCGCTGACACGCGCCGGCTTGAATTACGACGCCTTGTTCGAGTTCGACCAAGCCTTCATCCGCGCTGGTGACAAACCGGAAGTGGCCCGTGAATACATCGTCGCCCTGCAAAAGGCTCGCTTGCCCGAAGCCGCCCTGCGCCTGTCGGCCAAGCGCCCGGGGTTGGTGGACGCAGTCACCCAGCGCCGCCTGGAAGGCGACCTTGCCGCAGAGCGCGTTCGCATGGCCGAGTTCGCCACGCGCACCGAAAAAGAACGCTACGTCATCGCCGATCGCGCCCTGCAGGATTACGACAAGCTGATCAGCCGTTGGGCCCCGGACGCCACAGCTCACGACGACGTCGTGCGCTGGCGTATCGACCGGCTTGGGGCACTCAAGGCCCGTGCACGCACCGCAGAGGTGATTCGCGAATACGAAGTGCTCACCGCCCAAGGCGTGCAGTTGCCGACCTACGCCGTGCGCTGGGTCGCCGCATCCTACCTCGACCAGCGCCTGCCGGAAAAAGCCGCGCCGCTGTATCGCCAGGCGCTGACTGCAGCGGATGCCGACGTCGGTGATCATGTCAAAGACAGCACCGCCCTGTTCTACGCCTTGTTGGAAAACGACCAGGTGGATGAGGCGCGTGCGGTCGCCACGCAGTTGGCCAGCACCGAAAAACCTCGGGTTGAACTCAAGGGTTTGCCTATCGGCAACCCTAACGACGAATGGATGGACGCCCAACAATTGGCGGCCCAGGCCGGTACCTATGGCGCGGACCTGAATGCCAGCGAACAAGCCCTGGAAAACCTGGGGAGCAAAGCCCCCGGCAGCATCGGTGTACGTTTGGCACAGGCAGAAATGTACCGTGCCCGTGAATGGCCCAGACGCGCTGAAGACTCGCTCAAGGAGACCGAAAACCAGAGCCCCCGTGACATTGGGGTGGAAATGTCCCAAGGCTTCACCGCGTTGGACCTGCAGGAATGGCGGCAACTGGACCTGCTCACCGATGACGTCGTTGCCCGCGCCCCGGACAACCGCCAGGTACAGCGCCTCAAACGCTTGCGCGACGTTCACGACATGGCCGAAGTGCGGGTGGAAGCCTACACCGGTAAAAGCTTCGGTGGCGGTAACAACCAAGAGGCCGGTGCGGTGTCGGGTAGCCGTGACTGGGGCATAGAAAGCGTGATCTACACCCCGCCCATCGACGAGGACTGGCGCCTGTTCTCCGGTGTCGGTTATGGCACTGCCGATTTTGCCGAAGGCACCGGCCATCACCGCTGGCAGCGTGTGGGCGTGGAGCGGCGCACCCGCGACATGACCATCGAAGCCGAAGTGTCCAACCACTCCTATGGCGATGGCGCCAAACAAGGCGCGAGCGTGTCGATTGCCCGCGACATCAACGACCACTGGCAGTACGGCGCCAGCCTTGGCTACCTGCTCAACACCACACCGTTGCGGGCGTTGAATGAGGGTGTCACGGCCAACGGCGGCAGCGGTTTTATCCGCTGGCGCGCCAACGAAAGCCGCGAGTGGAAACTGGCCGTCAGCCCGTCGCATTTCAGCGATGGCAACGACCGCGTCGAAGCCTTGCTCACCGGCCGCGAAGGCATCTACAGTTCGCCCAAAGTGCAAGTAGAGCTGGGCCTGGAAGTCGGTGCCAGCCGCAACAGCAAGGAAGACACGATCTACTTCAACCCCAAGTCCGACTTCAGTGTGTTGCCCACCGTCAACGTCAACCATGTGCTTTATCACCGCTACGAAACCCAGTGGAGTCAGCAGTTCCAGCTCGGTGCGGGTACCTATAGCCAAAAGGATTACTCCACCGGCGGCGTCGGCTTGATCGGGTACGGCCAACGCTTTCGCTGGAATGACGTACTGGAAGCTGGCGCCAACCTGAGCCTGGTCAGCCGACCTTACGACGGCGAGCGCGAACGCGATTTGCGCCTGCTCCTGGACCTCACTTACCGTTTCTAGAAGAGCCTGACCATGACCCTCCTCAGTCGTTTTTTTCTGGTCCTGGGTGTAATGCTGGCCGCCGCATGCGCCCAGCAACCCGCGCCATTCGTTCCACCTGCCGAGCGGCCGACACTGGCCAGCGAAGCGCCGTGGCCGAAGAACCATTTCCTGGGCATTGCCTACCACGATGTTTCGGACAACGACCCTGACCAGGCCGTGGTGGCGGTGCGTACCGAGCGCTTGATCGAGCAATTGGCCTGGCTGCGCGAGAACGGTTACCAGGCGGTCAGCGTGGATCAAGTCCTTGCTGCGCGCCGGGGCGGGCCGACACTGCCGCCCAAGGCCGTGATGCTCAGCTTCGATGACGGCTATTCCAGCTTCTACACCCGCGTGATGCCGATCCTGCGGGCCTACAATTGGCCGGCCGTGCTGGCGCCGGTGGGCAGTTGGATCGACACGCCGCTGAACCAGCCGGTGGACTTCGCCGGTACCCCGCGCCCACGGGGCGACTTCCTGACCTGGCAGCAGATTCGTGAAGTGTCTCGATCGGGCCTGGTGGAAATCGCCGCCCATACCGATGCCAATCACAAAGGCATACTCGCCAATCCCCAGGGCAACCTCGAACCGGCGGCCACCACGCGCCGCTATGATCCGGCGACCGGTCGCTATGAAACCGAAGCGCAGTTCCAGGCGCGAATGCGTACTGACGTAGCAGCCATCTCCAATAAAATCCGTACTGTCACTGGCAAGGCTCCACGGGTATGGGTGTGGCCGTATGGCGCGGCCGATGGCACCACCCTGGCCGTGGTCGGTGAACACGGCTATGAGATGGCGCTTACGCTGGATGACGGTTTGGATGACTCCAACAAGTTGATGAACAGCCCGCGCTTTTTGGTCGCCTCCGACCCGGATGGTGAGCACTTCGCCAGCAGCATGGTTTCGGTTCAGGCCAAGGCACCGTTGCGCGTCTTGCATGTGGACCTGGATCACGTCTATGACCCCGACCCGGTTCAACAGGCGCACAACCTCGATGTGTTGGTGCAGCGCGTGGTGGACATGGGCGCCGTCACGGTGTTCCTGCAAGCCTACGCCGACCCCAAGGGTGATGGCCTGGTGCATTCGGTGTACTTCCCCAACCGCCACCTGCCGATGCGCGCCGACCTGTTCAACCGCGTTTCCTGGCAGTTGCATACCCGTGCCCACGCCAGCGTGTTTGCGTGGATGCCGGTGCTCAGTTTTGCCCTCGACGCCAAGCTGCCACGCGTGACCCGCTGGGACCCGCAGACCGGCAAGGTTGCTACCGATCCGGATCAATACAAGCGCCTGTCGCCCTTTGATCCGAAAGTGCGGCAGCTCATCGGCGAGATCTACGAAGACCTGGCGCGTACCAGCAACAGTGCTATCGACGGCGTGCTGTATCACGACGATGCGCTGCTGAGCGACTTTGAAGACGCCAGCCCCGCCGCACTCAAGGCCTATGCTGCCCAGGGCTTGCCGGACAATATCGCTGCGCTGCGTGCCGACCCTGTAGTGATGCAGCGTTGGACTCGCTTCAAGAGCCGCTACCTGACCGATTTCACCAACGAGCTGACCGTGAAGGTGCGCGCCATTCGCGGCCCGCAGATCCTCACCGCTCGCAATATCTTCGCCGAGCCGATGCTCAACCCCGACAGCGAAGCCTGGTTCGCGCAGAACCTCGATGACTTCCTCAAGACCTACGACTGGACGGCGCCCATGGCCATGCCGCTGATGGAAGGTGAGTCGTTGAAAAACTCCAATGCCTGGCTGGAAAAACTGGTGGCCACGGTCAAGGCGCGCCCCGGTGCGCTGGAAAAAACCATCTTCGAACTGCAAGCCAAAGACTGGCGCACCCAGGCCGCACCGGATATCAGCGCCGAGCAATTGGCAGAGTGGATGGGTGTGCTCAAGCGTCAGGGCGTCACCAGTTTCGGCTACTACCCGGACAACTTCCTGGAAAACTCCCCGGACTTGAAGACGATACGTCCGGCCCTTTCCAACCAGTGGAACCCTTGATCATGGTTGACAGAATCCTGGCAATATTCGTGCTGGCACTGGTACTGGGCTTGCCCCTGGGCCTGATCTTCCTGGTGACCGGGCAGTTCCTGATGGACTTCGTGTTCTTCTACCCGTTGTTCATGTCGGCGTTGTGGATCGCCGGTGGCCTGTATTTCTGGCTGCACTGGGAACGCCACTGGCCGTGGAAAGAAGACACGCCGGCGCCGACCCTGGCCGGCGAGCCGCTGATCTCGATCATCATCCCTTGCTACAACGAGGGCGATAACGTCGCTGACACCATTGGCGCGGCCCTCGGCCAGTTGTACCCGAACATCGAAGTGATTGCGGTCAACGACGGCTCCAGCGACAACACCGCCGCAGTACTCGATGCCTTGGCGTTGCAACACCCGCGCTTGCGCGTGCTGCATCTGGCACAAAATCAGGGCAAGGCTGTGGCCCTGCGCATGGGCGCGGTGGCCGCCCGCAGCGAATACCTGGTGTGCATCGACGGTGATGCCTTGCTCGACAAAAACGCGGCCGCCTACATGGTCGCGCCGATGCTCGACAACCCGCGCCTGGGTGCCGTCACCGGCAACCCACGCATTCGTACCCGCTCGACCCTGATCGGCCGGGTGCAGGTGGGCGAGTTCTCCTCGATCATCGGTTTGATCAAGCGTACCCAGCGGGTATTCGGTCGGATCTTCACGGTCTCCGGTGTGGTGGTGGCGTTTCGCAAGAAGGCCCTGGACCGCATCGACTACTGGAGCACCGACATGATCACCGAGGACATCGATGTCAGTTGGAAGCTGCAACTCGATCACTGGGCGATCTTCTACGAGCCGCGCGCGCTGTGCTGGATCCTCATGCCCGAAACCGTCGGCGGCCTGTGGAAACAGCGTCTGCGCTGGGCCCAGGGCGGCGCCGAAGTGCTGTTCAAGAATATCCGTGGCATCTGGCAATGGCGCCACCGCTACCTGTGGCCGCTGCTGTTCGAATACTGCCTGTCCACCGGTTGGGCCTTTACCTTCCTGCTGTCGGTGATCTTCTGGGCCGTGGGTAAATTCGTCACGTTGCCGGCGGCGATTACCGTGGACTCGTTGGTGCCACCTGCGTTCACCGGCCTGGTGCTGGCGATGGTGTGCCTGTTGCAGTTTGCGGTGAGCATCCTGATCGACCGGCGCTACGAAAAAGACCTGTGGAAAACCCTGTTCTGGACCGTGTGGTACCCGATGGTGTTCTGGCTGGTCAGCCTGCTCACCACGCTGGTCAGCTTTCCCAAGGTGTTGTTTAACCAGCATCAAAAACGCGCACGCTGGGTCAGCCCGGACCGCGGTATCAAACCTGCACAAGAGGAGGCGTGATCATGAAACTGGTCAGAACTCGCCAAAACACACTGATGTGGATCGTCGATGTGCTGCTGACCCTGCTGGCCTGGGGTGGGTTGATCTGGCTGCTGGCGCGAGGCATCAGCGCCATGCTTGAAACCCACGGCGGCCCACGCATCGAGGCGCCTATCTTTGCTGCGCTCAACACCTTGCAGGTTTACCTGTGGATCGCGCTGTTCAATGCGGTGATCCTGATCAGTTGGGCGCGCTATCAGCAGCATCGCGGGCGCAAATTCGCCCAGCGCCGCGCCGAGGCGAATGCACTGAGCGACCAGCACCTGAGTGAAAGTTTCAACCTGGGCGATGGCGACCTCGAACAACTGCGCCGCCCTGGCGTGCTGGTGATCCACAACGACGAAGAAGGCGGCGTCGAAGAAGTGAAATCCCACGTCTCCCGCGACGTCGAACGCCCCGGCCTGACCCTGGTGCCCGACAAAGACAAGGGCATTATGTAGGAGCGAGCTTGCTCGCGAAAAACGCCAACGATAACGCGGGCATCCTGATTAAACAGGGCGCCTGTGAGTTTTTCGCGAGCGAGCTCGCTCCTACAGAATGGCGCGAGTGCTCCCCCCTGGGTTCAACGCACGCGTCGCAATTCCGATAAATGGGATCCAATTCACAAAACCCCCGCGAACTTTTCCCCCTTCTCCGGTACTAACCTAACTCGACGAACACCTGATGGCTAAATAATGGCAGTCGGAAAGTCATTCGTCGAATCGCCATCAAAACAGTTGCCGCTTGTCGGAATAATCACCGTAAGTGCGCGACTTAAACTCTTTTGATGAAAAATTATTATTAATAATCAAGAGGTTAGAAAACTAATCAGTCGAACGGCTCCACGTCGCCCGTTTCTAGGCGGGCTGGAAGTTCGATGTTAGTTTCGCGGCCCTTGATTTTCGATGGATCGAACATGTCTTCGTTATTGCCATGGACCCGGTTATTGCTCTGCACCCTCCTGCTCACCTGCATGGGCCTGAACAGTGCATCCGCCGCCCCTACGCCTGGCGATCAGGACTTGATCCGCGACCGGCAGAACCGCCTGCTTGAAGAGCAACAGCGGCGCCTGCAGGAACTCCAGGACCTGCCCGGCAAAGCGGACAAGCCTCAAGCCCCGGCAACCCCGGCTGACACCCGTTGCTTCCCGATCAAAACCATCGAACTCAAAGGCGCCGACAGCCTGCCGGCGCCCGACCGCGAGCGTTTGCTCAAGCCCTACATCGGCCAATGCCTGGGCGTGTCCCAGCTCAACGAGCTGCTCAAGGTCATCACCGACTACTACTTGGGCAAAGGCCGCGTTACCAGCCGTGCCTACCTGCCACAGCAAGACCTCTCCACCGGCCATCTGCAAGTGCTGGTGGTGGAAGGCAAACTCGAAGCGTTGCGCAGCGCCGAAGGCAGCACGGTGACCGACCGCGAACTGGCCATGGCCTTTCCCGGCAAAGTCGGCGAAGCGCTGAACCTGCGTGAAATCGAGCAACTGGTAGACCAGCTCAACCGCCTGCCGTCCAAACAAGCGCAGATGGAACTCACCCCCGGCAAGCAAATCGGCGGCAGCGACGTGGTGGTCAAGAACACCGCACAAAAGCCCTGGCGCGCCAGCCTGTCGCGCAACAACGACGGGCAGAAAAGCACCGGCGAACAGCAATGGGGCGCTGGCCTTGAGTGGGACAGCCCGCTGGGCCTGGGTGACCAACTGATGCTGCGCGGCGGCCACGACGCCATCAGCGACCACCAGAAAACTTCGAAAAACACCATGCTCTACTACAACCTGCCATGGGGCTGGTGGAACTTCAGCTACACCTACAGCGAAAGCGACTACCGCACCTACGGCGTCACCGACGGCTTCAAATACAAGCAAGACGGCGACAACCAGAACCACCAACTGCGCGCCGAGCGGGTGATCCATCGCGACGACGTCAGCAAGACCTCGGTCAACGTCGGCCTGGCACACCTGCGTACCAACAACTACATCCTCGACGTGCGCACCGCGCCCAGCAGCAACCGCCTCAGCGAGCTGCAGATGGGCGTCAACCACGGCCGGCGCATGGGCAGTGCCTTCGTCAACCTGGACCTGGGCATGCAAAGCGGCATCGGCCTGCTCGACGCCCAGGCCCAGGACGAGCGTGACCCAGCAGGCCGTCGCCAGCCGAACGCGCGCTACCGCAAATACACCGCCACCGTCAGCTACCTGCAACCGTTCAGCCTGTGGGGCGAGTCGTTCAGCTTCAGCAGTTTGGCCACCGGCCAGCGGAGTGAAGACCCACTGTTTTCGCCGCAGCGCATGAGCCTCGGCGGCTCGGCCTCGGTGCGTGGCTTCAAGGATCAGTTGCTGACCGGCGACAGCGGCGGCTACTGGCGCAACGAAGTGCGCTGGGCGCGCCCGGTGACCCTCGACTGGATGCGCCCGGCCTTCGCCGAGTACGGCGCCAGCGTTGGCTACGACCAGGGCGTGATCCGCAACGACCGCTACAACGGCAACGTGCATGGCCGGGTGTCCAGCAACTCCCTGGAGCTGTTCGCCCGTGGCAAACACCTCAGCACCAGCGTGACCTTTGCCCATTCCTTAGAAAGACCCGGTGTGGTGACCGAGCGCGAAGCGCCGATCTACTTCCGCATGGATTTTTTCCTGTAATTCAACGCCCCGCTGCATGAGAGCCTGACAATGGATGTTCGCCAATTCGCCTTCCTGGCCCGCCAACCTTCTGCCGCCCTGAAGCGCCGGGACGCGTTCTTCGGCCTGCCCAAGCGCGGGCTGGCGTTGATCCTTGCCAACGCATTGTTCTGGCAGCCGCTGCTGGCCCAGGCCGAGGGCATTGTGGTCAGTGCGCCGGGCACCACCGTGGGCGCGGCGGGCAATGGCGTGCCGGTGGTGAACATCGCCACCCCCAATGGCGCGGGCTTGTCCCATAACCAGTTCAAGGACTACAACGTCGGCCCCAACGGCGTGATCCTCAACAACGGCAACGGCGCCATGGTCAACACCCAACTGGGCGGGATCATTGTCGGCAACCCCAACCTCAAGGGCGGCGCGGCGAACGTCATCCTCAACGAAGTCAACGGCGGCAGCCCCAGCCAGTTGCGCGGCTATACCGAAGTGGCGGGGCAGTCGGCCAAGGTCATCGTCGCCAACCCGTACGGCGTGACGTGCAGCGGTTGCGGCTTTATCAACACCCCCAACGTCACCCTCACCACCGGCAAACCGGTGCTCGACGCCAGCGGTCAATTGCAGCGCTATGAAGTGGATGGCGGCGCCGTGACCATCGACGGCCAGGGCTTGAACGCCAGCAACGTCGAACGCTTCGACATCATCACCCGCTCGGCCAAGATCAACGCACAAATCAACGCCCGCGAACTCAACGTGATCGCCGGGCGCAACGACGTCGATGCGCAAAGCCTGAAAACCACCGCCCGCGCCGATGACGGCAGCGCCAAACCCGAGCTGGCGATCGACTCGTCGGCCCTGGGCGGCATGTATGCCGGCGCGATCAAACTGGTGGGCACCGAGGCCGGTGTGGGCGTGAAGCTCGACGGCACCCTGGCCGCCAGTGGCGGCGATATTCAGCTCGACGCCAACGGGCGCCTGAGCATGGCGCAAACGGTGGCCACCGGTAACGTCAAAGTCACCGCGCAAAACGTCGACCTCACCGACAAAGTCTACGCCAACGGCAACGTGCAGGTCGCCAGCGCCCAGGCTTTGGTCAACCGCAAGAGCATCGCCGCCGGCCAGCGCATCGAGATCAACGCGGCCAGCGTGAACAACCCCGGCATCATCGAAGCCGGCGTCGCCGCCGATAACAGCCGCAACACCACCGGTGATCTGGTGGTGAACGCGCAAACCGTCACCACCAGCGGCAACCTGTTGGCCAGCCGCGCCCTGGCGATTACCGCCGCACAAGCGCTGACCAACCAGGGCGCGATCATCCAGGCCAAGAGCGTCGAGGTCAGCAGCGCCAAGCTCACCAACCAGGGCGCCACTGCGCGCCTGTTCGGTGAGCAGAGCCTGGCGATCAACTCGCCGGCCATCGTCAACCTCGGCGGCTTGATCCGCTTCGGCGAAGGCCAGGCCGCCACGCTCAACAGCGCCTCTCTGGACAACCGCCAAGGCCGTATCGAAATGGCCGGTGGCAGCCTGGTGCTCACCAGTGCCGACCTGAACAACAGCGGCGGCCAAGTCATCGCCAACGACCTGACCGTCAACGCCGGCACCCTGAACAACCAGAACGGCGTGCTGGTGGCCAAGACCGCGACCGTCACTGCCAGCAACCTCGACAACAGCCTCAAGGGTTTGATCCAGGCTGACGGCGGCGCGCTCAACCTCGCCGTGTCCAACACCTTCAATAACAATCAGGGTTTCGCCCAGGCCAGCACCGATCTGAACGTCACGGCCGGCACCCTCAGCAGCAACGCAGGCGGCGTACTGAGCGCCGACACCGGCAAGCTCACCCTCACCGCCGCACAACAACTCAACAACGCCCAGGGCCGCTTGCAGGCCGGGCAGGGCGATATCGAATTGCACGCCGCGAACCTGGATAACCAGAGCGGCACGATCGTCGGCAAGCAACTGCTGCTCGACGTGGCTGGCGGCGACATCGACAACCGCGCCGGGCGCGTGTTGGGCGACCACCTCGACGTACGCGCCTCGGGCCTCGACAACCGCAACGCCGGCCTGCTGGCCGGTGGTGCCCAGGGCGTAAGCCTGCTGCTCAAAGGCCCGGGCCAGTTGCTCAACGCCCAAGGCCGCATCCAGAGCGAGGGCCTGCTGCAACTGCAAGGCGAGCGCTTGGACAACAGCGCTGGCATCCTGCTGGGCCAGACCGTCGACGTCACCGCGCAGACCTTCAACAACAGCAACAAAGGCGCGCTGGTCAGCAATGGCGGCGACGTGGTGCTCAAGGTCAGCGACCTGCTCACCAACGTCGGCGGCCAGATCGATGCGGGCGAACGCAGCGTGCTGGTCAAGCAGCTCACCACCCTCAACAACGACGGCGGCACCCTGCGCGGCAAGCGCCTGGACATCGCCGCCCAGCACCTGAACAACGACAACGGCCAACTGCTGGCTGGCGCCGAAGGCCTGAGCTACAGCGGCCAGGATGTGAGCAACCGCAAGGGCCTGATCCTCAGCGGCGGCGCGCTCACCGAACTGAACACCACCCGCCTGGATAACCAGGGCGGTACCGTGCAGGGCGACAGCCTGACCGTCACCGCCAACAGCGTCGACAACGCCAGCGGCGGCCTGATGGCCAGCCTGGTCGGCAACCTGCAACTCACCGTAGAAGCCCTGGCCAACCGTGGCGGCAAGCTGTTCGGCAAAGAACAAGTGACCGTCAGCGGCGCCAGCCTCGACAACAGCGCGGGCGGCCAGATCAGCGGCAATCAGATCAACCTGACCTCACGCGGTACCCTCAGCAACCAGGGCGGCCTGATCGAAGCCAACCAGGGCCTGACCCTCACCGGTGGCAACCTGGATAACAGCGCCAGCGGGCAACTGCGTGCCCTGGGCGGCGCCAGCAGCAAACTCAACCTCAGCGGCGCGCTGAACAACCAGAACGGCACCCTCGAATTCGGCAGCCAGGCCTTCAGCCTTGACGTCGCCAGCCTCAACAACCAGAGCGGCATGCTGCAACACGCCGGCACCGGCCTGTTCCACCTCAACACCGCCAGCCTCGAAGGCAGCCAGGGCAATATCCAGGGCATGGGCAGCGCCGACTGGGCATTCGGTAAAGTCGATGGCCTGGGCCGCGTGCAACTCAACGACGTGCTCACCTACAAGAGCGACCAAGGGCTGGCCCTCAAGGCCGGCGACCGCATGGCCAGCGCCAAGGGCTTGATCCTCAACGTGGCCAGCCTGGACAACGGCGGCGAACTGCTCAGCGACGGTGACATCAGCATCACCACCGGCGATATCACCAACAGCGGCCGCGTCTCGGCCCTGCAAACACTCAGCGTCGTCGCCAACAACCTCAGCCAGAACGGCGGCCGCCTGGCCGCAACCAATGCGCGCCTGACCCTGGGCGGCACCCTGGACAACCTCGGCTTCCTCACCGCCCGCCAGCAACTGGACATCGCCGCCGCGCAAATCAACAACCGTGGCACCCTCGGTGCCCAGGGTGCAGTGAACCTCACCGCAGTCAACGGCATCACCAATGCCGCCAACACGCTGCTGTTCAGCGGCGGCGACATGACCTTGCGCAGCAATGGCTTCAGCAACAGCTATGGCGATGTCTACAGCAAAGGCAACCTGAGCTTCTCCGCCCGCGATGGCGGGCGTGCCGTGTTGTTCAGCAACCGCTCCGGCACCGTGGAAAGTGAAGGCTCGATCGGCATCAATGCGGGCTTTATCGAAAACGCCAAAGACGAATTCGAACTCGGGCAGACGCTGACCACCGGCAGCCTGAGTTGGATCTGTCAACAGCACTGCGACGAGAGCGACAACTGGGAACGTGGCGAGATCACCATCTACGAGACGTACCTTGAGGCGGCGACCAAGGACTCGGTCGCGGCGCGCCTGGTGGCGGGCAAAAACATGCTGCTGCAAGGCGACACGGTGCAGAACCGCTACAGCCTGATGGCCGCCAATGGCGACCTGAGCATCACCGCCGGTGACCTGCTCAACCAGGGCGCCGCCACGCGCACGGGGCAGCGCAAGATTGTCGTCAACACCCCAGGGCACGTGCCCGACGATTTGTTTGAACGCATGCGCTATGTCGACGTGCCCGCGTTCAATGCGGCCACGGCGGCTGGGCATTTCGACAAGGCGCGCTTCGAAGAACTGAAAAACCGCTCGCCCAATAGCCTGCCTTTCGTCCACTCAAGCGACGTCACTACCTGGACCAACAACGGTGGCCCCGGCTACGACGCCACCCTGCAAGCGGGCGGCACGGTCAACCTCAACGTCGCCCGCACCCTGCAAAACGGCACGCTGCACAACAACACCCTGGCGCAGTTAACCGGCACCCTCGGCGACGACCAGACCGGCATCCCCGTCGGCGGCATCAACATCAACCTGAGCAAACACGCCAACGACCCGAGCGCCCAGGCGCCCGGCAGCGTATTGCCCGTGGTAGGCGTTGCCCCTGGTGGCGGCTTCGTGCCTGTGGACTACACCGGCACCGCGTTTGCCCCGGTCGACCCCACCACCTCGCCCACCTTCCAACTGCCCAAGGGCGAATACGGCCTGTTCGTCAAAAACGCTGACCCCACCAGCCACTACCTGATCGAGACCAACCCCGAATTCACCTCGGCGTCGGGCTTCTTCAGCTCCGACTACATGCTCGGCAAACTCGGTTTCACTGCCGACAATGCCTGGCGCCGCCTCGGAGACGGCCAGTACGAAACCCGCCTGATCCGCGACGCCGTCCTCGCGCAAACCGGCCAACGCTTCCTCGCCGGCGGCCTGTACAGCGACGCCGACCAGTTCCGCTACCTGATGGACAACGGCCTCGCCAGCAAAGACGCCCTGCGCCTGAGCCTGGGCGTGGCCCTCACCGACCAGCAAGTCGGCGCCCTGACCCACGACATCGTGTGGATGGAAAACCGCGTCATCGACGGCCAGACCGTGCTCGTACCGGTGCTGTACCTGGCCCAGGCCGACTCGCGCAACGTGCGCGGCAACAGCCTGATCCAGGGCCGCGACCTCAACCTGGTCACCGGCGGCGACCTGATCAACGTCGGCACCCTGCGCGCCAGCAACAACCTCTCCGCCATCAGCAGCGGCAGCATCTACACCGGCGGCCTGGTCGAAGCCGGCAACAACCTCAACCTGCTGGCCCAAGACAGCATCCGCAACGCCATGGCCGGCGAAATCCGCGGCAAGCAAGTCAGCCTCACGGCGCTCAAAGGCGACATCACCAACGAAACCACCACCATCCAGGTGCGTGACGGCGCCGGCATGCGCACCCTCACCGACACCAGCGCCGGCACCATCGTCGCCCGCGAAAACCTCGCCATCGACGCCGGCCGCGACCTCACCAACCGAGGTGCCCTGGTAGCGGGCAACGACGCTAACTTAACCGCCGGCCGCGACCTCAACCTCATCGCCGCCAGCGACACCAGCGTCAAACACGAGAGCCGCGACGGCGGCGAGAAATCCAGCATCACCACCGACGTCAAAAACCTCGCCGCCAGCGTCACGGCAGGCGGCAACCTCAACCTGCAGGCCGGGCAAGACGTCAACATCATCGGCAGCAATGCCACCGCCGGCAAAGACCTCAACATCGCCGCCGGCCGCGACCTCAACGTCGCCTCGGTCAGCGACATGCACAACGTTGAGGGCAAGGAAAAGAACGGCAAAAAACGCATCAAGACTTCGGACGACCAGACTACTCAAGTGGCGAGCGTACTGACGGCGGGTGGGGATTTTGTCAGCCAGGCGGGGCGTGATACCACGATTGTGGCGAGCAGGATCAGTGCGGGGAATGAGGCTTATCTGTATAGCGGGGATAAGTTGAACCTGCTGGCGGCGCAGAACAGCACTTACAGCCTTTACGACATGAAGGAGAAGGGTGGCTGGGGCGCGAAGAAGACCAAGCGTGATGAGGTGACACGCGTTACGAATGTGGGGACTGAGATCAAGACTGGTGGTGATCTGGTACTCAAAAGTGGAGGCGACCAGACCTATCAACTTGCCAAGCTTCAGAGCGGCCGGGACATCACTTTGGATAGCGGTGGCGCGATTACCTTTGAGGCGGTCAAGGATCTACATCAAGAAAGCCATGAAAAAAGCAAGAACAGCCTGGTTTGGACCAGCGCCAAAGGCAAAGGAAATACTGACGAAACGTTGCGCCAGAGCCAGCTGATTGCGCAGGGACAAGTGGTTATTAAAGCCGTAGATGGCTTGAAGATTGACGTCACGCATGTTGATCAGCAAACGGTTAGTCAGGCCATTGATGCAATGGTGAAGGCAGATCCGCAGTTGGCTTGGCTGAAAGAGGCTGAGAAACGTGGGGACGTGGACTGGCGCAGGGTTCAGGAGGTTCACGATAGCTTTAAATACGATAACTCTGGCTTAGGTGGCGGCGCATCTTTAGTCATTGCAATTATTGTCACCTACTTTACGTGGGGCGCCGGTGCGGGTCTTGTCGGCGCAGCCTCCACTAGCGCAACGGGCATTGCCGCAAGCTCAGTAGTGTCCGCAGCTGCCGTAAATGCCACGACAAGCACCATCAATAATCGTGGCAATCTTGGCGCAGTGGCTAAAGATGTCACCTCCAGCGATAGCCTGAAAGGCTATGCGGTTGCCGGCATTAGCGGCGGCTTTATGCCTAGCAGCCTCGGTGCTCAGCTTGCCGTTCGATCAGCCCTGAACACGCTCACTAACGGTGGGAAGTTCAAGGATAACGTTGTGCAAGCCGCGATCAGCATGGCTGCAGACGGCCTAAGTGGCGCGATTTTCGACCGAGTGGGTGATTCACTATTGGGCAGTGGCCTTCCTAAGAAAATCGCTGTACATGCGATTGTGGGCGGGTTGATTGGCGAGGCCGCGGGGGGCGACTTCCGAACTGCGGCCTTGGCCGCCGGAGCTAACGAAGCGTTGATCAGCCTGGTCGGTGAAAAAATCTTTCCGGGTGAGGCGCACGAACGAGTTCTGGCAATGACCTCCCAGTTAGTCGGTATGACGGTTGCCGCAGCAGCAGGTGGAGATGCAAAGGCTCAGGAAAAAGCCGCATGGGTGGCTCAGCAAGCTACGGTCTATAACAATCTGAATCACGTTGAGGCTGAGAATCTACTTAAAGAAATTAAGGACTGCCGCGCAACCAAGACCTGCGGTGAAGCCAAAATAAAAGAAATATTGAATAAATATGAAAATATTTCTGCGGACAACTCCAGCCCCATCAAGGACTGCCCGACGCGAAAATGTGTCGACGATATCCTGAATAGTTCGGTTCGAATGGACAGTCCTGTTGCACAGGAACTGCTTAGCCTGCTGCGACAGACGACGTATGACACGCCTGGATTGCTTCAAGGGAACCCTAGTGATGTGGTTTCACAGTCGCCTAACCCAAGTGGATGGGGCGATATGTTTGCTGCGGATAAGCAGGTAGCTTTTGCTAAGAATCTCAAAGAAGGATGGCTGACTCCGGAAGAAACAGCGGACATTGATCGCTGGAATGAATCCACGAGGTGGGTAGATCGCGCTTACGGCTATAGATTAGAGCCCAAGGAAAAGGCCTATATACTTACAGAATTGGGTACCGCCGCTGCGATGATTTTGATTGCCGGTCGGGCAGGCAGTAGCGTCGCGAGCAAAAATACTTCAGGGAAACCGTTGGTCTCGTCGGGGGCTGAAGTAACTCCAGAAATAATTGAAAAAGCGCTGAAGGGGGACTCTGCTGCCAGCGCCCAGCGAGCGGTTTCATTACCTGCTATTCAAAGATATGTTGATCGTCTTCTAAAGGGCGATGTTGCTCCACCGATTTCAATGGATGGGAAGGTCATCGTTGAGGGTAATCATCGCTACATTGCTGCTAAAATCTTAGGCCGGACTCCGGATGTGAATCCTGGAACATTACCGCCGAATAAAGCTGGCTTAACTAAGCCAATGTCTGAAGTGAAGGTGGATCCGGTGGATTGGGGAAATAAATGATTAATATTAATTTTGAGACGGGCGAGATATTAACTTTACCTTTGGATAGTTTTGTCGGTGCAAGTTTGAAAGGGTTGCAGTTGCATCGCGCTATATTTGATGAGCTTAATATTGGAAGTGCCGACTTTTCTGGTTCGAATCTGAGAAATGCCTCATTTATTAACGCGTTTATAGATCGAGCTATATTTGATCGAGCAGCTCTGATGAATTCAAATTTTATGAATTCAGTTATGAGTAATACTTCTTTCGCAGGCGCAATGGCAGCATTTGCTGATTTTGCCGGTGCAAATCTTTCATGTGCAAGTTTTGATGGTGCTGATATTGGTGGTGCTAGCTTTATTAGATCAAATTTATGTGGCGCTGATCTTTGTGCAAATAGAATCGAAGAGGCGTTTTTTTTGGGCGCTACGTATAATGACGCTACTGTCTGGCCAAGTGGGTTTCGACCAGAAAGTTATGGTGCGATTAAAGTGCTTAAACGAGAGTAGAAAAGGGGGGGCGTTATTTATGTTAGAGTTGAAAAGCATATTAAATAAATCTGTCCCATTTTTCTGGCAGGGCCACTGTGGTGCCATCTACGAGGCGCACCGGACGCCCCATCCAGCGCCAGGATGGTGACGCGTTTTTACTCATCGTTGATCCCGTGGAGCGCAACAATGTTGAAACCATCTCTACCGGTAACCGCGCCCGTGCTTTGCAATAAGCGCCGGTGTACACGCTGCTGGGGCTTAGCCCATCGCAGCAACGTTTGATCGAAAAATCATTCACGGCCTTCTGACAAGAACGGTCGGCATTCATGGCTTGAGCCAGAAACATCGACAGTGTTTCAGTCGGCGGGAACAAGCGTTGACGATGCTTGGGCATCACTGACTCGGCACGATGCAGCAGCGCCGGATCGGCTAGCAGCTTAAAGAACGCATGGGCATTGCTGTTTCTGGCGTGCTGCTGAATGCGCTGCTGTTGATGCCTGACGATTTGACGTCTACGATTCACGCGGGCTGTCCTTGTTCCAGTGGTGTGTGTTCGCAACTATCACCGTAGACCAAGGGCGGCCTTTTTCCATTTTTTTGTAATCAGATCAGCCGGTTAGCTGTTAAGTAAGTGCCATTCAAATCTGTCCCCTTTTTTCTACTTTTTCTAATATCGGCGAACTGCAGCAAACAGTGAATTTGATAGGCGATAAATTGGGAGCGCCTAAGTCTATGCTGTTGGTCAGAGTGAGCTCACCCGAGGATGGAACTCCTCACGTGGAGTTCAAAGGTGGTGGTTTTGAATATGTTTTTTCAGAAAGGAGTTATGAGATTTTCAGAAAATACACGCGTTCGCTGGATAAACTTCTCTTTTGGATAATCCAGAAAAGGGGACAGATTTATTTGAATTAGCGAGAAAAAGGGACAGATTTATTTAAATTGGCGTTGAAGAGCGTATTAAATAAATCTGTCCCTTTTTATTTTAATCTGTCCCTTTTTATTTTTTCCATTTGCGGAAAGCTGGAGGGACTTTATTATCTTTCGGATGATCAGGTTTGCTGCGTGAAATGACGAAAAAAGTGGACCGGTTTTTTGGTTGGATTGCTCACGCACAAAGCGGGCGACACAAAGGTCGCCCGATTTTTCACTCAGGACGGATCGGCATTCAGCCTGCGACTGATGACATCCAGCAAATCACACCCATCGCGCAGCGGAATGGCCAGCAAGTGGGCGAAGTCTGAAAGCACGACGGCATCGCTGCTGAGTTGTTCGCGGAAGGCCAGGTTTTCCAGCAGTTGGGTGACGGCCCGAATGCGGTGCACGGCGGCGTCGTGAAGGACGTCGAGAGGTGCCTGGGTGTCGATGATCAGGGCTGGGACGGTGCAGTCGTGGCCGGTTAGGGGCATGTATCTATTCATGGGTACAACCTCGGTCAGTAAGTGAGGCTGTCACTTGTCGTCGCCAAACGAATGGGTGACAGCTGTACGCAGGTTGGCGAACCGGGACCGAGTTCCGGCAGACCCGAAGGTCTCCCGCGCACAGCTGCCATAAAGCAGCAATGCGGGTACGGAAGCCCCTGCAAGCAAGCAGAAAGCTTTCGCATACGGTCAACGGATCGCCAAATCCGATCGCCCTGTTGGGCGACGGCCGGACTATAAGCCCCTCACCCAAAACCGCGCAAGGCATCACAGCAATGGCACAATGCTTCGGGCCATGCCATAAAAATGAGATCTCGCCATCATCGGCACTCTCAAAACCGCTCCACCGTTACCCACAAGGAAGAAATACATGATCAAGCTGTTTTGCAAAGCCGCTGTCGTTCTGTCCCTGGCCACGCTGTTTGGCTGTTCCTCGACGCCGTCGGTGGAGAAGATGCAGGCTGACGTGGCGAACTATTCGCTGCCCAAGGCTGCCGTGGCCGATAAAGGTTTGGTGTACGTCGTGCGCCCTAGCAATGTCGGGATGATGGTGCGGTTCAATGTGTTCCTGGATGACAAGGAAGCCGACTCGGAGATGGGTTACAACCGTGGTAACCAGTACATCTATTTTTTCGTGACGCCGGGCAAACACGTGATCAGCTCCAAGGCTGAAAACTGGGCGGACATGCCGATTGATGTCAAAGCGGGTGAGGTGGTTTACCTCAAGCAGGAAGTCGAAATGGGCTTCGCCGTGGCGCGTAACAGCCTCAAAGCGCTGAGCGAAGTTGAAGGCCGTTATCTGGTCAAGGATGCGTCCTTGGGCACCATTGCCAAAGAAAGCAAATGAGTTGAGCCAGTGTGTCGGCAGGGTCCAGGCCTTGCCGACTTCTCGTATTCACTGCAAGCATTAAAGGATTGATGTGAAAAACCTCCTCCTCATTCTCCTCACCACCCTCATCCTCGGCGGCTGCGTCAGCCACCCCCTCACTCCCGAAAACCGCGCGCAGATCAAGACCGTCAAAGTCCTGCCCGTGAAGTGGGAAAAGAACATGGTGTACTTCGGCCGCGAACAGGCCTGGGGCGCGGCCCTGGGTGCCGGGGTTGGCGCGGGTGTTGGCATGGCCAGCGGGGCGTCCAAGCTGGGTACTGCGGCGTTGAGTGGCGCCGGGTTTGCCGGCGGCATGAAGCTTGGGCAGTTGGCCGAGATGCCGACGCCGGTGGCTATTCTGACGGTGATGGAGGCGGAAAAACTCGATGTAGGCGTGTTGCTCAAGCAGGGCTTTGTCGATGAGTTGGGTAAGACGTCGACGCTCAAGGTGGTCGGCGACGATGAGCCGGCTGATGCGCAGATTCAGCTGACCGTGTCCGAGTGGGGCTTTCGCCTGACCCAGGGTTTCAGCAGTGTGATTTATCCGACCCTTAACGTGTTAGCGCAGATGGATCGCGGCGATGAGATGATCTGGCGCACCTTTGAAGCGGTCACGCCGTTTAATGGTCAGAACGTTTATGGCTATACACCGTTAACCTACCGCACGGACCCTGAAGCCTTGCGCCGGGCGTTGACCGGGATTACGCAGATTTCTGCGCAGTACCTGGTGAAGGAGCTCAAGTAGGGCTGTGCGAAGGCTGGCTGTTGTTGGTGGGTAGGCTTGGCCTAATACCAGTCAGGGTTAAGCGCAGTTCCCCTGTGGGAGCGGGCTTGCCCGCGAAGGCGGTGTGTCAGTCGCTGCACCTGTTGCTGCACTACCGCTTTCGCAGGCAAGCCAGCTCCCACATTGGATCTTCGTTGCTTTGGGCATTGCGTTCGTTTAATTGATCGGCATTGGGCTTGCCCGCGAAGGCGGTGTGTCAATCGCTGCATCTGTTGCTGCACTATCGCTTTCGCAGGCAAGCCAGCTCCCACATTTGATCTTTGTTGCTTTGAGTATTGCGGTCGGCAGTAGGGTAAGCCCCCCATCTCTGGCCGAAACAACTTGAGAACCGCTCTCAACCCCGTAAAATGCCGCAGCCGTTGCATCACCGTCTTTCAGGGAAGAATTCAGGCCAGTGCGTTTTCAGGCTGCCTTTCTCCTTGGAAAACCCGGCAACGCTGATTTCCTCACCCAAGGAGCACCCTGTGAAGACACTGTCCAAAATCCTGCTGTCGGGCCTCACCGCCGTGGCGCTGTTGACCGTGGCCGGTTGCGCCACCGAGAGCAACCGCGCGATGCCGGTGGAGCAAGTCGCCAGCGCCCACGTGGCCTATTCCGGCGTGCGTGTGCCGATTGCCGTGGGCAAGTTCGATAACCGCTCCAGCTACATGCGCGGCATCTTCTCCGATGGCGTTGACCGTCTCGGCGGCCAGGCCAAGACCATCCTGATCACCCACTTGCAGCAGACCAACCGCTTCAGCGTGCTGGACCGCGACAACATGGGCGAAATCTCCCAGGAAGCCAAAATCAAAGGCACCGTGCAGAAGCTCAAGGGCGCTGACTATGTGGTGACTGGCGATGTGACCGAATTCGGCCGCAAAGAAACCGGCGACCGCCAGTTGTTCGGCATTCTCGGCCGTGGCAAGACCCAAGTGGCCTACGCCAAAGTCGCGTTGAATATCGTCAACATCAATACCTCCGAAGTAGTGTATTCCACCCAGGGTGCCGGTGAGTACGCGCTGTCCAACCGTGAAGTGATCGGCTTCGGCGGCACCGCCAGCTATGACTCCACCCTCAATGGCAAGGTGCTGGACCTGGCCATGCGCGAAGCGATCAACCGCCTGGTCGACGGCATCAACGCCGGCGCCTGGAACCCGCGTAACTGATCAGCCACACCACAAGGAGCAGTACACGGATGAGCAAGGCAGTGAAATTGGCGCTGACGCTGGCAGCAGTCGCAACGGTAACCGGGTGCCAGACGGCGCCCCAGCCCCTGTATCAATGGGAGAGCTACCAGCCGCAGGTTTACGAGTACTTCAAAGGCGAGCCCAAGGAAGCGCAGGTGGAAGCACTGGAGCGCGATCTGCAGAAGATCAACGCCAGTGGCCGCAAGGCGCCGCCGGGTTACCACGCGCACCTGGGCATGCTGTACATGAACATGGGCAAGGATGACCAGATGGTGCAGGAGTTTCGCACCGAGAAGGCCCTGTTCCCTGAGTCTGCTGCGTACATGGACTTTCTGTTGAAAAACGCCAAAGCCGGAGTCGCCACTAAATGAGCCTGTTAAAACTCACCGGCGCCTTGCTGGCCCTGGCGTTGCTCGGCGGTTGCGCCGCGCCCAAGACGGTTGATTATTCGGCGTACAAACAGGCGCGGCCCAAGTCGATCCTGGTACTGCCGCCGATCAACGAATCGCCGGAAGTGCAGGCGTCCTACAGCCTGGTGTCGCAAGTCACCTACCCGCTGGCCGAAGCTGGCTACTACGTGTTGCCGATTGCCCTGGTGGACGAAACCTTCCGCCAGAACGGCCTCACCACCGCCAATGATATCCAGGCCGTACAACCGGCCAAGCTGCATGACATCTTTGGTGCGGACGCGGCGCTGTACATCACCATCAGCGAGTACGGCACCCAGTACATGCTGATCTCCAGCGACACCTCGGTGACGGCCTCGGCCAAACTGGTAGACCTGCGCACCGGCACCACCCTGTGGACCGGTTCGGCGCGGGCGTCGAGCGAGGAGGGCAACAACAACGGTGGCGGCCTGGTGGGCATGTTGATCACGGCGGCGGTCAAGCAGGTGATCAACAGCTCTACCGATGCGGCGCACCCGATTGCCGGTATCACCAGTGCGCGGTTGCTGTCGGCAGGGCAGCGCACCGGTATCCTGTATGGCCCGCGTAATCCGAAGTACGGCACGGACTGAGCCGCGTCACCTCTGACGACGGTGCTGTTGGATCAAGTCGATGCGGGTGGCCGTGCCCATGGAGGCGCGGTGCCCGTACACGTTGGCGCCGATGGAACCGTTGTGCAAGGCAACGATTTCGCCGGTGTCGATACTGATCAGCGGTGAGCCGGAAGTGCCGGGTTTCTTGAAGGCATCATGGTAGACCGTGGCCTGATAAGGGCTGCCCTGGTCGTATCCCTTGAGCGTGGTGGGCTGGCCCCTGGCATTTAAAAACGAAATGCCGAGGGCCTCTTGCCCGTGGTTGGGCATGAACACCTTTTGGCCAAGCGATGCCTGGGGGCCGGCGGCCAGCTTCAAGGGCGGGAACTGCTCGGCCAAGGCTTTTTTCTGTTCACCAGGCAAATCAACGCGCAGCTCGGCATAGTCCAGCCGTGCGTCGCCACTGAGCGGCGTGGGGTCCAGCGGCACCTTGCGCTCTACCTTCATCCGCCCGGTACTGTCTTGTTCATACCCCAGCCATAGTTCGAGCTTGCTGCCTTTGGCCAGTGCGTCGCGCACATGCTGGTTGGTCAGCACGCTGTTGCCATCGTTGATCAGCGAGCCGGTCCCCAGCGAACGTGTATGCACGCGTTCGTAGCCCCATGAGTCGCGTGTAACGCTCACTTCGCGAATACTGCCCACGGCCCTGGCGGCTGTATGCATCGGTGTGCCTTTGAGGGTTGCGTTGGCGTGGTTCTGCAAGGAGAACGGCGCTTGTTGCGGTACGGCCATTGGCTCGTGGCGGGGCTCGTACGGTGCTGTCTTCGCTGGCGTCGGCGGTTGCGGCGTAACCTGGAAGGGCGGGGTTGGCGCTGTGCTTGCGTGTGACGCCTGGCTGATTACATCGCCCGGCTTGATGGGCCCCTGGCTGTTGATAAACAGGTCGGCCTGGCCGGCGCCGTTCAGGTCAATGGCCAGGCTGTGGTGGCCTGAGCGCGGATCATAGCCAAGCAACGCCTCACCCGGGCGGCCGCTGAAACTGCGGACAAAGTGCAAGTCCTTGAGACCGGCTGCCCGCAGCGCGGCGGACACGTCGATCCTGTCCTCGCCGCTGGTGAAGTCGGTGATCAGGTCCGGGCGTTGTTCGGTCGACTCGCTGGCGTTGTTATACACAAACGTATCCTTGCCCGGCCCACCGGTAAGGATGTCCTGGCCCAGGCCGCCGGTCAGGCGATTATCGGCATGGTTGCCGATGAGTTGATCAGCACCCGTGCCGCCTATGGCATTTTCCAGTGTCACCCCTTTGGCAATGGAGACGTTGCCTTTCATGCCGCCGACATCGGAGAAGTGTTCAGCCTTCAGGTTGATGGTCTGGGCCTGATGAAACCCTGAAAAATCCAGGGTGTCGTTGCCGCCCCCGTCCCACACGCTGAACACGGGCGCGTCGTCTGGTGAGTTGAGGCTGAGAAAGTCACGCCCGGTATTGGAGTTGAAGCCGTAGACCGTGTCGGTGTCGCGGGTTTTGTAATTGGCACCGTACAGCTTCTGAATGGGGGTGATGTCGTCCATCAGTGGTGCGCTGGCGTAGTGGGTTTGGCCGTTCTTGTTGTGGTCGTGGCCCAGGTGGCAAGCCCACCAGTAACTCATCAGGCTGTAGGCGCGATTGTCCTCGGCGTAGCGGGCGTTTTCAGCGTAGCTGCCGCCATTGTTGTACTTGCCGGGGTGCATGAGCCCCAGGGTATGGCCGATCTCATGGGCCAGCAGATACCGGCTGAAACTACCCTGAGCGAAGGGGCGATTCACGCCATCGGATGCGAACCAGGCTTGTGTGCCATCGCTGTAGATGCCTGGATAAGACGCATGGCCCGATTGGCCTGTCTGGTTCGGGTCATTACCCAGCAACAATTGCCCTTTGGCGTTGGGTGCATTCTCGGTGAAGGTGATATTGGCGACATCCGCCCAAGACTGCAGGGTGCGCCTGGCCTGTTCTTTTTGATGCTGAGAAAACTCGTTGGCGCCGGCGGGGGTGTTGTAGGTGGCTTGCGAGGGTGTGAAAAACCGATAGGAGATGGGTGTGCTGCCGTCCGCGTTTCGCTCTTTCCAACGATAGCCCGTTCGGGTGATTTGCTCTGCCGCTTGCTCGGTGGTGTAGGACGGCTTGTCTGAAGCGGCCCCGGCATAGCGGGGTCGTTCAGCGTATGAGGAAGGCCCATAGCGGTGTGTGAGGTTATTTTTTACGGAGCTCATCGTGATTTCTCTGGTGTAAAAAACCTCCAAGACGTCAAGAAACAGGCTGGTCTGACAGGGAGGCGAACTCACGATATGTGGTTTGTGGGGATGGCACGTTCAGTCGCTTGTGTTTCGAAGTGTGCCGCAACCATTGGGGGCAGGTTTAACCCGTATCGGTGCTGCGTTACGTCTGAGCTATTGAACGGATCATTCACTCACGAGGTTCAGCCCATGTCCCGCTCCGTGCTCTTGCTGCGTCCTGCCGCCCAAGGCTTTGCCGTTACCCTGCTGGTGGCGCTGGCTGGGTGTGGGCTGTCATCGTCCCCCGAAGTTTCCAAACCGGTTGAACCGGCGCCTCTCGCCGAGCTGCACAGCGCGCCGATCCAGAATGCAGTGGTCAAGCGGATGGCCATGCCGACACCGATGGCGGTGCGAGAAATGGCGAAGATGGACTACCGCAGCGAACCCCGCGAGCAATACGCCAACCTGCCGGATAACCCGGTGCATCGCGTCGCCGAAGCTCCGGTCTCCACCTTCAGCATCGACGTCGATACCGGCAGCTACGCGAATGTAAGACGCTTGCTCAACCAAGGTCGTCTGCCACCCGAAGGCGCGGTGCGATTGGAGGAAATGGTCAACTACTTCCCCTACCACTACGCACTGCCCACCGATGGCTCCCCCTTTGGCGTGACCACCGAGCTGGCCGCTACGCCGTGGAACCCGCGCACAAAACTGCTGCGCATCGGCATCAAGGCCTCCGATAAAGCCGTGGCAGAACTGGCGCCCGCCAACCTGGTTTTCCTGGTGGACGTGTCAGGCTCCATGGACCGCCGCGAAGGCTTGCCGCTGGTCAAAAGCACGCTGAAGTTACTGGTGGATCAACTGCGTGATCAGGACCGCGTGTCACTGGTGGTCTACGCCGGTGAATCCCGGGTGGTGCTCAAGCCCACCTCGGGCAGTGAAAAAGCCAAGATCCGCAACGCCATCGAGCAACTCACCGCCGGTGGCTCTACCGCAGGCGCGTCCGGCATCGAACTGGCCTACCAGATGGCCCGCGAAGGCTTTATCGACCAGGGCATCAACCGCATCCTGCTGACCACCGACGGCGACTTCAACGTGGGCGTCAGCGATTTCGACAGCCTCAAGCAAATGGCGGTGGCCCAGCGCAAAAGCGGCGTATCCCTGACTACCCTCGGTTTTGGTGTGGATAACTATAACGAGCATCTGATGGAACAACTGGCCGACGCGGGCGACGGTAACTACGCCTACATCGACAACCTGCGCGAAGCGCGCAAAGTGCTGGTGGAGCAACTCAGTTCGACCCTGGCCGTGGTGGCGCGGGATGTGAAACTGCAGGTGGAATTCAACCCGGCGCAGGTCAGCGAGTACCGCCTGCTGGGCTATGAAAACCGCGCCCTGAAGCGTGAGGATTTCAACAACGACAAAGTCGATGCCGGTGAGATTGGCGCAGGGCACACAGTGACGGCGTTGTATGAAATCGTGCCCAAGGGCGAGAAGGGCTGGTTGGAGCCTTTGCGCTATGCCGCTGCGCCTGCGACCGCGGGCCAATCCGCAGAGCTTGCGATGCTACGGGTGCGCTACAAGCCCGCTGCGGGCGGCAATAGCCAATTGATCGAACGCCCCATCGCCAACCAAACCACCCCGGCCAGCGATGATCTGCGCTTCGCGTCTGCCGTGGCCGCCTTCGCCCAACAGCTCAAGGGCGATGGCCGCTACACTGGCACCATGAGTGTGCAAGACACCGCCAAACTGGCACGCTCGGCCCGCGGCGATGACCCGTTCGGGCTGCGCAACGAATTCGTGCAACTGGTGGAATTGGCCCAAAGCCTCAAACCCGAATCTCGAACACAACAATGAACCAATGTGGGAGCTGGCTTGCCTGCGATGCAGACAACTCGGTCCATCAGGCACACCGAGTGGATGCCATCGCAGCGGTGCGACGATTCGACAAGCCAGCTCCCACACTAATCCTGCTTCGGCTGACCAAAAGGAGTTCGCCCATTACATGGCCGTTCCAGATGACTCACCCAGCGACGAATCGCTGCTGGCCCGCTACCGAACCGGTGACGCTGGCGCCTTCGAAGCCTTGTACAGCCGCCACCGCCAGGGCCTGTACCGCTTCCTCGTGTCCCTGTGCAACAAAGCCGAACTGGCCGAAGAAATCTACCAGGACACCTGGCTCAGCCTGATCCGCAGCACCACCCAGCCACAAGGCCGGGCGAGTTTTCGCACCTGGTTGTTCCAGATCGCCCGCAACCGCCTGATCGACCACTGGCGCAAGCACGGCATCCACAACCCCCTGCATGACAGCTACGATGAACAGCTGCACGCCCAGGCCGACGACAGCGACGGCCCCGAGCAGCAACTGACCCTCAGCCGCGACCAGGCGCGCCTCGATGCTGCCCTGCAAGCGTTGCCCGAAGACCAGCGCGAAGTGTTTCTGCTGCGCCTGCACGGCGAGCTCGAAGTACCGCAAATCGCCACCCTCACCGGCGCCCCGCTGGAAACCGTAAAAAGCCGCCTGCGCTACGCCCTGCAAAAATTGCGGCGCCTGCTGGCCGAGGAGGTACCTGTATGACTGACCCCCGACACACCCCGGACGACGCGCTGCTCCAGCACTACCGTCAACACAGCATGGGCGAACCGCCCGCGTCCCTCGACGCCTTCATCCTCAGCGCCGCCCGTCGCGAAGCCCCGCAGCCGCAACCCAGCCTGTGGCAACGCTGGCTGCAAGCCTGCCAACGCCCGCGCTGGCAAATGGCATTCGCCACCGTCGCCGGGTTGGCACTGATGATCGGCGTGGTCATGCGCTCCCCCGTGCCGCAACCTGAAATCTCCACCGCGACATTCTCTGCGCTGCACCACGAAGAAGCCGCTCAGCCAGCGCCACAGGCATTTTCCGCACCTGCACCCATGGCCCGGATGGCGATAGCGCCCCGAGTTGAAAGTGCGCCAGCTCAAGCCGAAAGCGCAGTGGCGGATCAGCCAGCGCTGAAACTCAGCAAACGGGCGCTGCCGACGTTGGAAGAGGGTCTGCAGGAAATTGTGAACTTGCGTCGAGCGGGTGAAACCAGGGCCGCGGATGAAAAACTGCTGGCGCTGTACCAACGCTTTCCCGAGGAGGACTTGCCGGCGCGGTTGGAGACTCTACAGAGGCATTGAGTTGCCTTTACTCCCTTAACAGCCCTATACCTGAATCGGGTATGGGGCTTGTACTAATATTTACAAGTAACTATCTTTTTTTGCGCTTGGATCGTTAGGTTTAATTAGTTGGGAGTAGGCGAAGAAGCTGTCAAGTAGCTAGAAGTAGGGTTGATAGCCCCAAGTGAGGGCTGTGGTTTGAGATAAGGGGATTTCGTTATAAGTTAAAAAGCGTAAATTCTTTTTAAGATATAGCAGTTAATAGTTTTAGCTTTAGCTCTTCTGAAAATTCGACTTCATATATCATGGAGACTATTAATTCGTGAAGAAGATCTCTATTGACAATGTTGTCGGCAACCCAAACTGCAATGTTTTCCATTTCTGAGACAAAATCAGAAACTGCATAGTGGTAGCCGTTTAGCTTTAGAAAATAAGCTCCTAGTGCGATGGAAGATCGCTTGTTACCATCGTTAAAAGCGTGGTTCTTGTTTATCGAATAAACCAAAAAAGTAAGCTTGTCTTCTATTTTAGGGTAGTAGTCATCATTTTTGACGTGCTCTAACGGGCTGTCAATATTTCCAATGTTAAAAATGCCTGCTCTGCCTCCTGAATTGTTAATGATCCAATCATGAATGCTGACAGCGTGGGAGGTGTCGAAATAAAAAAACATGATGCCGCTACCGGTCTTTTAGTCTTTTGAATACAGCAAGCAATTCCGGGTCGGCCAGACGTTCTTCCAGTGATTTGCTAGTCTCCCCTAAGAAACGCTCGAAATCTGCTTCCGGCACGGTTTGAATATAACCTTCTAGTTTTTCATGCAGGGCTTCTCTGAAGCAGAGGTCTCTACTCGCCATTTTTACTCGGGCTTCATTTAAAACAGGCCTTAAATATGGATTGTTTTCTGCTCTTTTGATTAGTTGGTCGAGTTCAACAGGTTTTAATTTTCTGTTATGGGTTTCGTGGAAAAGTTTCATTTCGCTAGCTAAGCCGCTTTCAAAACTCGCTATAGCACGAATCACTTCCGCGTACAGAGTCTCTCGCATACTTTCTTTTTCTGCGAGGTTCAATATTTTCTTATATTCTGTTGCGTTTTCATGAAAGATTGCTTGGTATATTTTATTGGTGTACATGCCAAACTTCATAGGGCCCATTTCCAAGTAAGCGCTAAGTGCATTTGTGAACTCTGCACGATGGCTATGCTCTTGAAAAGCAGCAGGTAGGTAGTCTTGGTCTCGTTGATTAATAAACTTGGTATGTCCGCCAGATCGCTCAGCCATAACGTCTATGACAATATCAAGTAAGCGTGAGCGAATGATTTTTGCTTGCTCGCTCTCGGTGAGCAGCATTGCTAAATTAAGTAGGGAGCGAAACGAAAACAATCCTAGAATGCTGGTTTTGGTACCCTCGCTGACGAGGGTACCATGAGCTAACTCCTTGAAATCTCTGAGGTTTTTACCTTTTATCAGGCGATAGCCATTTGCCTTTAGCTCGTCAGCGTGGCCCGTTATGTAACGCTCAATAGTCGCTTCACTAATATCAAAAAGCTCGATTAACTGCTGTTTAGTGAATACCGTTTCACCATCGTAAGTGATCCCTCCTAGGGCGAGATGCTGCTCAGCATGAGCGAGTGCAAATTTATTGTTCAGCACGTTCTGCCTTTCTTTTGCTGAGGTAGTAAAGTCAGTAGCCATAAAAACCCTTAAAAATCATTAAATTAGGAGTTTCTTTAGATGCCTTTCAGCGGATTGTACGTATTGAATGAGTTTATTGGATATTTGCCTGCGTTGGGGAGTATTCGCACTGCGAATTCTACCTGATAAGGCCGATTATTCTGCGGAGGGCTGCATGTGCTTAGAAACAAAAAAGCCCCAGATCTCTCAACCTGAGGCTTTTCCATTCCACATCTGGTGCACCCGGCGGGATTCGAACCCACGACCCCTGCCTTCGGAGGGCAGTACTCTATCCAGCTGAGCTACGGATGCTTGTGCGGGCGACATCATACCCATGTCGACCTGATGCGTCCATTCCGGCATTTCCCCCGCCCCCTGTCGTCCATTTCCGACAAAAAATGGCTAATTGCCACCCTCATTCACAACTCCCCGCGCCGCACGTCCCTTTGTTTGCTTTGCTCTTGTGGCTTTAACCCGCTTCCACGCCGCAATTCCTCAGGTGAACGCATGCATTCCAAAGGAACCGTGATGCTCGATCTCCCGCTCAGACAAACCCTGCTGGCTCGCTCCGATTTGTTTCGAGGTATGCCGGAGCATCTCTTGCGCTACGTCGCCACCCATATGGTGGAGCGCACGCTGGATGATCGTGAGCTGTTGTATTTCAAGGATGACACCCTCGAATTCATTGCGCTGGTGGTGGAGGGCCGGATTTATTCGGTGGTGCATGGGCCGGATGGGCGCGAGCAGATTATCGGCAGTACCGGGGCTGGGCAGGTGGTGGGGGAGACGGCGTTGATCAAGGATCATGGGCGCGAGTCTTCTACCTTTGCCAGCGGGCCCACGCGGTTGTTGCAGTTGGGGAGCCGGCATTTTGCTGTGTTGTTTGAGGAGCCGGTGTTTCTGCGGCGCCTGTTGATGCTGATGATGCTGCGTTTGTTGCAGGCCATCGAGTTGCTGGAGTTGGTGTGTCTGCATCGGCTGGAGTCGCGGTTGGCGCGGTTTTTGTTGGCCAACCTGGGTGAGATCGACCTGGCGTTGGCTTTGCCCAGTGTGTCGTTGCCCGCGAGCCAAGGGGTGTTGGCGTCGATGCTGAATACCAGTCGCCCCAAGTTGAATGTGCAGCTGCAAGTGTGGCGGCGCAGTGGGGTGATCAGCGGCGATCTGGAGCGCATGGTGATCAATGATGTTGAGCATTTGAGGCGCAAGGCTTTTGCGCTGAATTAGTTGTGGTGGTGTTCCCCAGGTAACAGCGTACCCCCGTCGAGCCCTCGCAGACTGGCCCTTCATCAAGGATGCACAGGAGTGCTGGCGATGGGGATGACAGTTCAGTTCAAGGATCAATGGGCCGCCGATGACCGTTTGTTCGAAGCGAGTTGGCGTGCTGTGCACGGCGAGCTCAGGCGCCGGGCGTTGCGGCGGGCCAAGGGCAATCTGGATCAGGGCCAGGAGTGGTTGTCGGCGACGGCGATCAAGGCCCTGCTTTTTTTTCGGCGTTCGCCGGAGCGCATTCGTGACCCCGAGGGGTTTCTGTTTCTGGTCCTCGACCATGTGTTTCTCGACAGCTTGCGGCGCAGCAAGCGCGAGGGGCGGTTGTTCGATGATTCGGTGGATCTTGAACACGATCACCTGGCCGCGCTCGCCGCGCCCTGCGCCTCGGTGCTGGAGCGGGTGGAATGTTATGAGCGCCTGGAGCAGATCGAGGCGCACGTCGCACGGTTACCGCTGTTGCAGCAGCGCTTGTTCGAGATGCGTTTCGTCGACGACCTGCCTTACCCGCAAATTGCCGCCGAGCTGCACGTGAAGCTGCCGCTGGTGCGCAAGCGTGTGCAACTGCTGCGCAGTGCTTTGCGCTGAAGGTGATTCACACATGTTGGCGTGGGGCGTTCTAGTGGTATGAGCGCAGCACGCCGCCGCTATCCACACCCAAACCTGGGTGAATGCCATCAAGGAGAGATGTATGACAGAGGTCAACAGCCAGATCACCGACGCGGTCACGCAAACCAACGTCAAGGTGGTGGCCGAGGCGCCGGCCCAGGCCATCGCGTCGCTGTACCAGGTGGCCAGCAGCGCGGCGGGCCTGTCGTTGCAGAACGCGGTCAACAGCCAGCAGGCGATGAACCAGATTTCCAACGCGGTGATCTCCAAGGCCGTGGCGCTGATCATGCAGATTGGCGAGAAGGGCTGAGCCCTCGGGAGATTGATTATGTCGTGGTTCAGCAGAAAGAAACCCGCCGCCTCCCAAGCAACGCCCGCCGCCGATCCACCTGCGCCGGCGCCTACCGCACCGGCCTCGCGCTCGATCATGGCGCGCATGAACGAGCACTTGCTCAATCAGGTGAGCGCGCCGTCATCCGACAGCACGGCGGCGCTCAATAGCCAGATTGTGCAGGCGGTGCAGTTCACCAATTCGCAGAACTTTGCCTATGCGCCGGCGCAGATCGCGGTGCCGGCCGACATGATGATCAGCCAGGCGGCCGGGCTGGTGGCGCAAGCGGCGGCGGGGTACTTCGACGGGGTCAGCAAGATCGCTCTGGCGGCCCAGGCCGTGCTGCTCCAGCAAATGACCGAGAACATCGTCAAGGACAACCTGCCGGCCGCTGCCGAAGACGCCCTGGGCGCCTTGGCCACCGACCTGCTGGTAGGCGCCGCTGCCGCCGTGGCTGCCGCTGCCGGTGCGATGGAGGCCGAAGCCGCCAGCGTGGCGATCGACAAGATCGACCAGAGCATCGCCAAGTACGCCGACACCCTGGCCAACCGGGCCGCGCCAGCGGCCTGAACCGAGCACAGCGCTCCAGCGTTCTGCTGGGGCGGTGCAACAGCAACTTGAAAGCAACTTTTCTTGAGTGAGGAGCGACATCATGCAGCCTGGAGATATTATTTTTTCCGTCAAACAAGATGACGACAGCGCAACGCGGGCGTTTATCAAAGCCGGTCAACTGGTCAAGGCCAAGGTGTTCTCGCAGGACACGACCTACCTGAATGTGGTTCACCCGGCGATCGCAGTGAGCGACACGATGGTGATCGAAAGTGTCGGCAGTGGCCTGGCCCTGACCGACCTGAGCCTGGAAAAACCGCCGCGCTCGGCAATGGTGTTTTCCTGCGTGGATACCGAGTTGGGCGAGGCGGCGACGGTGGCTGCCAAGCAGTTCTACTTCGACAAGATCGGCGGTGATATTCGGGGCCGCTACAGTGTGTGGAACGCGATGATTTCGGCTTTCCGGCGCTGGACTTCCGATACCAGCCTGGTGACGCGGATCAACGAGTCCATCGACATTGGCAGCGGGTCCTTTTGTTCGCAGTTTGCGGCCAACTGCTATGAAGTCGGCAACCTCTACAACGAGGCCAATCTGCTGCCGCCTCCGCCGGCCATTTTCCCCAACCAGCCCAGCGCCATAACGCCTGCGGAGTTGGCGACCTTCTGTGATTCGTCGCCGCATTTTTATTTTGCCGGTTTCTGGCAGGACAACGTTGAGGTGCGGCTTTAGCGGGCGGGTCGTGGCCAAGGCATCTCCCAAGGAGGTCGATGTGCAACCCTCGGTTCTGTCCACCGATGACCGCCAGCGGCTCGAAGCGATGCTGCGCAACCCGCAGATTTTCGCCGGAACGCCCCAGGCCATCGTCGACGAAACCCTCAAACGCGCTACCGAAGTGCTTGCGCAATCGAAGGCCAACGAACAAGCGCTTAAGACGGCTGCCCAGCAGCGCGAGGCGGCGCTACGCCAAATGCTGAACGGCGCGGCCTCGGACCAGGACGCGCAACGCAAGGAAGTGCAGGCATTGATCCAAGGGTTGATCGCCCAGATTGAAGCGGCGCTGGGCCCCACTGCAAAACCTTGACCCTGCGTTTCACAGCGCCTGTTTCGCAACGTTCATTGATGAACACGGAATGCACCGTGTACTAAATAAGGAAATTGATCATGCCATTAGTCAACGAGCAAATTACCGACGCGGTCACCCAGACCAACGTCAAAGTGGTGGCCGAATCGCCAGCGATGGCGATGAGCACTATTTATCAATCCATGGCGCAGGCCACGGCGATTCTGTTCCAGAACGCGGTGTCGGCCCAGCAGCAGCAAAACACCCTGGCCCAGGCGGCCACCAACCAGGGCGTGATGCAGATCTACAGCGTCGATACCACCGCAGGTGCGGCGGCCACCGAGAAAGTCGCCCAGGGCGGCGTGTCGGATAACCTCACCAGTCTGTTGACCGTGCTCAAGTCGTTCCAGCCTTAAGCACTGAGCAATAACGGATGTTGTTCTTTCTCAACCCAGGAGTTTCAACCATGAGTACAGTCAGCCCGCAAATCACCGATGCCGTCACCCAGACCAACGTCAAGGTGGTTGCCGAATCACCCGCGATGGCCATGAGCACCATCTATCAATCCATGGGCCAGGCCACGGCGATCCTGTTCCAGAACTCGGTCTCGGCCCAACAGCAACAAAACACCCTGGCTCAGGCGGCCACCAACCAGGGCGTGATGCAGATCTACAGTGTCGACACCACCGCTGGCGCCGCCGCCACCGAAAAAGTCGCCCAGGGCGGCGTGGCCGACAACTTGACTAGCCTGCTGGCCGTGCTCAAGTCGTTCCAACCTTAAGCTGCAAGGTCCCCAACAGCCCCGGCGCCCACCTGGCTCCGGGGCTGTTGTCGTGTGGGCACTTGATCCGAAAGATGAGCCGGATGCGCCATATTCGTTCTTTTTTTCGAACATCCTATTGCCCTGTACCCCCATTGATCCTAGGATTCGTTTGAGATTTCAAACGCTCTGTCTCCCGTGCGCTTTTCACCTATCCTGGCGTGCTGGACTGATTTCCCTGACGGCAGCCCCTGGCCGATGCCGTGTAGGAGCGAGCTTGCTCGCGAAAATCGTTAATGATGACGTCGCGTTTCTGGTTTTACGCGGCGCCTTTGAATTTTTCGCGAGCAAGCTCGCTCCTACAAAGACATCGCCCACAAGGCGCCTTTCAACAACTCTAATTCGCTCCGCGTGCGCGCGGTGCTGTTAAGGAAAGCCGACATGCAGCTCAAAGATACCCAGTTGTTCCGCCAGCAAGCCTTTATCGATGGCGCTTGGGTCGATGCGGACAATGGTCAAACCATCAAGGTCAACAACCCGGCCACGGGCGAGATTCTCGGCACCGTGCCGAAGATGGGCGCCGCGGAAACCCGCCGCGCCATCGAAGCCGCCGACAAGGCCCTGCCAGCCTGGCGTGCACTCACCGCCAAGGAGCGCGCCAACAAGCTGCGCCGCTGGTTCGAGCTGCTGATCGAAAACCAGGACGACCTCGGCCGCCTGATGACCCTTGAACAAGGCAAGCCGCTGGCCGAAGCCAAGGGCGAAATCGTCTACGCCGCCTCCTTTATCGAGTGGTTCGCTGAAGAAGCCAAGCGCATTTACGGTGACGTGATCCCCGGCCACCAGCCCGACAAGCGCCTGATCGTGATCAAGCAGCCTATCGGCGTGACCGCCGCCATCACCCCGTGGAACTTCCCTGCGGCGATGATCACCCGCAAAGCCGGCCCGGCCCTGGCCGCCGGTTGCACCATGGTGATCAAGCCTGCCTCGCAAACCCCGTTCTCGGCCCTGGCCCTGGTTGAGCTGGCGCACCGCGCCGGTATCCCCAAAGGCGTGCTCAGCGTAGTCACCGGCAGCGCCGGCGACATCGGCGGCGAGCTGACCAGCAACCCGATCGTGCGTAAATTGTCCTTCACCGGCTCGACCGAAATTGGTCGCCAGCTGATGGCCGAATGCGCCAAGGACATCAAGAAAGTCTCCCTGGAGCTGGGCGGTAACGCACCGTTCATCGTGTTCGACGACGCCGACCTGGATAAGGCCGTCGAAGGCGCGATCATCTCCAAGTACCGCAACAACGGCCAGACCTGCGTCTGCGCCAACCGCCTGTACATCCAGGATTCGGTGTACGACGCCTTCGCTGAAAAGCTCAAGGTGGCGGTGACCAAATTGAAGATCGGTAACGGTCTGGAAGACGGCACCACCACCGGCCCGCTGATCGACGAAAAAGCCGTGGCCAAGGTGCAGGAACATATCGCTG
Organism: Pseudomonas sp. MF7453; assembly: GCF_016405455.1. Classification (NCBI taxonomy): domain Bacteria; kingdom Pseudomonadati; phylum Pseudomonadota; class Gammaproteobacteria; order Pseudomonadales; family Pseudomonadaceae; genus Pseudomonas; species Pseudomonas sp. MF7453. The sequence continues at coordinate 166,546 of NZ_JAEKCN010000011.1, read as the reverse complement.
ATGCCCTGAGCAAAGGCGCCAAGCTGTTGGCCGGTGGCAAGGTGATGGAAGGCAACTTCTTCGAACCGACCATCCTGGTCGACGTGCCGAAAAACGCCGCCGTGGCCAAGGAAGAAACCTTCGGCCCGCTGGCGCCACTGTTCCGCTTCAAAGACGAAGCCGAAGTGATCGCCATGTCCAACGACACCGAGTTCGGCCTGGCCTCCTACTTCTACGCCCGCGACCTGGGCCGGGTGTTCCGTGTGGCCGAGGCCCTGGAATACGGTATGGTCGGCGTCAACACCGGGTTGATCTCCAACGAAGTGGCGCCGTTCGGCGGCATCAAGGCCTCGGGCCTGGGCCGTGAAGGCTCCAAGTACGGGATCGAGGACTACCTGGAAATCAAATACCTCTGCCTGGGTATCTAAGGCACGGGATTGCAGTAAACGCAGAGGGCACGAGAGCGCTGCCCCTTTGCGTGTTTCACATGGTTATTCGCAGTGGCCGGGAAAGCTGTGGCAGTCGATCATCGCATGCTGCCGTAGTTGCCTCCCCGCCACCTATCCTTGAGCCACGCCGCCCGATGAGCGGCGAATGAGGACTTTATGAGCAAGACCAACGCATCCCTGATGAAACGCCGCGAAGCCGCTGTACCGCGCGGTGTTGGCCAGATTCACCCGATCTTCGCCGACTCTGCGAAGAACGCCACCGTGACCGACGTTGAAGGTCGCGAGTTCATCGACTTCGCCGGCGGTATCGCCGTGCTGAACACCGGCCACGTGCACCCGAAAATCATCGCGGCCGTGACCGAGCAACTCAACAAGCTGACCCACACCTGCTTCCAGGTATTGGCCTACGAGCCCTACGTGGAAGTGTGCGAAAAAGTCGCCGCCAAGGTGCCGGGTGATTTCGCCAAGAAAACCCTGCTGGTCACCACCGGTTCCGAAGCGGTGGAAAACGCCGTGAAGATCGCCCGCGCCGCTACAGGCCGTGCCGGTGTGATCGCCTTCACCGGCGCTTACCACGGCCGCACCATGATGACCCTGGGCCTCACCGGTAAGGTCGTGCCTTACTCGGCCGGCATGGGCTTGATGCCGGGCGGCGTGTTCCGTGCGCTGTACCCGAACGAACTGCACGGTGTGAGCGTCGACGACTCCATCGCCAGCATCGAGCGCATCTTCAAGAACGATGCCGAGCCGCGTGATATCGCTGCAATCATCATCGAGCCGGTGCAGGGCGAAGGCGGCTTCTACGTCGCGCCAAAAGCCTTCATGAAGCGCCTGCGCGAACTGTGCGACAAGCACGGCATCCTGCTGATCGCCGACGAAGTGCAAACCGGTGCCGGCCGTACCGGTACCTTCTTCGCCATGGAACAGATGGGCGTTGCCGCCGACCTGACCACCTTCGCCAAATCCATCGCAGGCGGCTTCCCGCTGGCCGGTGTGTGCGGCAAGGCCGAGTACATGGACGCCATCGCCCCAGGCGGCCTGGGCGGCACCTATGCCGGTAGCCCGATTGCCTGCGCCGCGGCCCTGGCGGTGATGGAAGTGTTCGAAGAAGAGCACCTGCTGGACCGCTGCAAGGCTGTGGGCGAGCGCCTGGTGACCGGCCTCAAGGCTATCCAGGCCAAGTACCCGGTGATCGGCGAAGTGCGTGCCTTGGGCGCGATGATCGCGGTCGAGCTGTTCGAAGACGGCGACACTCACAAGCCAAACGCTGCTGCCGTTGCCTCCGTGGTAGCCAAGGCACGTGACAAGGGCCTGATCCTGCTGTCCTGCGGTACCTACGGCAACGTATTGCGCGTACTGGTGCCGCTGACCTCGCCGGACGAGCAGTTGGACAAGGGCCTGGCGATCATCGAAGAGTGCTTCTCCGAACTCTGACACGCCCCCCTGTAGGAGCGAGCTTGCTCGCGAAAAACCCCCAGGCACCGCGTTTCAAAGGCCGCCCAGGTTTTCGTTGACGACCTTCGCGAGCAAGCTCGCTCCTACAAAAAGAAAAAGCAAAAAACCGCTTCGGCGGTTTTTTTGTGTCTGCTTCATTGTACGCAGGCGCCTGCATTGTCTAAGGTGCAAGCATTGCCGATGGAGCGTGCTGGATGACTGCTGTTGATTTACCCGCTGTACCCCGAGTGTTAATCGCTGAAGCAGACCCTTGGTCGCGGGATCTGCTCAAGCAAGTGCTGTTGAATGTGCGCTGTGACGCACGGCTGGATGTGTGCGCCGATGGGCAGCACGCCGCCACGCTGTTGGGCGAAAAAACCTATGATCTGATCCTGGCAGATTGGGAGCTGCCGGGCGTCGATGGCCTGAGCCTGCTGCGCAGCGTGCGCCAGAAGCGCCGTTCGCTGCCGTTTATCTTGCTGAGCAGTCGCAGCGACAGCGCCAGCGTACGCGAAGCCTTGCCCCTGGCGCCCACGGCGTACCTGACCCGCCCGTTGAACATGGAGAGCCTGACCCAGCGCCTGCAAGATCTGCTGCTTAACGAAGGCGAAAGTGTGTATTGCCAGATCCCGGCGCTGGCACCGGGAATGACCTTGCCGGCATTTCTGGAGCGGCGCCGCGAGGTTTGCGATGGCGCGCCGTTGCGGGTGGACGTGAAAGCCGCCGTGCAAAGCAGCCTGGGCCCCGAAGGCGTGGACCTGCAGCAGCTCGAAGACCTGGTGCGCATGGACCCGCAAATCACCGCCGTGCTGATCGCCGCCGCCAACAGCGCCGGGTATCACGGCACGCCGGTGCAGACCCTGCACGCAGCCCTGAACAAGCTGGTTCCCGGGCAAAGCATGAACCTCATCCTGGGCCTTGCCCTCAAGCACAACGTGGTGCTGGGTGACCCAGGGCTGGTGGCCTACGCCGAGCGGCACTGGCAGTTGTCCGAGGACAGCGCCGAGTACGCCCGGCGTCTGGCGCGGATGTTGGAACTGGATCATCAGCGCTGCTACAGCGCCTGCATCCTGCATCGGTTGGGCGATCTGGCCTTGTTGCGCAGCCTGGAAGACTGGCGCCAGGGCGGCGGCGCCCTGGATGACGAAGCCATCGGCGAATCCCTCGACGCGTTTGGCGCCGCCTATGGTTCGGCGTTACGCATCCGTTGGCGCTTGCCGTTGGAGTTGCGGCAGTTGATCGCCGGGATCTATTCGCTTGAAGGCGGGGTGTATTCCCGCGAAGCCCTGGTGGTGAACCTGGCGGTGCAAATGGCGCGGCTGACCGAGCACGAAGGGCTCGAAGAACTAGCCGCCAGCAAGACCGCGCGGCTGCTCAAGGTCGGCTTGTCGGAACTGACCCGAGTGCGCAAAACCTGAAACCCACACCGATCAATTGTGGGAGCTGGCTTGCCTGCGATAGCGGTGGGGCAGCCAAGACGCCATCGCAGGCAAGCCAGCTCCCACAGTTGATCAGTATTAACCGGCTATAACGCGGTTCTTGCCCTGGCGTTTTGCTTCGTACATTGCCGCATCCGCCCGGGCGAACAGGCTGTCGAGGGTGGAATCATCTTCACGCAGGCTGGCCAGGCCCTGGCTGACGGTCACATTGAATTCATGCCCCTCATAGCTGAACACCAGCGCCTGGATTTCCTTGCCCAACCGCTCGGCGACCTGCAAGGCCATCTCCGGTGGGCAACCCGGCAACACGGCGGCGAATTCTTCGCCGCCAATGCGCCCGAACAGGTCGCCACGACGCAATACCCCGCGACCACTCTCGGCGATGCGCCGCAGCACCTGATCGCCCTCCAGATGGCCGTAGGTGTCGTTGACGTCCTTGAAGTCATCGATGTCCAGCAGCAGAAACGCCAGCGGCGTACCCTGAACGCAGGCGTTGTCGAACGCCTGGTTGGCGCATTCGAAAAAGTACCGGCGGTTGCTGCTTTGGGTCAGCACGTCGGTGGTGGCCAGACGGTGCAGTTCCAGCTCCAGCAGCTTCTTTTCGGTGATGTCCTCGGCCATGCCCACCACGATCAGCGGTTCGCCCGGCACCACCTGCTGGTTGATATAGCACTTGTCACTTAGCCAGCGGATTTGCCCGTCGGCGGTGATGATGCGGTACTCGCGATCTTCCACGGCGCCTTGTTCCAGCACGCGGGCCAGGCTGTGTTCGGCGTAATCGAGGTCTTCGGGGTGCACGCTGTTGCGCCATTCGCGGTGGTCAGCCAACAGCAAACCGGCCGAACGGCCAAAAATGCGCTCGTAGGCCGGGCTCACATACAGCACGCGCCGGCTTTCCCAATCGATGGCCCAGAGCACGGCGTTCACGCTGACCAACAGCGAGCTGAGCAATTGCTCGCGCTCACTCAGCCGCTCTACTTCGCCCTGGGCATGCATCAGCGCCAACAGGGTGGCCGCCGCGGCTGGACGCGGCGGCTCGGCAGTGGGCACATCGGGCAGGCAGGGCTTTTCGTGAACCATCGGTACAACTCTCTCTGGGCGCGCCGCAGGATGGAGCAGCGGTCACTACAAGGGGTCACCATGATGGCGAAGTGTTCTTTTAGAGAGGGGATTTGCGGTGAAGTTCCGTGATCGGCGTGGATTGACGGTGCCCGGAAAATGGCGCCAAAAAGCCAGTGTCCGGGAGGGCGAGCCCTCCCAAACTACCGTCAGGCCGCTGCAGGGCGCAGCGAGTAGGTCTTCAACTGGTGGGCGAAGTCGCGCAGGGATTGAATGCCACTGGCCTCGGCTTCGTGCACCCATTCCTTGATCGCGGCCAGCATGTCGTGACCATTGGTGCTGGTCTTGAGCCAGATCTGCTGCAGCGCCAGGCGCTTTTCATAGATCACGGTCAGCGCATGGCTGTGTTCCAGCATACTTTGGATGCGCAGGTGGTGACGGTCATCCAGCAGGCTGGTTTCCCGTGACAACAGGCGCTTGGCACGGTGGAACTGGTGGCGCACCGAATGATCGACCTTCTCCAGCTCCTGCTTGACCAGTGGGCCAATCACCAACTTGCGGTATTGGGCCATGATCTGGAAGCGGTTGTTGAGGATCGCCATGGCGGTGTCCATGTCCAGGCTGCCCTTGCCTTCGACGCGGTGGGCGATGGGGGCCACACGTTGCACCTTGGCCAGGCGCAGGAAACTGAACACCTTGATCCAGGCCCAGCCCAGGTCGAACTCCCACTTCTTCACCGACAGCTTGGCCGAGTTGGGGTAGGTGTGGTGGTTGTTGTGCAGCTCTTCGCCGCCGACGATGATGCCCCACGGCACCAGGTTGGTGGCGGCGTCACGGCATTCGAAGTTGCGATAGCCCACGGCGTGGCCCAGGCCGTTGATGACGCCGGCGGCCCAGAATGGAATCCACATCATCTGGATCGCCCAGATGGTGATACCGATGGTGCCGAACAGCAGCAGGTCGATCACACCCATGAGCGCCACGCCCAACAGCGGGTAGCGCGTGTAGAGCTTGCGTTCGATCCAGTCGTCCGGGCAGTTCTTGCCGTAGATGCGCAGGGTCTCGGGGTTTTCCGCCTCGGCACGGTACAGCTCGGCGCCTTTGCGCAGCACCGTGGACAGGCCTTTGATCACCGGGCTGTGCGGGTCATCGACGGTTTCGCATTTGGCGTGGTGCTTGCGGTGGATGGCAGTCCACTCGCGAGTGTTCTGCGCTGTGGTCAACCACAGCCAGAAGCGGAAGAAGTGTTTCAGGCCGGCATTGAGCTCAAGCGAGCGATGGGCCGAATAACGGTGCAGATAGACAGTGACCCCAATAATGGTCACGTGGGTCATCAACAGCGTGACTGCCACCAGTTGCCAGGCTGACAGGTCAAGAAAACCGTTGTACCACATAGGCTGTATGGCCCTCAGATAAAGAAAAGAACAGCTCACGCATTATCACTAAGCCTACAGAGAAAACCAGCCGCTCTTTCAGATAGGAGTGACTGGATGTTTCTTATTCTATAATCCCCAGCCTTCGTAGGGCGATTCTGTTTTTTTGGTAAGGATTACTGACCATATGCTGTTTTCATACCGAGGAGCCCTACGTGCGGGGCTGGTATACCTGCTGATTTCCGTTGTATGGCTCAGGCTCAGCCACCAATTATTGATCAACTTTATCGATGAACCGCAGGCGCTGGCGCACTGGCTGCAACTTCGCGGCTACGTTTGGGTGGCCCTGAGTGCACTGGCTATCTACTTCATGGGCAGACGTTTTGCCCGTGCCCATCAACTGCAGCTGCCCCTGAAAGAAAACCGCGAACGCCTGCAACAGGCCGCCGCCGTGTTCGATTGCACCCGCGAGGGCGTGTTGGTCACCGATGCCCAGGGCCTGATCGTTCACGTCAACCGGGCATTCATGGAGATCACGGGTTACAGCCGTGACGACGTCATGGGCCAGCCGCCCAGCCTGTTCAAGTCCGGGCGCCATTCGTCGGCTTTCTACCAGCAGATGTTCCAGACCCTGGATCGCGAGGGCGAATGGAGCGGCGAGATCTGGAACCGCCGCAAAAGCGGCGAGGTGTACCCACAATGGCAAACCATCCGCGTCATTCGCGATGACCAGAGCCACATCAGCCATTACGTCGCGGTATTCTCGGACATCAGCGCCATCAAGGACTCCGAACACGAACTGGCGCACCTGGCCCATCACGACCCGCTCACCGACCTGCCCAACCGTCTGCTGTTTACCGACCGTGCCGAGCAGGCCCTGGCCTCGGCGCAAGTGCACAAGCGTGGCTGTGCCTTGTTGTTGATGGACCTGGACCACTTCAAGATCATCAATGACAGCCTTGGCCACAATGTTGGCGACCAGTTGCTCAAGTTGGTGGCTGACCGTCTCAAGGGCCTGTTCGGGCCCGGGGTGACACTCGCGCGCCTGGGCGGCGACGAATTCGCCGTGCTGGCGGAAAGTTGCCCACAGGTGATCCAGGCCGCTGCCTTGGCGCAGCGTATGCTCAATGCCATGAAGGACCCGTTTGTTTTTGACGGTAATCAGCTGTTTATCAGCGCCAGTATTGGTATCAGCCTCTTTCCCAGCGATGCCTTGAGCGCCGAACAACTGCTGCGCAACGCCGACTCTGCGTTGTTCAAGGCCAAGAGTGCCGGTCGCGAAGGTTATGCCCTGTACACCGAAGAGCTGACCGCTCACGCGCAGAATCGCGTGGAAATCGCCAGCGAACTGCGCCGCGCCCTCGATCAGCAGGAGCTGCGTGTCCACTACCAGCCGGTGCATAACCTGCGCGAAAGCCGTTTGGTGGGCGTTGAAGCGCTGGTGCGCTGGCAGCATCCGGAGCGCGGCCTGGTGCCTCCTGGCGAATTTATCCCGATCGCCGAGCGTACCGGGTTGATCGCCGATATCGACGCGTGGGTGATGGATCAGGCGTGCCGGCAGATGTGCCAATGGCTGGCGGACGGCGCGCCGTTGGGCTTTATCGCGGTCAACGTCTCCAGCCGCCTGTTTGCCCGGCGTGAACTCTACGAACAAGTGGCGCAAGTACTGCACGACACGGGCCTGGACCCGGCGTTTCTTGAGCTGGAAGTCACCGAAAGCGCCGTGATGGACGACCCCGAAGTGGCCCTGGAGCAACTGCACCGCCTGCGTGAACTGGGTTTGCGCCTGGCCATCGACGACTTCGGCACCGGCTACTCCTCGCTGCTGCGCCTCAAACGCCTGCCGGTGCAGAAGCTGAAGATTGACCAAGGCTTCGTCGCCGGTCTGCCCTGGGATGAAGACGACGCTGCGATCGTGCGCGTGGTCATCGCCCTGGCCAAAAGCATGGGTATGCAGGTGCACGCCGAAGGGATCGAACAGGTCGAACAGGCGCGGTTCCTGCTGGATCAGGAGTGCGACATGGGCCAGGGGTACTGGTTTGGACGACCGATGCCGGCCGACGCTATCGACTGGACCCGAGCACCTCTGATCCGCCAGGACTGACGCGGTCAATGTGGGAGCCGGGCTTGCCCGCGAAGGCGGTGTGTCAGTCGCTGCATGTGTTACTGCACCGCCGCTTTCGCAGGCAAGCCAGCTCCCACAGGGTTCTGCGGCGCCTGTGCATGAGCGTTTTTTTTGTGGAAACCCTTGCAACCCCATGCCCTATCAGAAAATTCTTTCTGGTTATATAAACATTCTTAAATAGTATTTTTAAGAATATCCACGCTTATCTACTATCGCCCTCACGCCGCAAGCAGTGCCGCCACTGCCAGGCACTATTCATTTCAGGAGCGAGACCATGAGCGCATCTCTACGTAGCGTCGACGGCCAGGACGAAGCAGCCATTTTGCGTGAGATCCAGAGCGCCTTGCGCGATCTGCGTTTTGGCGCGGTGGAAATTACTGTGCATAACGCCCAAGTGGTACAGATCGAACGCAAGGAAAAATTCCGTCTGCAGAACCCCGGTAACAAACCCGCCTAAGAATAAGTCACCAGTAGGAGCGAGCTTGCTCGCGAAAAACGCCAACGATAACGCAGCGCATCAGGTTTAACGCGGTGCTTCTGGGTTTTTCGCGAGCAAGCTCGCTCCTACAGGGTTGCGCCAACATACAAGAATTTCAGGAGCTTCTATGTCGTCGATTCGCCGTTATGCCTTGGCCGCGCTGGCCAGTGCCGTGTTTGCCGGTTCCGCTGTTGCCAAAGACTATGAGCTGCTCAACGTCTCGTACGACCCGACCCGTGAGCTGTATCAGGACTACAACGCAGAGTTCACCCACTTCTGGAAGCAGTCCCATCCCGGCGACAACGTCAAGATCCAACAGTCCCACGGTGGCTCCGGCAAGCAAGCACGCGCAGTGATTGACGGCCTGCGCGCCGACGTAGTGACCCTGGCCCTGGCCGGTGACATCGATGAAGTCGCCAAGCTGGGCAAGACCCTGCCGGAAAACTGGCAAACCCGCCTGCCGGACGCCAGCACCCCATACACCTCGACCATCGTGTTCCTGGTGCGCAAGGGCAACCCCAAGGGCATCAAGGATTGGGGCGACCTGATCAAGAAAGACGTGTCGGTGATCACGCCCAACCCGAAAACCTCCGGTGGTGCGCGCTGGAACTTCCTCGCCGCCTGGGCCTATGGCCTCAAGGCCGGTGGCAGCGAAGCCAAGGCTCAGGAATACGTAAAGGAGCTGTTCAAGCACGTTCCGGTACTGGACACCGGCGCCCGGGGTTCTACCATTACTTTCGTCAACAACGGTCAAGGTGACGTGTTGCTGGCCTGGGAAAACGAGGCGTTCCTGGCCCTGAAAGAAGACGGCGGCGCCGACAAGTTCGACATCGTCGTGCCGTCCCTGTCGATCCTGGCGGAACCGCCGGTGGCTGTGGTCGACAAGAACGCCGAAAAAAAGGGCAATACCGAGATCGCCACCGAATACCTCAAACACCTGTACAGCCCGGCTGGCCAGGAGATTGCGGCGAAAAACTTCTACCGCCCACGCGATGCAAAAGTAGCCGCCAAATACGTGCAGCAGTTCCCGAAACTGGACCTGGTGACTATCGACAAAGACTTCGGCGGCTGGAAAACTGCCCAACCGAAATTCTTTAACGACGGTGGCGTGTTCGACCAGATCTATACGGCGCAGTAAGCCAAAGTAACTGTAGGGGCCTGACTTTCTGTAGGAACTGGGCTTGTGTGGGAGCTGGCTTGCCTGCGATAGCATCACCGTGGTGTGGCTGATACACCGAGGTGCCTGCATCGCGGGCAAGCCCGGCTCCCACAGAAAAGCCAGCTGCCACAGAAAGCGCGCTCCTACAGTGGTTTCTACCCTTTAACCAAGGACTCTTATGTCGCGTCGTATCTCCCCCGTCATACCCGGCTTCGGGCTGACGCTGGGCTACACCGTCGTGTACCTCAGCCTGATCGTGCTCATCCCGCTGGCGGCGATGTTTGTACACGCCGCTCAACTCACCTGGGACCAGTTCTGGAACATCATCTCCGCGCCTCGCGTGCTGGCGGCGTTGAAGCTGAGCTTCAGCACCGCGTTGTACGCCGCGCTGATCAATGGCGTGATCGGTACGCTGCTGGCCTGGGTACTGGTGCGCTACACCTTCCCCGGCCGCAAGATCATCGATGCGATGATCGACCTGCCGTTCGCCTTGCCTACAGCCGTCGCCGGTATTGCCTTGACCGCGCTGTATGCGCCTAACGGCCTGGTTGGCCAGTTCGCCACAGACCTGGGCTTCAAGATCGCCTATACCCCCCTGGGCATCACCCTGGCGCTGACCTTCGTGACCTTGCCCTTCGTGGTGCGCACCGTGCAGCCGGTACTTGCCGATATCCCCCGGGAAGTCGAAGAGGCCGCTGCCTGTCTGGGCGCCAAGCCGCTGCAGGTGTTCCGCCATATCCTCGTGCCGGCGTTATTGCCTGCCTGGCTGACCGGGTTCGCGCTGGCCTTCGCCCGTGGTGTGGGTGAGTACGGTTCGGTGATCTTCATCGCCGGCAACATGCCGATGAAAACCGAAATCCTGCCGTTGCTGATCATGGTCAAGCTGGACCAATACGACTACCGCGGCGCCACCTCCATTGGTGTGTTGATGCTGGTGGTTTCCTTTGTCTTGCTGCTGCTGATCAACTTGTTGCAGCGGCGCATCGAACGTCCATAAGGAGGCGCGGAACATGTCCCAATCGTCTATTTCCGCCGCGTCCTCGGCCAACGCAGCCCGCCGTGGCAGCGCGACGTCGCGACGTATCCTGATCGGCCTTGGCTGGCTGGTGTTTGCCCTGTTCCTGCTGTTGCCGCTGGTGATCGTGGTGTCCCAGGGCCTGAAGAATGGCCTCGGCTCGTTCTTCACCGCGATTCTTGAGCCGGACGCGCTGTCGGCGCTGAAACTCACGGTGATCGCCGTGGCGATTTCGGTGCCGCTCAACCTGGTGTTTGGCGTCAGCGCGGCCTGGTGTGTGAGCAAGTATTCGTTCCGTGGCAAAAGCATCCTGGTCACGTTGATCGACCTGCCGTTCTCGGTTTCACCGGTGATTGCGGGCCTGGTCTACGTGTTGATGTTCGGCGCCCAGGGCTTCTTCGGGCCGTGGTTGCAAGACCATGACATCCAGATCGTGTTCGCCCTGCCGGGCATCGTGCTGGCGACCATCTTCGTCACCGTGCCATTCGTGGCCCGGGAGCTGATCCCGCTGATGCAGGAGCAGGGCACCCAGGAAGAAGAGGCCGCGCGCCTGCTGGGCGCCAATGGCTGGCAGATGTTCTGGCATGTCACCGTGCCGAACATCAAATGGGGCCTGATCTACGGCGTGGTGCTGTGTACGGCGCGGGCCATGGGTGAGTTCGGCGCAGTGTCGGTGGTGTCCGGCCACATTCGCGGCGTGACCAACACGCTGCCACTGCATGTCGAGATTCTTTACAACGAATACAACCACGTTGCCGCGTTTGCGGTGGCCAGCCTGTTGCTGATCCTGGCGCTCTTCATCCTGCTGCTCAAGCAGTGGAGCGAGAACCGAATCAACCGCCTGCGCAACAGCGCCGGTGAGGAATAAGTCATGTCGATCGAAGTCCGTAATGTCAGCAAGAACTTCAACGCCTTCAAGGCCCTGGACAGCATCAACCTGGATATCCAGAGTGGCGAGCTGGTGGCGTTGCTCGGCCCGTCCGGCTGTGGCAAGACCACCTTGCTGCGCATCATCGCCGGCCTGGAAACCCCGGACGCCGGCAGCATCGTGTTCCACGGCGAAGACGTCTCCGGCCACGATGTACGTGATCGCAACGTCGGCTTTGTGTTCCAGCACTACGCGCTGTTCCGCCACATGACCGTGTTCGACAACGTCGCTTTCGGCCTGCGCATGAAGCCGAAAAACCAACGCCCCACCGAAAGCCAGATCGCCTCCAAGGTTCATGAACTGCTGAACATGGTGCAGCTTGATTGGCTGTCAGATCGTTACCCGGAACAACTCTCCGGTGGTCAGCGCCAACGTATCGCCCTGGCCCGCGCCCTGGCGGTTGAGCCCAAGGTGCTGTTGCTGGACGAACCCTTCGGCGCCCTCGATGCCAAGGTACGTAAGGAGCTGCGCCGTTGGCTGGCGCGCCTGCACGAAGATATCAACCTGACCTCGGTCTTCGTGACCCACGACCAGGAAGAGGCCATGGAAGTCGCCGACCGTATCGTGGTGATGAACAAGGGCGTGATCGAGCAGATCGGTTCACCGGGAGACGTTTACGAAAACCCGGCCAGCGATTTTGTTTATCACTTCCTGGGTGACTCCAACCGCCTGCATTTGGGCGAAGACAAGCACCTGCTGTTCCGCCCCCACGAAGTGTCGTTGTCACGCCATGAACTGGAAGACCACCATGCGGCGCAAGTGCGGGATATTCGTCCGTTGGGCGCGACTACTCGCGTGACCCTGCAGGTTGAAGGCCAAAGCGAGCTGATTGAGGCCGAAGTGGTGAAAGACCATGACAGCCTTACCGGGTTGGCCCGTGGCGAGACCCTGTTCTTCAAACCCAAGGTCTGGCAAAAAGCCTAATAACACTGCAAAACCCTTGTGGGAGCCGGGCAAGCCCGGCTCCCACATTGGATCTTCATTACCTGTTAGACCGTGGCGTTTTTCCCGCGTACCGCCACCGGCCCCGAACGCTCTTCAATCTGGCGCTTGAGGTCCTGGCGCAAGCCCAGCAGAAACGCTAACTCCGCCACCACAAACAACGGCCCCACAATCAGCCCCGACACATCATCGACAAACGCCGGTTTCCTGCCTTCGTAATAGTGCCCGACAAACTGAATCACCCACCCCACTACAAACATACCCACGCCACTGCTCAGCCACACCATCGTGCTCTGCGCCGCCAAGACATGCCCGGCCCACACCGACAACCCCATCAGCACTGTCATCAGCACGCCCAGGGCCAGTTCCAGGCGCAGGTAGAACCACGTCGAAAACAACGCCAGCACGACCGCAGGTGAAACCCACAGGCCGCCCAGCGCCCACTGCGGACGCGACAGCAGCACCGCCACCGCGACCACGATCAGCGGGATCCCGATAAAGTGGCTGAAGATATTGCGCGGGTCGCGGTGGTAAGCGGCGTATTGACTGAGGTGGTCGACGAGGCTTTTCATTGTTGTTCCTCCTGTAGGATGTTTGATCATGCCCTGTCAGTCGGTGCCTAACTGTCAACTGGGCGACAATCTTCGGAGTTCCCATGGACACAGGCAAATGGCAGGCGCGATTGGCGCGCGGTCAGTGGTTCAGGCACTTGCCGCCAGACTTGCAGCGTAGCCTGCTGGGGGCGGCGCGGTTGCGCGTACTGACAGCGGGGCAGTTTCTGTTCAAGCGCGGCGACCCGCCGTGTGGCCTGTATGCGGTGCTGGAAGGGGCGGTGCGCATCAGTGCCGTCAATGCTCAGGGCAAGGAAGCGGTGTTGAGCCTGGTGGAAACCCCACACTGGTTCGGCGAGATCTGCCTGTTCGATAACCTGCCACGCACCCACGATGCCCTCGCCACGGGAGCCTGCACGCTGGTGCAGGTACCACAAGCGGCGATCCTCGCCATTCTCGAACAGCATCCGGTGTTCTGGCGGGACATGGCGCTGCTGATGAGCCAGAAACTGCGTCTGTCATTGATCAACATCGAACAGACAAGCCTGATGCCCGCCTCCAGGCGGCTGGCCCATCGGTTGCTGATGATCGCGCAAGGCTACGGCGAAGTAGAGCAGGCGCGCCGCGTGCTGCAGCTGCCTCAGGAGGATCTGGCGGCGATGCTGGGCCTGTCGCGCCAGACCATCAACAGTCTGCTCAAGGCGCTGGAGCAACAGGGCATTATTGGTTTGAGCTACGGCGCCATCGAGATACTGGACCTCAATGGGCTGCGCCTGGCCGCGGGCCTATGAACCGCGATAGGTAGAGAAACCGTAAGGGCTGAGCAACAGCGGGATGTGGTAATGCTGGTCGGCCTGCTTGACCTGAAAGATCACCGGCACCTCGGGGAAGAACGTCTCGCGGTTGGCCTTCTTGTAATAATCGCCGGTCTTGAACACCACACGGTACTCGCCCGGCTTCATGCTCTGGTCGGCAGGGAACAGTTCGGCGATGCGTCCCTGTTGATTGGTCACGCCCTGGGACAGTGATTGCCACTGATAGCCCACATGTTGTTCCAGGGTGACGCTGACGCCGGCCGACGGCAGGCCGTTTTCCAGGTTGAGCACATGCACGCTCAGCGGGTTGCCGGCGGCCAGGGCCAGGTTGCACAGGCCGCTCAGGCTGAGGGCGGCGAGGGTCATGCTAAGGGTTTTCATTGAGAAGTCCTTTTGACTTAGGTGGAATCAAGGGGTGATTTTCAAGCCCAGTTGCTCGGCGGCCTGCACCGCACAGGCTTCATCCTGCGCGGCGCCACCGGCACCGGCGATGCCCAGCGCGCCGACCAGTTCGGCCTCGGCAAACAGCGGCACGCCGTCGCCGAGCAACAGTAATTCGGGCAAGCTGTTAAGGTTGGCGGCCTCGGGATTATTACGCGCCCGTTCGGCAAACAGCCGGGTGGGGGTTTTGGTCGACAGCGCGGTGTACGCCTTGCGTTGGCTGGCGAGGCTGTTGTGCGGGCCTACGCCATCCGCCCGCAGGGCCACCAGCAAGTTACCGCCACGGTCCAGTACCGTCAGCGCGGCCGTGCAGTGGGCCAGGCTGGCGTCGGCCAGTTGGCGCGCAGTGTGCAAATCCAGCTCGGCATGGTGTGGCAGTTGTGGGGCGGCCTGGGCAGCGGTGGTCACAGCGAGGCTCAAGAACAAAGCGGTGCGATACATGGTTGTGGCTCCAGAAGGCAGGTGCTCACGGTAGCCAGTGGACGCGGACAAAAGCCGCACAATTGGATGACAGGTTTGTAATCAAACCCAGAGGTAAGGCATGCAAGTGTTGTTAGTGGAAGACCAGCCGCAACTGGCGCAGCTTATGGCCCAGGGCCTGAGCGAGGCCGGCTTTTCGGTGGAAGTCGCGGCCAACGGCATGGCGGCGCAGCGCTTTGTGGAAAGCACTGTGTACGACCTGGTGATTTTGGATGTGATGCTGCCGGGCCTGAATGCCTGGAAGCTGCAGCAGGCGCTTCGGCAAAGGGGAGAGACGCCAGTGCTGTTCTTGACCACGCCCAATGGCATTGAAGATCGCCTGCGTGGGCTGGAATTGCATGAGGATGATTACTTGCTAAAGCCGTTTGACGCCAAGGCGTTGGTGACGCGGGTAAAGAAGGTGTTACGGCGTCGTGGCGCTAACCTCTAAACAGGCTCGTACCTGTCAAGTTTGACAGTAGATTGGGTGTTTAAAGGGAGGCAGACTTTGATTGTCAATTGGCATTCAAGGAGTGAACACGCATGTCTACCAAATCCCAACCACCCACTTACAAAGATTTAGAACAGATTTCAGAAAAAACTGGAATAGAGGCGCCTGTTGTCAATACTCCGAAGAGCGCTGAAACGTACTCATCACCTGTGAAGTTTTCAGGTCAGGGCATTCCCGGTTGGTGGGTCTATTTCGTTCATAAGCCGATCGACGGCACTTCTTTTGGCTTTGCTTTAGTGGATGAGAACGGGGAGTGGGAGTTTGACTGTGTTTTCGACCCCCGTGTTTATAAAGTATTCGGCATTCAAACATATAACGGAGTTCGCTCGCCCTGGACGGACGATATTGAGTTTAAAGTGACAGCTTGACCCCGTGCTCCCGCTTATTGAAAAGTTTCGGGAGGTCAATGCGGCTATTGCCCCCCCTCCCGAAACTGCCCCGGCGTCATCCCCGTCCAACGCTTGAACGCACGGTTGAAACTGCTGGTATCGGCAAACCCCAACAAATGGCTGATTTCGGCCAATGAACACTGCGGGTCACGCAGGTGCAACAACGCCAGGTTCTGCCGGCATTCATTGAGCAGCGCGTCGAACCGACAACCCTCATCGGCCAGATGCCGCTGCAAGCTGCGTAAACTCAAATGCAAGGCCTGGGCGATCCGCTCCGCGCCGGGTTCGCCGTCCGGCAATTGCGCCTCGATGGCGGCGCGCACCTTGCGCTCCCAGGTCAGCGGTTGCAATTGGGCCAGGGTGCGTTTGAGCACGGTTTCATTGTGTTCGGCCAGTTCCGGGTTGGCATCGTCCAGGTGGCTGTCGAAGTCATGAGCGGCGAACTCCAGGCGGTCTTCCTCGGCGCCAAAGAACACTTGGGAACGGAACACCGTTTGCCATGGCGAACGGTCGTCCGGCTCCGGGCGCCGCAGGTACA
Organism: Pseudomonas sp. MF7453; assembly: GCF_016405455.1. Classification (NCBI taxonomy): domain Bacteria; kingdom Pseudomonadati; phylum Pseudomonadota; class Gammaproteobacteria; order Pseudomonadales; family Pseudomonadaceae; genus Pseudomonas; species Pseudomonas sp. MF7453. The sequence continues at coordinate 150,462 of NZ_JAEKCN010000011.1, read as the reverse complement.
CCGCTAACGGTGCATAGTCGCGCCCCAGTCGATTACGGCAGGTACGCACATAGATCGCGGCAAACGCATCGATGGCTTCCACTGCCGGTGCCGGGCTGCCCTCGAGTTGAAGCAGGCGGAAGTAGTAGCGATCACCGTGACGGCTGAGCTCCAGGTTCAGCGCATCGCTGACCACTTGGTGATAACGCACGATGCGCTCGAACACCTCGCGCAAACTGCCGCTGGCCACCAACGCGTAGCCCAGCGCATGGAAGGTGGTGGGGCTGACAAACCGCGACACCCGCAGCCCGATCGCTGGGTCACCGCTGGCCTGCACCGCCAGTGCCCATAAACGCGTGGTGGCCGACAGTGGGTAGCGCGCATTGGGATCGTCCATCAACAACGGGTCGAGCCCGGCCTCCAGGCACAGCGCGGCACTGTCCAGGCCCAGGGCGTCGAGTTGCTTGCGCAGGGCGCGGGTCCAGCTGGCGAGGGAGGTGGGTTCGGTCATGTCGATTGGCGCTTGCGGTCAACAGGTTGGCGTCCGGGGCTAGCGCCCTGCACGCTGGTTGGGTGCAGGATGCAGGCATCACTCCACAAGAGAATGGAAGCATGGACGGTACTTCTGCAAGCCCCCAGCAGATGAACGCACAACAGCGCTCGGCGCATATCCGTGAGGTGGTGCTGGCCGAGGGTGTGCGCCTGCGCCGGCGGCATCCCTGGCTGTTGCATCAGGACGCACTGGGTGCGGGCATCCTGGCCTTTGCGTTGGCCGGTATGCTGGGCTCGGCAGCGCTCTACATAACGGGCCATATGGCGTGGTGGGTATGCCTGTTGCTCAATGCCTTCTTCGCCTCGCTCACCCACGAGTTGGAACACGACCTGATCCACAGCATGTACTTTCGCAAGCAACGCGTGCCCCACAACCTGATGATGGGGCTGGTGTGGCTGGCGCGGCCGAGCACCATCAACCCATGGATACGCCGGCACCTGCACCTTAACCATCACAAGGTTTCCGGCACCGAGGCCGATATGGAAGAGCGCGCGATCACCAACGGTGAGCCTTGGGGCATCGCACGGTTGCTGATGGTGGGCGACAACATGATGTCGGCCTTGATCCGCCTGTTGCGCGCCAAGACCTGGCCGCACAGGTTCAGCATCTTCAAGCGCGTGCTGCTGGTGTACGCTCCGCTGGCGCTGTTGCATTGGGGCGCGTGGTACATCTTCCTGGGCTTTCATACCGCCAATGGCGTCGCCAGCCTGGTGGGCACGCCTATCGAGTGGTCGGCCGGCACCTTGCAGATGATGCGGTTAATCGACATAGCCGCCGTGGTGATCATTGGTCCGAATGTACTGCGCACGTTTTGCCTGCATTTTGTCAGCTCCAACATGCACTACTACGGCGATGTTGAACCGGGCAACGTGATCCAGCAGACCCAGGTGCTCAACCCGTGGTGGATGTGGCCGTTGCAGGCCTTCTGCTTCAATTTCGGCAGCACCCACGGCATCCATCATTTTGTGGTGAAGGAGCCGTTCTACATCCGCCAGATGACCGCCAAGGTGGCGCACAAGGTCATGGCCGAGATGGGGGTGCGCTTCAATGATTTGGGCACGTTTGCGCGAGCCAATCGCCTGGAACCCCAGGAACACTCGCGCACTGAGCTCTCTTTCAGCAAGCAATGAACGCCAATGGCAGGTCACGGATCTGTTCGCGCACCGGCGGTTGGTAATGGTCGTCGCTGGTTAATTCGTGCAACAGCTCTTCGCGCAACTGGTGGAATTCAAAACTGCTGCGCTGGCGCGGATGGGGCAGAGCGATGTCCACCACTTGCTTGATGCGCCCGGGTCGAGGCTCCATCACCACCACGCGGTCGGCGAGGAAAATCGCCTCTTCCACATCGTGGGTCACCAGTACCGTGGTGATCCTGGCACGGGCGCGAATCGCCAGCAGTTCGTCCTGCATCTGCTGGCGAGTCAGTGCATCCAGGGCGCCGAAGGGTTCGTCCAGCAACAGGATGCGCGGGCTTGCCACCAGGCCGCGAGCAATCGCCACCCGTTGCGCCATGCCGCCGGAGAGTTGATGGGGATAGGCGCGAGTGAAGTCGGTGAGGCCCACCAGCTCGATAAAGTCGCTGATGCGCCGGTTGCGCTCGGCCTCGCTCAGGGGTTCGTTGACCAGGCCCAGGCCGATGTTTTGCGCCACGGTCAGCCAGGGAAACAGGCGATGCTCCTGGAACACGATGCCGCGCTCGCCACCGATACCGCTGACGGCTTTGCCATCGACCTGGATCTCGCCGCGAAACTGCGTATCCAAGCCCACCAGCAAGCGCAGCAGTGTGGATTTCCCGCAACCGCTGGAACCCACAATCGCAACAAATTCCCCCTCGGCAATCTGCAGGTTGAATTCGCGGATGGCTTCCAGTTCGAAGCCGTCGACGTCGAAGCTTTTGCCCACATGGTTGAAGCTGACAATCGGTGCGTTCATGCGTGTCTCCAGCGGGTGGCACGGGTTTCGATGCGTTGGCCGATCAGGTTGAGAGCGGCGCCGGTGAGGCCGACCAGCAGCATGCCGCTCATGATCAAATCCATGCGCAGCAACTGTTGGGCGCCGATCATCAGGCTGCCGATGCCGCCATCTGAGGGCATGAAATATTCGGCGCCGATGGTGCCCATCCAGGCGTAGATCAGGCTCAGGCGCAGGCCGGCGAAAATCCCCGACGCGGCGCCCGGCAGCACCAGGCGGCGCAAGCGTTGCCAGAGGTTCAGGCGCAGCACCTGCGCGGCTTCGCGCAGCTGGGGCGACAGGTTGAGCACGCTGCGCTGGGTGGCGATGAATAACGGGAAGAACGCGGCGAGGGCGATAAACACCCACTTGGCCAGTTCACCCAGGCCGAACCAGGCGGTGAGCAGCGGCACCCAGGCGAAAATCGCGATCTGGCGCAGCGCGGACAAAGTGGGGCCAAGTAGCCGCTCACTGCGCCGCGACAGCCCCAGCCACAGGCCCATGGCAAAGCCCAGGCTACCGCCCAGCAGCAACCCGCCCAGGGCCCGGCCAAGGCTTTTGCCCAGCGCCGTGGTCAGGCTGCCATCCAGCACGCCCGCCACGCTGGTTTGCAGCACCGCCCAGGGGCTGACCAGAATGTTTGGGTCGACCCAATCCTGCTGCGTCGCTACTTGCCATAACGCCACTAGCAGCAGCGGCAACAGCCAGGGTTGCAAGCGCTGCCAGCCTTCGTAGCGTGGTCCGCGTCGAATCTGCGCAGTGGCCGGATGGGGCCAGTGCACCCACTTGCGGTCCAGCCAGCCGATGCCGCGGTCCATCACCACGCCCAGCACGCCGATGACCACGATGCACACAAAGACAATATCGAGCATGAATAACTGCCGCGCCCACACCATCAGGTAGCCGATGCCTTCGCTGGAGGCCAGCAACTCCACGGCCAGCAATGACGTCCAGCCCGCCGCCAGGGCCAGGCGTACCCCGGCCATGAACGCCGGTAGCGCGGCGGGCAGAATCAGTCGGCGAATCAGCACATGGCTGGGCAAGCGCAACACGCGGGCGGCTTCGCGCAGGTTGGGTTGGGCATCGCGCACACCCACCAGGGTATGCAGGGTGACGGGCACCACGATGGCCTTGACCAGCACCACCAGTTTCAAGGTTTCGCCAATGCCGAAAAACACCATGAACAGCGGGATCCATGCCAGGGTCGGCACCTGCGACAGCGCGCTGAACGTCGGGAATACCAAACGCTCGGCGCGGGCGCTGAAACCCAGGCTCGCGCCGAGTATCGCGCCTGCCGCGATACCCGCCAGCAGGCCGCAGAACAAGCGCTGCAAGCTGATCACCAGATGGCTCCACAACTCGCCACCGGCCAACTCCACTGCGCTGCTCCACACCAGGGCCGGGGCGGGCAGAATCTGCTCGCTCATCCAGTGATTGCGGCTGGCCAACCACCACAGGGCAAACAACGTGAGCGGCAGCAGCCAGGGCAACAAGCGCTGGCCCAGCTGCGGCCAACGAGGCACGGCATCCTTGGACGGGGCCGCCAGCGGCAGGCTCAAAAATGAAATTCGGGCCATGTAAGACCTCCGTTGTCGCCAAATTCGTTATGTGATTTTGATCTTACAAAAACGTAATCAAGATGATTGCGAGCTAAGAGAAATCATTTAAAGCCTCAGTGCCGCGCGCATCCAATGCATTCGGAGAATATTTTCAATGCTGTTCATGCATAACGCTCTGGAGCCTGTGTATTCGCTTGCATAGTCCAAAAAGCTATTAAATTGTGAATTTATAGTATTTAAAGTTTTGTAAGAGCTGTGCCTATTTTTTGTTCCCCAGGCGACCGTCGCCCAACAGGAGCTGCGCTTATGAAACTGCCCTTCAAACGTTTGATCAGCCTGTTTGCCAGTACCGCCCTGGCCGGGTTGGTGCACGCTGCGGACCTCAAGGAAATTCGCATCGCCGTGCCCGACCTCAGTGCCGGCAGCCAGCACAGCGGCGGCGGCATCACCGACGTGCTGCGTGAGCAGCAAATCTATGAAAAAGCCTTTGCCGACCAAGGCATCAAGATCCAGTGGAATTACTTCAAGGGCGCGGGTCCGGTGATCAATGAAGCCTTTGCCAATGGCCAGGTGGACCTTGCCTATCTGGGTGACCTGGCGGCAATCATCGGCCGCTCCAATGGCCTGGATACTCGCCTGCTCAGCGCCACCGCGCGTGGCGTGAAGCATTACCTCGGCGTGGTGCCGGGCTCTGGCATCAAGACCCTTCAAGACCTCAAGGGCAAACGTGTCGCAGTGTTCCGTGGCACGGCCAGCCAGTTGTCGTTCGACAGTGCACTGGCCAGCCAGGGCTTGAGCGAGAAGGACCTTAAGGTGATCAATCTGGACTTCAACGCGGCCGCTGCCGCCCTGGCCGCCAAGCAGATTGACGCGACCTGGGGCGGCTCCACCCTCACGGCGTTGCAGGCCAAGGGCTTGGCAGAAATACCGCTGACCACCAAAGACCTGGGCGATGCCGGCAGCATCCAGGCCGTGCTGGTGGGCAGCGCCAAGTTTGTCGATGAACACCCCGATGCGGTGGCCAAGCTGCTCAAGGCTCAGCAGCAAGCGGTGCAGTGGTTGACCGATGACAACAACAAACAGGCGTATATCGAGCTGGTATCAGGGCTGGCCAGTTACCCGCCGGTGATCCTGACCAATGATTTGAAAGACCAGAAACTCAGCGAGATTTTCCCCTCGACCCTGGACCCGGTGTTCCTGGGCAAATTGCAGGATGCAGTGGATTTGGCTTCGAAGGAGAAGTTGATTCGTCGGCCGTTTCAGGTAAGTGACTGGGTGGCGCCTGGGTTGGTGGCGGCAGGGCTCTGAGCTTGTCGGTGCCTGGGCTATCGCTATCGCAGGCAAGCCAGCTCCCACACTTGAACGTGTTCACCGCTCAAAGTGGGAGCTGGCTTGCCTGCGATGACGCCCTTCAAACCGCCACACTTACCTGCTGACTATCCACCTCCACCAACGTCTCGATCATCGCCTTCGCCGCCGGCGACAACCGCGACCCCGTGCGGCTGACGATCCCGCAGCGTGCGCTCAGGGTATCCATGTGCTGCGGCAAGTTGCGCCAGTGCAGCAGCACCAGCGCCCCCCTGGCAATGTCCTCGGCAAAGGCTTCTTCAGTGCCGACGCCGATGGCATTGGTTTGCAGCACGATGCTCACCAGTGCCGGGAAGTGCTCGGTCTGGATACTCGGGGAAAAATCCATGCGCCCACTCAGGTTCGCCAGCAGTTTGCGAATGCCTTGGGAGATCAACGGCGCCGCCAGCGGGTAGTCGAACATATCGTTGGTCGACAGGCTGTCCTTGGCCAGCAAGGGGTGGCCGGGGCGGCAGAAAAACACCCCGCGTTTGGGGGTGAGCGCACGGGTCTGGAAATTCGGGTCGGCCTCGAACTGGCGGATGTCGGCGATAAAGAATTCAATCTCTTCACGGCTGAGGCTGCGGCTGAGGGTCTCCCAGTTATCCACCTGGAAGCTTGTGCGGATTTTCGGGTGGGCATTGATAAACCGCGCCACTGCATCCGGCACCAGTTTCACGGCGGGCGCCGGGCCGCAGCCGAAGCGCAGGTCGCCGGCGTCGAGCTTGGTCATGCGCGTCACTTCACTGCTCAGCAGCGCTGCACCATGCACCAGGCTCAGGGCATGTTGCAGCACCACCTGGCCTTCGGGTGTGGGGCGCAGGTCCTTGTGGCCACGGTCTACCAGCACGCAACCAAACTCCTGTTCCAGCCCCTGAATGCTGCGGCTGAACGCCGGTTGAGTAATGCCCATGGCGTCGGCGGCACGCACGAAACTGCGGTGTTCGTTGAGGGCGATGAAGTAACGCAGTTGGCGAAGATCCATATGCTTTCCCGGCATTTTAAAAATAGGTCGAAGGCATTTGCGACCAAGCAAGCTGAGGTTTTAAATGCAAGCTATTATTCCGTCAACGAAGCACTAGTTAATCTGCTAGATCTAAAAGGCATATGAATAGAGCGTTGCCGGAACGCATCTCCACCATCTGCAGGCACATGAGGGTCATCACAATGAGCAACGCCGCATTAGCCGTTCAACCCATCGCCCAATCACTCGATATTCACCCGGTAGCCGGCCGTATCGGCGCCGAGATCCGAGGTATCAAACTGTCCGGCGAGCTGGATGCCGCCACCGTCGAAGCCATCCAGCAGGCGCTGGTGCAGTACAAGGTGATCTTCTTCCGCGAACAGACCCACCTCGATGACCAGAGCCAGGAAGCGTTCGCCCACCTGCTTGGCGAGCCGATTGCCCACCCCACGGTGCCGGTGCGCGATGGCACGCGGTTCCTGATGGAATTGGATGGCACTCGCGGCCAACGCGCCAATTCCTGGCACACCGACGTGACGTTCGTTGATGCCTATCCTAAGGCTTCGATCCTGCGTTCGGTGCTGGCGCCTGCTTCCGGCGGCGACACCGTATGGGCCAACACAGCCGCTGCCTACAACGACCTCAGCGTGGAGCTGCGCGCACTGGCTGATCACCTGTGGGCGGTGCACAGCAACGAATACGACTACGCCGCCCGCAAGCCGGATGTGGCGGTGGAGAAGCTGGAGGAATACCGCAAAGTGTTCACTTCCACGGTGTATGAAACCGAACACCCGGTGGTGCGCGTGCATCCGGTCAGCGGCGAGAAAACCCTGTTGCTGGGGCATTTCGTCAAACGCCTGAAAGGCTACTCACAGGCAGAGTCGGCGCAGTTGTTCAACCTGCTGCAAGGCCACGTCACCCGCCTGGAAAACACCGTGCGCTGGCGCTGGAATACCGGCGACGTGGCGATCTGGGACAACCGCGCTACCCAGCATTACGCGGTGGACGACTACGGCACCCAGGAGCGCATCGTGCGCCGGGTTACGCTCAAGGGCGATGTGCCGGTGGGTGTGCAAGGGCAGCGCAGCCAGACCACCAAAGGTCTCTAAGCCAGGTTGGAGATCAAAATGTGGGAGGGGGCTTGCTCCCGATAACAGAGTGTCAGTCACAGCATCTTTGACTGACCCAATGCTATCGGGAGCAAGCCCCCTCCCACATTTAGACCGGTGCCGTTCTACCAAACGCCAATCTGCACCACTTTCTCTGCCTCTGGTTCCCCATAGCGAAACCATTGCCCGCGCACCTCAACCTCCGTGTGGCTGATGGTGGTACGCCGCTTCAACCCGCGCAGCCAGTCGAACAGATAACCCAGGTGCGTCTCGCGAACCTCGGCATAGGCGGGATCGCTGCCCAGGTCGTGCAGTTCTTGCGGGTCATTTTCCAGGTCGAACAGTTGCGGGCGAAAGCCGTCGTAGGCCAGGTACTTCCAGCGCTCGCTGCGCACCATGGTCATGCGGCAACGGTCGATGGGTTGCTCCAGGCGCTCACGAGCGGGGGCCTGGAAGGCGTAGTCGTATTCGGCAATGGCATAGCTGCGCCAGGTGGGTTGTGCGCCCTGCAGCAATGGAATCAATGAGCGGCCTTCCAGGCGATGGTCGGCGGCGGGCAAGCCCAACGCATCGAGAAACGTCGGCAGGGCGTCGATGGTTTCCACCAGGCGTTCATCCACGCTGCCACGGGTGATATCGGCACTGGCCCGTGGGTCACGCACTATCAGTGGCACACCCACCGCTGGCTCCAGCAGAAACTCTTTTTCACCGAGGAAATGGTCACCGAGGAAGTCGCCATGATCGCTGGTGAACACGATCAGCGTGTCGTCCCAGCGGCCGTTGCTTTGCAGAAAATCAAACAGCCGCCCGAGTTGATCGTCGATCTGTTTGATCAGGCCCATGTAGGTGGGAATGACCGTCAGACGTACTTCATCGCGGGAGAAATTCAGGCTCTCCTGATGTTGGCGAAACGCTTGGTACACCGGGTGATCGCTGGTGTGCTCAGGTTGGATCGGCGCCTGCACATGCTCGGCGCCGTACAGCGCGTGATACGGCGCGGGCGCGATGTAGGGCCAGTGCGGCTTGATATACGACAGGTGCAGGCACCAGGGCTGTTCACCTTGTTCGCCGATAAAGTCGATGGCGCGGTCGGTGGTGTAGACGGTCTCCGAATGTTCTTCGGCCACCCGTGCGGGTTTGCCGGCGTTGCGCATATGCCAGCCGCTGAGCACTTCGCCGTTCTCACCTTCGGCGGCGTTGGCCCATTCATGCCACGGGTTGCTGCCGTTGTAGCCGTGATCACGCAAGTATTGGGTGTAGGGCGCGGACTCGCGCTTATCCTCGAACAGCGGGCTGTCGGGATAGATGCCGTCGTGACGCAGGTACGCGTCGAAACCGACCTCGTTGAGTGGCTCGGCCTGGGCACTATCGGGGTCTATCTGCAGGCGCTGCAAGGCCTCAAGGTTCGGCGTGGCGTGGGTCTTGCCCACCAGGGCGGTGCGGATGCCGTGGGGGCGCAGGTAGTCGCCGATCGTCAGCTCTTCGAGCGGCAGCGGCACTGCATTCCACGCCACCTGATGGCTGCTGACATAGCGCCCGGTGTAGGCCGACATACGCGACGGGCCGCAGATGGTGCCTTGTGTATAGGCCCGACTGAAACGCACACCGGCGGCGGCCAGGCGGTCGATATTCGGCGTATGCAGATGGGCATGGCCGTAGCAGGACAGGTAGTCGCGGCGCAGTTGGTCGCACATGATGTAGAGCACGTTGCGCACGGGTTTGGGGTCAGACATAGGAATTTACCGAACGGAGGACAGGAGCGTTTTTTCGCTGTTCGAGGGGCGCTCTGGCAAGTGCATTTGGGGACTGAGTTCTATGCATTGAGTGCATGGGTTTGGCTACTTACGTCATCGCAGGCAAGCCAGCTCCCACAGTTGAAATGCATTCCCCTGTGGGAGCTGGCTTGCCTGCGATGACGGCCTGACAGCAGATACATATCTACCTGGTACCCCGCGATCAAATGGTGGGAGCAGGCTTACCCGGCGAAGGACCTGATGTGAGCGGCCAGTCCTGCCAGCGCTTTATCATCTGCCCTGGCAGCGTCATGGGAGGAGACATAGCCTTCATAACGCTCAAAATATTTGTCTTGGGTCGAACTGATTTTTTTGAAGGCGCTATCTTCCCCGGTCCCGTGCATCGGGAATAATTTGGCGTGCAGATGATCGACGCCATAACCCTCCAGAATCATGCCCGTTCTAGCCACACCTTTTAGCGCTTTGTCCAAAAGCTTCGCCGTCTTCTTGGCTGCGATGACCAAGTCACACAGCACGGTGTCCGGTTCGGCAAACGCATAGCTGCCGTGATGGGTTTTGGGGATAACCACACTGAACCCCGGGGTGTTGGGAAATATGGAGAGAAAGGCCATGTGGGTCTGGTCTTCCCACAGAAGGTGGGAGGGTGCAGTACCGCGGGCAATGCTGCAAAAGATACAGTCCATCAAACGCGCTTCCTCGTGCGGGTCAAAAGGTAGACCCTCTTGTAGGTGATCTTTGTTATCTAATGATGACTTCACTGACGTTGCGGGCCGCTGTTCACCGCTTAGTCAGACCGCAATATTTTCCAACGCATAAGCATCCTCGTCTCTCTCATCAATCTCCTTGATCTGCTCAATCATCGCCTGCGCCAGCGGCGACAACCGGTACCCAGCGCGGCTGACGATTCCGTAGCGGGTGTAGCGCTCCTCCAGGTTTTCGTCCAATCCTTCAATCTGCAAACACACCAGTTCGCCGCGCGCCATGTGCAGCACATCGCTGTTGGCGCTGACGATGCCGATGGCGTCCGAGCGCAGTACCACGCCCATCAGGCTGTAACCGTTTTCGCACTCCACATTGGGTTGGTAATCGGGCCGGCCGCTGAGGTCGACGATGACTTTGCGCAGGTTCGGCGGGCGGATGGTTACTGCCAGCGGGTAGCTCATCAGCTCGGCGGCGCTGACGCTGTTGCGTGCGGCCAAGGGGTGGCCGGCGCGGCAGCAGAAGTACCAGCGACGTGGGCGCAGGCGGTGGGTGTGGTAGTCGGGGTTGGCTTCGAAGTGGCGGGTGTCGGCGACGAAAAATTCGAACTCTTCGCTAAGCAGGCGTTTGCCCAGGCTTTGCCAGTCATCCACCTGGAACTGCACGCGGGCCTTGGGGTAGCGCCCGATAAAACTGCCGATGGCACGTGGGACTAACCCCGCTGCCGGCGCGGGGCCGCAACCGAAACGCAGTTCACCGGCTTCCAGGCCGTTGAACTGGCTGATTTCGTTGGCCAGTTGTTGTGCGCCGCTGACCAGGCGCCGGGCATGTTCGAGGAGCACCTGGCCTTGCTTGGTGGGCGCCAGGTCCTTGCGGCCGCGGTCCACCAGTTGGCAGCCGGCGCTGTGTTCCAGGGCCTGGATGCTGCGACTGAACGCCGACTGCGACAGGTTCACGGCCAAGGCTGCCGCGACAAAACTGCGTTGTTCAGCAAGGGCGATGAAGTGGCGAAGCTGGCGCAAGTCGATATGCATTTTTCACATCAAAAATATCCGGGAAATGCATTGGCTATGCATTAGGTCGACTCCTTATAAAGGCTATCTCTTATGCAGTAAATGTTCGTAAAAACATAAATAAATAACCTTTAGGAATATCTGGCGACGGATATCTCCGGGTTCTGGAGCCGCTTATGAGTCTGTTCAAGTCCTTGCCCCTGGCTGTGTTAGTGGCTGGTAGCAGCAGTTGGTCACCGTCCCAGGCCGCTGAAACACCCGCGCCTGCCGGCAAGGGCGAAAGCGCCAGTGGCCAACTTGAAACTGTCACGGTGACTGCCCGGCGGCGTACCGAAAGTGCCCAGGCCGTGCCGACGCCCATGAGCGTGCTCGGTGGCCAGGCCCTGGAAACCCAGCGGGTGTACCGCATCCAGGATTTGCAGCAACTGGTGCCCAGCGTCAACGTCGCCTATATGCATGCGCGCCAGTCCAGCGTGTCGATCCGCGGCCTGGGCAACAACCCGGCCAGCGATGGCCTGGAAGGCAGCGTGGGGCTGTATATTGACAACGTCTACCTCGGGCGCCCGGGCATGGCGGTGTTCGACCTGATGGACATTGAGCAGCTTGAAGTTTTGCGCGGCCCCCAGGGCACGTTGTTCGGCAAGAACACCACCGCTGGTGTGATCAATATCAGTACGCGCGCGCCGAGTTTTACTCCCGAGCGCAGCATCGAAACCTCCTTGGGCGAGGACGGTTATTTCCAGACCAAGGGCACGATTTCCGGCCCCCTGACCGATGACCTGGCGGGGCGTTTCTCGGCCTATCGCACCCGCAGCGACGGCGACATCAAGAATGAACACGACGGCCATGATCTGAACGGCGGTTCGCGTCAGGGCTTTCGCGGGCAACTGCTATACAAGCCCAACGAAGCGTTCAACCTGCGCTGGATCGGTGACTACAACGAAGAGGATTCCAGCGCCGGCACCCGCGTGCTGTACAGCACCGGCCCGACCATCAATGGCACCAACCTGTATCAAGCCCGGGCCAATGCAGCAGGGGCGACCCTGGTGGATGGCACCCATCGCAAGGTCAACCTCGACAACGACCAGCACGTCACGGTGTTCCAGGGCGGTACCTCGCTGGAAGCCAACTGGACGCTGCCCAGCGACTTCACCCTGACCTCGGTGAGTGCTTACCGCTGGTGGAACTTCACCCCGCGCAACGATGATGGCCTCAACGTACCGGCGTCGTATAACGCCGGGGTTTCGGTGGAAGATAAGCAGTGGTCCCAGGAATTGCGCCTGGCGTCGCCCAGCGGTGGTTTCTTCGATTACGTGCTGGGCGCCTACTACTTCGGCTCCAAACTGGATAATAAATCCTTTGCTTATTACGGTCCCAAGGCCGATATCTGGAATGGCACGCCGACCGGCGCTTTGAACAATGTGAGCAGCGTCGGCAACGGGCATATCCGCACTGACAGTTTTGCGCTGTTCGCCCAAGGCACCTGGCACCTGACCGAACGCCTGGACTTCACCGCCGGCCTGCGTGGCACCTACGAAGAAAAAAGCGCCTGGGTCACGCGCAATGCGCCGCTGGGTGGCGCTGCGGTGAGCGGTGCGGCGGCCACTGCACGGCGTGGGCGTACCGGGGCCTATGACTCGGGCGACCTGTCGCAATACAGCGCCACGCCGTCGGGGCTGCTCAACCTCAGTTATCACTTCAATGACAACCTGCTGGGCTACGCGACGCTGTCCCATGGCGAAAAATCGGGTGGGGTCAACCTGGCGGTAGGTTCTGCGCCCACGGCCGGGGCCGACTCGTTGCTGATCGGCACCGAGCGCGCCAATAACGCCGAGCTGGGTTTCAAAAGCACGCTGTGGGACCGCCGCCTTCAACTCAATGCCAACCTGTTCTGGACCCAGGTCAACGGCTACCAGACCAACGCCTACGACCAGGACAACCGCGTGCAGTACCTGACCAACGCCGGTTCCGTGCGCTCGCGGGGCGTGGAAGTGGAAAGCACCCTGGTGCCGATCAAGGGCCTGACCCTGAACATCAACGGCTCCTTCAATGACGTGAGTTACCTGTCTTACAAGGATGCACCGTGCCCGCCGGAAACCAGCCTGCGCCCCGGTGCACCGGCGTCCTGCGACCTGACCGGCCACCAAGTGGTGGGCGCCTCGAAGTGGATCGCCAACGCCAACGGCGAGTACAAGTGGAACCTGGCGAACGGCTTCGAACCCTACGTCACCGCCAGCTACGCGTTCCGTTCCAAAGCCGTGGGCACCGTGGAAGATTCCGACTACGGGCAGATCCCGGCGTATGCGGTGGTCAACCTGTCGACCGGCGTGCGCGGCAACTATGACCAAGGGCAGTGGGATGTGTCGCTGTGGCTGAAAAACGCCTTCGACAAAACCTACTACACCACCCTGTGGACCGGTGGTAACGGCGGCTATGAGGGCCTGCTGGGCACGCCGCGCACCCTAGGCGTGACTGGGCGCTACGACTTCTAGGTCGGTGCGATAGGTGGCCGGGCTGAACACCCGCGTCACCATCAGCATCGCCACCACCGTTACCGTCAGCACCACCCAGGCACTGACGAAATTGCCGGTAAGCTCGCGCAGCCAGCCGGTCAGCCACGGCGAAATCGCATTGATCAGAAAGCCCACACCCTGCACGAACGCCGCCAGTTGCCCGGCTTGGCGTGGGTCGCGATGGTGGTCGAGGGTCAGCAGCAGGCTCAGGGCAAAGCACGCCCCTAACCCGAAGCCGCACAAGGCCACCCACAGGTGGGGATATTCCTGCGGCGCAATGATCAGGCCGAGGTAGCCGATGGTTTGCGCCAGCAGGCTGATGCTGAGCAATGGGCGGCGGTCGATACCGCGTTGCGCCAGCACCGGCATCAGCAGGGCGGCCGCCACCTGAAAAATTGTCATGAATGCCAGCAATGAACCGCTGGGCAGCACGCCCCAGCCCAGTTGCTGATAGTAGGCGGGCAGCCACGCGACCATGCTCATGTAGCCGCAGTTGACCAAACCGAAATACAGCGCCAGCAGCCAGGCGCGCCGGTTACGCAACCCTTTGAACGCAGGCGCCTGCAGTGGATTACGCGCGGCGCCCAGCGGTAGCCAGGCCCACAGCAGCAATGCCCCCAGCGCCGGCAAAAGCCACACACCCAGGCCTGCCTGCCATTGCTGGAAATGCGTGGCTATCACCGGGCTGAGCAGCGCCGCCAGCCCACCGCCGGCCATCAGCGACGCCGAGTACACCCCCATCGCCACCGGCACGCGGTGATGAAATTCGCGCTTGATCATCGCCGGCACCAGCGCCTGGATCAGCGCCACGCCCGCACCGCCGAGCAGCGCGGTAACCAGCAGTGCAGAAGCCTGGCCCATCAGCCAGCGCGCCAGGCACGCCAGCAGAATCATCAACAAGCCCAGGGCGATGCCGCGACGCTCGCCCAAGCGAGCCTCCACGCGCACGCCGACCAGTGCCACCAGCCCCATGCAGATCACCGGCAGGCTGGTGAGCAGGGCGCTGCTCTGAAAGCTCAGGCCGGTGGCCTGGCGAATCTCGCCGAGCAGTGGGCTGATGGAACTGAGGATCGGGCGCAGGTTCAGGCCGAGCACCACCAGCAGGCCCCAGCCGGCGAGGGATTTATTCAGGGTCATGCAGGGTTTTCCACTGGTGATACAGCGCAGTCATTGCGGCATCGGGCAGGTGCTGAATGGGCAGGCGTTGCGCGCCGATAGGCAGGCCGACCTGTTGGCTGATGGCTGCGGTCGACAGGCCGTACGGCTCGGCCATTTCGTTGCTGGCGGCAAACACTACGCGTTCTACACCGCACAGGTACATGGCGCTCAAGCACATTGGGCAAGGCTGTCCGCTGGCATAGATCACGCACCCTTCCAGGCGTGCACCCAGCTGCCGGCTCGCTGCGCGAATTGCCAGCAGCTCGGCGTGGGCGGTGGGGTCCTGGGTCAGGTGGATCTCATTCACGGCTTCCACCAGCACTTCACCGTTGCGCGTCAGCACCGCACCGAAGGGGCGGCCACCTTGGGCGACGTTGGCGCGGGCCAAGGCGATAGCGCGTTGCAGGTGTGGTTGATCGTCGGTCATACAAGGCCCCCGGGCGCGATGAAAGGTGAAGTATGGTCAGCCACCGGGGTATGCTGAAATTAAATATAAACATGCCAATCAGTGGCAAACGCAATGGTGATGACGTTGTTCGATCCCGTGTTGTTGCGCAGCTTTGTCGCCGTGGTGGACTGCGGCAATTTTACCCGCGCCGCCGAGCGCCTGCATTTGACTCAATCCACCGTCAGCCAGCAGATCCGCCGTCTGGAAGACGCAGTGGCCTGTCAGTTATTGGATCGCGATCAGCGCCGGGTAGTGGCCACCGCCGAGGGTGAGCGTCTGCTCGCGTATGCGCGCCGTATTCTCGCGTTGCACGAAGAGGCCGCCGACGTGCTGATCAACCAGCAAAGCGACGGCGTGTTGCGCCTCGGCGTGCCGGAGGATTTCGCCGCCGAGCGCCTGATGCCGCTGCTATCGGCGTTTGTGGTGGCCTATCCACGGGTGCGACTGGAGGTCACCAGCGGGCTGGGCCCTGAATTGCAGCGCCAGTACCGGGGCGGTGAGTTCGATGTGTTGCTGGTCAAGCAGATGGGCGACAGCGACGACTGTGTGGCGTCGTGGCCGGAGCCCTTGTATTGGGTCGACAGCCTGAGCACGCCGGCGCTGGGCCGTGACCCGCTGCCGCTGGTGGCTTTCCCGGTGGGCGGCCTGTACCGCAACGACATGCTGCACCATCTTGAGCGTGCCGGTTGGCGTTGGCGCATCGGCTACTCCAGCGCCAGCCTGGCCAGCGTGTGTTCGGCGGTGGCGGCAGGCTTGGGCATCAGTTTATTGCCAGAACGGGTGTTGCAACCGGGCCATCGCATACTCGGCCCAGAAAGTGGCTTGCCAGCTGTTCATGGCGTGCGATTGGCCTTGTATGGTCGCAGTGGCCTGGGCGCAGCGGGCCAGAGTTTGTTGGATGAGTTGCTGGCGTTGTGTAGTGGAAACCCGCACTGAGCCATACCTTTGCTGAATATTTTGTATGCCTTTGAAGCATTGAAAAACAACGGTTTGGCGCCAGGCCGCGAACGGCGTGGCTTTAACCATGCCGGCTGGTTTGCTTATGCTGTTTTGTTCTATTTATAACTTTAAAGATTACTTTAAGAGATAAGTGTCTGGCCCCGATGATTCAGCCCTCGACGGGCCTTCACGCTGGCCCGTCGGTTTTTCAAAACCGTAGGGAGTGAATCAATGGGCAATGTCCAGACCGCCGCCAGTGCACCCGAGGCGCAGTGGCGCCAGGCACCGAGTGGTGAGTTGGTCGACCTTGGCCGGCCGCATCGCGCGCCGTTGGGGCAATTGCGCCTGCAGAAGACCCCGAAGCGCTTTTCCAGCCGCCGCGAAGGGATTTTGCTCGGGTTGCTGGTGTTGGTGCTGCACGGTGCAGTGATCTATTGGGTGAGCCAGAAACCCACACCGGTGCTGCCGATTGTGCCGCCGGAAATTCCGCCGATGACCATCGAATTTTCCCAGCCGGCGCCGCCGGTGGTTGAACCGCCACCGCCTGTACCGCCACCACCGCCTCCGCCAGTGGTCGAGCCACCGCCGCCAGTAGTGGATGAGTTGGCGGCCAAGCCGGCGGCGCCCAAATCCATTGCGAAACCCAAACCCAAGCCCGCGCCTAAACCTGCGCCCAAGCCGGTTCCCAAAGTTGTCGAGCAGCCGCCTGCGCCACCGACGCCTGCACCACCCGCTGCGCCCGCACCTGTGGCGCCAGCACCGGTGACGCCGGCTTCGGCCAACGCCGCCTACCTGAAAAACCCGGCGCCGGAGTACCCGTCACTGGCTCAGCGTCGTGGTTGGGAAGGCACGGTGCTGTTGCGGGTACAGGTGCTGGCCAGCGGCAAGCCGGGAGAGATTCAGGTGCAGAAAAGCAGCGGTCGTCAGCAACTCGATGACGCCGCATTGGCCGCCGTGAAGCGCTGGAGCTTTGTACCGGCCAAGCAGGGTGATGTGGCCCAGGATGGCTGGGTCAGCGTACCGATCGATTTCAAGATTCATTAATTATTCGGCCGCGGTGTGCACACGCTGCGACCTGCACAAGAGGAAAAACATCATGGCATTAGCGTCTCCACTTGAATCCATTGAAAGCGCGGTGATCTGGCTGCTGGTGGTCTTTTCGGTCGCCACCTGGGGCCTGGCCCTGCTCAAGGGCGTGCAGTTCGGTCGCCTCAAGGCCCAGGATCGCAAGTTCCACAAGCAGTTCTGGGCGGCATCGAGCCTCGACTCGGCCGCCGAACTCGCCGAAACCCAGCCCGGTGCCGCTGCGCGAGTGGCCCAGGCCGGTTATGCGGCGATCCAGGTGGGTGATACCCCTCACGCTGCGGATCTGAGCCAGGCGATCAATCACCAGGACCGCCTCGAACGCGCCCTGCGCCAGCAAATCGTGCGCGAGCGCCGCTCCCTGGAAACTGGCCTGGCGGTGGTCGCCAGTATCGGCAGCACCTCGCCGTTTATCGGCCTGTTCGGCACCGTGTGGGGGATCATGGAAGCGCTGAAGGGGATCAGCGCTGCCGGGTCCGCCAGCCTGGAAACCGTGGCGGGGCCCATTGGCGCGGCGCTTGTGGCGACCGGTGTGGGGATCGCCGTCGCGGTGCCTGCGGTGCTGGTCTACAACTATTTCCTGCGCCGCCTGAAGCTGACAGCGGCAGACCTGGATGACTTTGCCCACGACTTCTACAGCCTGGCGCAGAAAAACGCGTTCCGCGTGCTGCTGCACCCGGTCCTGACCAAGGCCGGCGCCGGCAGCCCGCAGAAAGTGAAGGAGGCGTCCTGACATGGCCTTCTCCACGCAAGACAGTGATGAGGTGCTGAGCGAGATCAACGTCACGCCGCTGGTGGACGTGATGCTGGTATTGCTGGTGGTGTTTATCGTCACCGCGCCGCTGCTGACCAACTCGATCCCGATCAACCTGCCCAAGACCCAGGCCGTGGCGCCGGTTGAGCAGAAAGACCCGCTGGTGGTGAGCATCGATGGCGCCGGCAAATTGTTTATCAACAAGGACGAAATCCAGCCGGATCTGCTGGAATTCAACCTGCAGTCGGCCAAGGCCAAGGACCCCGATGTGCGGGTGCAACTGCAGGCTGACGATGGAGTGAACTACGGCGAAGTGGCACGAGCCATGGCGTCGATTGAGCGCGCGGGCATCACCAAGTTGTCGGTGATCACCGCACGTTAATTTCAAAAAGTCTCGACAGTTTTTGGGCCGCTTTCCTTGGCAGGGTGCGGCCCTTTTTTTGTTTAAGCATTGCCTGTTTACAGATGTTGCACAGGAAAAGAATTTACATGTTTCCGAGCGTGCAATTCTCGGTCGCATGATTATGCTGGTCGGCGCATAGAGTGATTTAATTAATGGAGTAATTGCATGTCTATACGCGTTCCTGTCCACGTCGTGAATACGTTCGTCAATCCCCATTTAAAGGTTGAAAAGCCTGAAGAAAAGCCCGCGGTAATGGCAACTTCGAATGATCGTATGCCCGGCCTGAGACATCCATCAGCCTGTCTCTTGCCCACGCTGGCTGACTATAAGAGAAAACAGAGTTTACTGCAGAGTGCTGAAGCAAGCCCTAAGCCAGGAGGCGGGAGCAACGCGGCATTGAAGAAAAACACTCGTTTAGAATCTTATATCAGTAAGCAAACCGCCGATTTTGTAACGCCAGAAAAAGAAATTTCCACTATTTTATCTGCCAGGATAAAGCAGCAATGGGATGTGGATATTGATCCGGATAAAACCTATCTGGTGACATTTAAAAATAACGGTGAGGATGAAAAAGAGGTGGTGGAAAAAATCACCTTGACACAAGCGGCATTGAAAAACAGGCAAGATGTAACAATTGAGCAAGATGAAAGCTGGTTTGTGAAGATTGGCAAGTACTTTTCGCCGGCGGTATATATTTACAACCAGATTGACGGTTGGGTGCAGGAAGCAAACACTCGACAAGGTATTTACCGGGAGCCCAGTGCGCCGGGCGATGCTCTCTATAACGCCGACACCCGCGTTTCCATACCGGTGGATGACTTCAAGGCATTAGTCTGGGATACAGACCGGACCCAAATGTATAAGAAAACCCTGGATGGGTTTTGGGACAAACACAGTGATTCTTATACGGCACTGAGTAAAATCTCCTTCGTCAAAGCCATCAATCTGCAGCGCCTGGAAGGGAGCCTTGGCCCTGCCGAGACGGCACTCGCCCAGCGCGCGTTGGGGCCTGTTGCGCAAAAGGATTGGTCCGAGCTGACGGTTCAGGACTTTGAAGGGCCTGCCGTGAAGGACCCGGATCTGGACATCGGCCTGCTGAGCATCAATGGGTTTCAGTCCACTGACTTGATGTGTGTGACTGATCGGAAAACTCAGTTGACGTTGCTTTACATCCCTGGCAACTCCTCGCCAATACATCGCTTCGATAATCCGCAGCAAATGACAAGGTGGCTGGCCAGGCAAGCCTCGGATCCCGTAAAGCGCGCATCCTTGTTGACCCACTTTTCCC
The DNA here is from genome assembly GCF_016405455.1 of Pseudomonas sp. MF7453. Taxonomy (NCBI): domain Bacteria; kingdom Pseudomonadati; phylum Pseudomonadota; class Gammaproteobacteria; order Pseudomonadales; family Pseudomonadaceae; genus Pseudomonas; species Pseudomonas sp. MF7453. Next base: position 130,949 of record NZ_JAEKCN010000011.1, on the reverse strand, counting down.
TCAAGGATCAAGCTGACAGATCGTTTTCAGACGGGGTGCGTCAGACCCTGCAAGGGATGGGAAACTGGTCCGATGCGCAGGCCTCAGGCAATGCTTTCCTTTCGAGCCTCAATGGTTGGGTGCCGGATCGTTTCATCGCCGTTGAGCAGTTGCACGGCGATCCTTTCGAAGCGGTCAAGGTTCGGCAAAAGGCGCGGTCCTATTCGGACGCCGACAATGCGATTGTCAGTGACGGGGATTACACCAAGAACAAGGTGCTGCATGTCGTGGAAGAGGCTACCAAGGTCGCCATGTTCATGACGCCCCTGGCGCTGGTCATGCCCGAAGTCGCTATAGGCCTGGATGTTTTCTTCCTGGCCGCCGGGGCTGCCCAGACCGGTATCGGTATTGATGATGCCGTCCAGGGAAAAGCAACGGCTTCCGACCGCATTGTGTTCGGCGTGTTGAACGCCGTACCGCCGTTGGCCACTCACGCGGGGGCACCACTGGCGAAAGCGCTGACAGAGAGGGTGTCCGGCGGTGGCGTTTCAGCAGGGGTTGATGCTGCAACCGGCACACCCACCCAAGTGACTGAACAAGCGCGCCCATTTTTCAGGCCACCACAACGTGTCAATGGGCATATCGGATACCCGATGGGGCCCGTCTCGCCTCCAGTGATCCTTGAGGAGGTCAGGGTTCCCATGGATGACGTGAGGCGCATGATCGGGAAGGATTACATGGTTTATGTCGGTCAATACGGTACCAAAGTTACGTATGACGTCGAAGCGGGTCTTTGGCGCGGGCTCCAGGCCAATGGTCAGGTGAACGACATCTTTTATTGGCGCAAAGGTCAAGGACGGTGGCTGAGTGGCACTCAAGCCGAAGCGATTGAAGGCAGTAAAAATGCGCCGGCTTCGATGACAACCACGGTACTGAAACTACCGAGGATGCCGGTACTGCCGTCCGGTGCTACAGAGGTGCCGAAAGTGATCCACTATTTTTGGGCCGGCAATGAAATGCCGGAAAATCTGCTCAATAATATTATGGAAAATTCCCGGAAAAGCCCCGGGTATAAATCGATTGTTCACGTCGATGCCAATGACGCCGATACTTTTCAGAAAATACATTCAGCATTGGATCATAAAGTGGGCGGGCTTGAAGTTCATGATGTAAAGACCGATGAAAGTTTTCAGGCTCTGAATGCAGGTCAATATGGCGAGATGTATCAGTTTTTCCGTTCAGGACGCGGGCAGAATTTAGCGGCGTCATCGGACGTCATGCGCGCGGTGCTAATGAAAAAGTACGGCGGTATCTATCTGGATACGGATGATGCACTGACCTTTAATGTGGGCGAGGTCACATTGAAAGCCACGCCCAATGATATCTTGATGAACGTGCCGGTTACTTACGAACCTACGGACTTCAATGGGTTTAACACCAGTAATTTTGCCAGCCATCCAGACAACCCTGTATTTGACGAGATTCTGGAGACGGCGTATGAGCGATACAAGGCAAACGAAGAATGGCTGAACGCTAATCGTCCCTTTCTGAAGGAAAACTCGACAGCCGCAGAGCGGCAAATGTATAACGAGTATGAAAAGAAAATTTTCGAGATCACTGGGCCGAGAATGTTTGGTGATGTATTGGCGCAAAAAGAATATGGATTTTTTTCAGAAGTTGAAGAACTGACGGATCTGATGAATGCGCGTATTTTACTTCCGCAAGCGTATGCAGAAAAACTTACACAAGTGCGGGATTATTATATGGCGATGAACCATAAGTTCGGAGTTGTTATCGGCTCGGAACACTCTATGTATCATTCTCGCTGAGGTGGGCTCGGTCATTGCGCCGCCGGTGCCGGGGCGCAATGGCCGGTTTTAATGAAGGGGCGGTTACAAGCAATTTCTGAAAGATATGCAAATTCTATTTGGTTATTAATAAATTCTTTTTTATTCCTTATTGGCGTGTGAACCTCACCCTATACTGACCAGCAACGTTAAACGCTGCAGGAGGGCACACCCATGCACAGCGAGTCGATTCGTTATTTGATCGTGCCGGGCTGGCAAGGATCGCCAGAAGATCATTGGCAAACCCATTGGCAGAACAGCCTACCCAACAGCGCACGGGTGGAACAGGCCGATTGGTTGACGCCGCGCCGTGAAGATTGGGTGGCGGCGCTGGCAGAAGCGATTGCCGCTGACAGCACGCCGGTCATCCTGATCGCCCATAGCCTGGGATGCATCACTGTTGCCCACTGGGCCGCCACCGCGCCCGTGCATTTCTTGCGGCAGGTACGCGGCGCGTTGCTGGTCGCCCCGGCGGATGTCGAACGTCCGGCCTGTGCACCCGCCCTGCGTAACTTTGCGCCGATTCCCACCGACCTGCTGCCGTTTCCCAGCCAGGTAGTCAGCTCCGACAACGACAGTGCCGTCAGTGCCCCCCGGGCTCTGGAACTGGCGCGTTTGTGGGGCGCCGAGGCCGGTATTTTGTCGGGTGCGGGGCATATCAATGTGAAGTCCGGCCATCGACGCTGGGAGCAGGGTTTCGCCTTTCTCTATCGCCTGCAAAATCGCCTGGAGCATCACGCCCGGCGCAGCGCCTAATATTTTTTCAACGCCCCGTCCCTGAGCGGATTGGGGGCGGGAGTCTGTCATGAGTCATGAAACTTTCGGCCAGCCACTGCTGACCTTCCCGGACGCGGACAAAAGCCCGTTGAGCATCCGCGCCAAAGCGCTGGTGTTCGTCGATCCGCGCTCACGCCAATTGCGCGAAGAGCTGGAAAGCCTCGCACCGCGCACCCTGCCTGTGTTGATCCGCGGCGAGACCGGCAGTGGCAAGGAACTGCTGGCACGGCACATACACCGTGGCAGTGATCGCACCGGCTTGTTTGTGTCGGTCAACTGCGGCGCGATCAGCCCCACCTATGCCGACGCCGAATTGTTCGGCTATGCCGCCGGCACCCACAGTGGCGCAGCCAGCAGCCGCGCAGGTTGGTTCGGCTCGGCCAATGGCGGCACCTTGTACCTGGATGAAATCGGCGACTTGCCGCTGCCGATCCAGGTGAAATTGCTCGCGGCGCTGGAAAACCACGAGGTCACCCGTGTCGGTGCCCAACAGCCGAGCCCGGTGGATGTGCGCCTGGTGGCCGCCACCAGTATCGACCTGGCCCAGGCCGTGGCCGTCGGCAAGTTTCACGAGCGTCTGTTTCATTATTTGAGCGAAGGCCGGCTGGACCTGCCGGCGTTGCGCGAGCGAGTGGGGGATATTTTATCCCTGGCCGAATACTTCCTCGGCATTTACAGCCAGCGCCTGGACCTGCCCGTGCCGTTGATCAGCGATGCTGCCCAACAGGTGCTTGAGCGTCACAGCTGGCCGGGTAATACCCGCGAACTGGAAAATGTCATTCACTTTGCCTTGCTGGTGAGCAGCGGCGATGAAATCTTGCCCGAGCATTTGAACCTGCCGGTGGCAGGCTCACCACTGGAGCAAGTGCGAAGAATTTTCGCCAGCGCCAGCGCAACCGAGCGCGAATCGTTGCGTGCCTTCCTGTATGAGCAAAATGGAATATCAACGTGAATAAAAGATATTGTTCGGGAATAAAAAATATAGGTATTGTCCTTTCCACGCCGCGATAGCACTTCGCTGGCACCTCACATAAAAACGGTCGTTAGAAGGACATTGCATGAAAAAGGTTCTGTTGTTTACCGCTCTGGCGGCTGCCCTGACTGCCGGCTTTGCCCAGGCCAACGAAAAGCTGGTGGTAGCGGCCACGCCGATTCCGCACGCCGAAATCCTTGAGCTGATCAAACCGACCCTGGCCAAGGAAGGCGTGGACCTGGAAATCAAGGTCTTCACCGACTACGTGCAGCCAAACGTGCAAGTCGCCGAGAAACGCCTGGACGCCAACTACTTCCAGACCCTGCCGTACCTGGAAAACTTCAACAAGGGCAAGGGCACCAACCTGGTCACCGTGGTCGGCGTGCACGTCGAACCCTTTGGCGGTTACTCGAAAAAAATCAAGAAAATTGAAGATCTGAAAGATGGCGCCACCGTGGCCATCCCGAACGAAGGCTCTAACAGCGGCCGCGCGTTGTTGCTGCTGCAGAAAGCTGGCGTGATCACCTTGAAAGACCCGACCAACGCCCTGGCCACGCCGAAAGACATCGCCAGCAACCCGAAGAACCTGAAGTTCAAGGAGCTGGAGTCGGCTCTGCTGCCACGCGTACTGGACCAGGTTGACCTGGACCTGATCAACACCAACTACGCCCTGGAAGCGGGCCTGAACCCGGCCAAGGACGCGTTGATCATCGAAGACGCCAAATCACCTTACGTAAACTTCCTGGTGGCCCGCCCGGACAACAAGGACAGCGACGCTATCCAGAAACTGTCCAAGGCCCTGACCAGTCCGGAAGTCAAAGCGTTCATCGAGAAGAAGTACAACGGCGCGGTAGTGCCGGCGTTCTGATGTAAGTCAAAACCCCCTTCAAGGTTTCAACGCCGACGGCTACTACAGCTTCGGCGTTTTTTTATCTGAAATACATTCAAAACTGTGGGAGCTGGCTCCCGTGACGGCCTGACAGCCGACGCTTATCTACCTGACGCGCCTCAGTACAAATGTGGGAGCTGGCTTGCCTGCGAAGACGGCCTAACGGTTAACACAGTTGGACCGTGTACATATCCATTGCTGCGGTCACGGCCACTTAGGGTTCCGCTCTGACAGCGGGTCACTTTTGGAAGGACCGGAATGCCGGCCCAGCCAAAAGTAACCAAAAGGTCCTCGCTCCACCACTCGGCACCTCGCCTAGGCTCGGTGTGCCCGTAATCCGCCAGTGATTTGGGGGGCCGCCGCCACGCGCCATCCATGGCGCGGGGCGGCTAAACCGGCATCCCTGCCGGTTTACCCCCCAAATCCCTGTCGAATTCCGGCCAGCGTGGTTTAACGGGGCGCCTAAGATCAAAAGCAGATCAAGATCAAGATCAAGAGCGGCTCGCTTCGCATCGTGGTTACCGTTGAGCGCTACAGGGTTGTGTAGATACCTATGCTGCGATGGTGGTGTGTCAGTCAACTCATCCAGTCCTGATACACCGATATCGCAGGCAAGCCAGCTCCCACAGAGGTCAGTTTTTTGGTGATATGAATATGCTATCTAGGTATTTAAAATTTGATTTTTATACCTTTAAAGTTCGCGCTAGCTGACGTTATCCACGTCAGCACGGACTGCGCTCGCGGCATTACCCATGCGGCGATATGGACTGCACATGACCTTCGATTTCGCTTTTATCCTCAGCACCTTGCCGGCGTTCCTGCAAGCCGTGGGCGTGACCCTGCAAGTGGGCTTGATCGCCATCGGCACCTCCTTGTTGGTGGCGCTGATCAACGCAGCCTTGTTGGTGTTTCGCACGCCCTACCTGTCACGCCTGGTGGCGTTGTATGTGGAGCTGGCGCGTAATACGCCGCTGTTGATTCAACTGTTTTTCGTCTACTTCGCACTGCCGGCCCTGGGTTTGAATATTTCCGGGTTCTGGGCGGCAATCATCACCATGACCTTTCTCGGCGGCGCTTACCTCACCGAAGTGTTGCGCGCCGGTGTGGAAGCAGTGCCGCTGGCGCAGATCGAGTCGGGCAAATCCATCGGCCTGTCCGACTGGCAGCTGCTGCGCCATGTGATCCTGCCCCAGGCCGGTATCCTCAGCCTGCCGGCGCTGTTCGCCAATTTCATTTTCCTACTCAAGGAAACTACCGTGGTGTCGGCGGTGGCGGTGCCGGAAATTCTCTACACCACCAAGAGCTACATCGCCCTCTACTACAAAACCTACGAAATGCTCGCTGTGCTGACGCTGATTTGCGTGCTGCTGTTTTTGCCGTTATCGCTGCTGCTCAGCCGCCTGGAAAGGAGGCTCCAGCATGGCCAGTTCGGGTCTTGAGTTGCTGTGGGTGTCGTTGCCGCAACTGGGCAAGGGCGCTGCGCAAACCCTGTCGATTTCGTTTTTGAGCATCGCCTTCAGTACGGTCGGCGGCGTGCTGTATGGCGTGCTGCGCACCTTGAACAACAAGGTCATCAACGGCGTGTTGCGGGTCTACCTGGAACTGTTCCGCGCCATTCCGGTGCTGGTGTGGTTGTACCTGCTGTTTTTCGGTTTGCCGATCTTCTTTGGCGTGAGCCTGCCCAGTTTCTGGTGCGCGGTGCTGGTGTTGTCGCTATGGGGCGCCAGCGAAGTCGGTGAGGTGGTGCGCGGTGCGTTGCATTCGCTGCCGCGTGGCCAGCGCGAAGCAGGCTTGTCGATTGGCCTGTCCGGCCCGCAGTTATACGGCTATGTGCTGCTGCCCCAGGCTCTTAAACGCATGACGCCGCCGACCATCAATGTCTACACGCGCATTATCAAAACCAGTTCCCTTGCGGTACTGATCGGCGTGGTGGATGTGATCAAGGTCGGCCAGCAAATCATCGAGCGCACCTACGAGTCGGTATTGATCTACGGCGCGCTGTTCCTGTTTTTCTTCTTTATCTGCTACCCGTTGTCAGCCGCCTCCAAGCTGCTGGAACGGCGCTGGGCCCAAGCATGAGCGCATTGATCGAGTTTCAGGGTTTCAACAAATTCTTCGGTGAGGCGCAGGTGCTCAAGGGCATCGACCTGAGCGTGCAACGCGGCGAAGTGGTGGTGATCTTAGGCCCCAGCGGCTGTGGCAAAAGCACCTTGCTGCGCTGCCTCAATGGGCTGGAAGTGGCACACAGCGGACACTTGCGCTTTGCAGGCATTGAGCTGCTGGATAAAACTACCGACTGGCGCCAGGTGCGCCAGGACATCGGCATGGTGTTCCAGAGCTACCACCTGTTCCCGCACATGAGCGTGCTCGACAACATCCTGCTCGGCCCGCTCAAAGTACAAAAGCGTGACCCCCGCGAGGCCCGTGAGCAGGCGCAAAAACTGCTGGAGCGCGTGGGCCTGGCCGACAAGCGCGACGCCTTCCCACGCCAGCTTTCCGGCGGCCAGCAGCAACGCATCGCCATCGTGCGCTCGTTGTGCATGAACCCCCAGGTCATGCTTTTCGACGAAGTCACCGCCGCCCTCGACCCGGAGATGGTCAAGGAAGTGCTGGAAGTGATTCAGGGCCTGGCCCGCGATGGCATGACCTTGCTGATCGTCACCCACGAAATGGCCTTCGCCCGTGCGGTTGCCGACCGCGTGGTGTTCATGGAGGCCGGTCGCATCCTCGAACACAACACCCCCGAGGCATTCTTTACGAACCCGCAGACCGCACGCGCGCAGCAGTTCCTGGAGAAGTTCTCCTTCGTTTCAACACTGCCCAAAAAGATCAAGGAACTGGAGCTGATATGAAAAAGTTACTGCTGCCACTGTTTGCCGTCGCCTTGCTGGCCGGCTGCGATAAAAAGGCCGAAGAGCCGGTAAAACCCGCGGCTGTCAGCTATATCGATAAAATAAAAGCGCGGGACAAGCTGATCGTTGGCGTCTTCACTGACAAGCCACCGTTTGGCTTTGTCGACGAGGCCGGCCGCTACGTCGGCTTCGATACCGACATTGGCCGTCAATTCGCCAAGGACCTGCTGGGCGACGAAAGCAAGGTGGAATTTGTCGCCGTGGAACCGGCCAGCCGCATTCCGTTCCTGCAAAGCGACAAGGTCGACCTGATCCTTGCCAACATGACTGTGACACCCGAGCGCAAGGAAGCGGTGGACTTCACCAATCCCAATCTGAAAGTCGCGGTACAGGCCCTGGTACCGAATGACAGCACGGTAAAAAACCTGGATGACCTGTCGACGCGCACCACCATCGTCACCACCGGCACCACGGCCGACATCTGGCTGACCAAGAACCACCCAGAGTGGAAACTGCTCAAGTTCGAGAAGAACTCCGAGTCGCTGCAAGCATTGTCGGCCGGCCGTGGGGATGCCTATGCGCAAGACAACCTGGTGCTGTTCAGTTGGGCCAAGCAGAACCCTGGCTACCGCGTACTGGAAGAGAAACTGGGTGCTGAAGCCCCGATTGCCCCGGCGGTGAAGAAGGGCAATACCGAGCTGCGTGACTGGGTGAATGCCGAGCTGGCGAAGCTGGGTGAGGAGAAGTTTTTGCTCAAGCTCTATGACCAATATGTGCGAAAAGAACTGAGCGATGACACCAAGCCTGAGAGTGTGATTGTTGAAGGCGGGAAGTGGCAGGGCTGAGTTGTGCTTGGGTCGAGGGCTTCCCTCGACCTGGCTACTGAACGGTCGGTCACGCGGCCCTACCGGCACGGCTTAGTTGGAGACATCACGGGCCTTCATAAAAGAAGTGAGCTACCGTTCCCAACCAAAGCCAGACAACTTTCTCTCCGCCAACCCAAGGCATCTGGTGTCCATCGTAAAACAGTTGCAGAGTGCTGGGTTTGTACTCGCAAACCCACAACCCGTGATAAGGACAAGGTTCGCCACTGCGTGCGCGCAGACCGTGCACGGCCCAGAGCCAGCGAACGACCTGCCCTTGATGGAGGGGGAGGCGCTCGTTCAACTTGACTTCACAATCTACGCAACGATCGAGTTCCATTTCCCAGCGTCCGGCGCGAGGTGCGGGCTCCTGGCTGTTGGCGAAACCGGATGGCGTTTGATCAAAGTCGCGTTGCCAGAACACCGCTTCGTCGCCTGACTCGCTGGCGAGGGTGGGCAGGGTATCGCCCTGCGTGAAGGCGCGTCGGGAGTACGCCTGACCAGGGACGAGCCACCAGCCGCTTTGAGTGCACGCCATGCCTGAAACGATGCTAAGCGCAATCACTTTGTTGGAGACCTGGGCAGGGGAGATATCCGGCGGCCTTCTAAAGCGTGTTGCCGGTGTGGGCCAGTCGCTGTCCGCGTCGAAACGGGCCATCCAGCGGAGACTGTCTGCATCGGTGAAACGCTCGTTGGGATCGCCGTCCCATTGGCCGAAGCCGAGCAATCCCAAGTCGTCATAGCGGATAGGTTTGAGGAGTTTGTTCAGGAGCATGGGCAGTTCAGGGACGCCTAGCTCGACGGGGTACAGCTCGGGCTGTTCGCCCAGCTCAATCCACTGGCCGCTGTGTAACTCGGTGATACTGATGCGCGGGTGGGCGAGTGCCGCGCGTACTTGCTCGCGGGTGAGGTCAAGTTTTTCGCGCCAGTGGTCGGCGAGCAGGAAGGCCCAGGTGGGCGGGCGGATGCCGTTGCGCAGTGCGCTCTGCATGCCAAAAGGGAAGTCAATATCCAGGCCATAGAAGCTGGGAGCCAGCGACCGCTCCCAAGTAGTGATGGCGGACCGTGTGCCGAACTGAAGTGGGTTGGCCATGGCAAAGCCGCTGTAGACCTGATGTGCCTTGAGCAGGTCAATGGTCTTGAGTACAAAGCGGCGCCACGCTTCGCGGTTGTCTTGCCACCATTGCCAACGGTAGTAAAACATGATGGAGGAGTAGGCGGTTCTCCTCTCTTCGTCTCTTATAAACCACGTGCGCCAGAAGTACCCCGCCGTGGTAGGTGAGGAGGCGTGGTTTTTTTCATCGGTGAATTTGAAAACAAAGTGCTCGGAGCGGGAGGCTTTCCTGGCCTGCTCGCGTAGATCCGGTAAACGTGATGAGCCGTAAGGATGTGGACGTTCTGAAATCGGGTGGGTGCCAATGGTGTAGGGCTTCCCAAGTAGTTGCTCAAAGTCTTCGTGAATATCCACCATCAACAGTGCTATTTCTTGGTGGTTATCCGGCCCTGGTGGGAAATAGAAGCTGATGAAAGGGCTGACGCCATGCGAGGACTCTTCAGTGCCTGACTCTGAGTTAGGCCACTCCTTCAACAACTCGACAAAAAGGTCTCGCTCTTCGGCGGTAAACATCTGATGAGTAGTACTCATAATTAGTTTTTCTTCCTTGCTTGTTGGTTTTGCGGCGATTTTTTGTCATCTACTTCAAAGCCGATGCAATCCTCCGGCACCCGCAGCAGCGCTACTTTTTCTGTGCCGATTTTCTCTCGATTAACGCCTGTTTTCGGCGTCATCAGCTCTACGTAACTCATCATTTGCTTATCTTTTACCCAGTCCCCCGGAAACTTTATTTCAATCGCCGCAAACACATTGTCCGTTTCAAACGCCTCCTGCCGGTACTCGACCACCACCAAGTCCGGAGCCAGGCTCTCCCACGGGCGCGGCCAGAACGGAAACACCTTGCCAAACCGCTTGGGCCGAGTTTCGGGCTCGCCCAGCAAGGCTTTTGCGCTGTTACGGTTGTAGTTGGGCTCAGCCTTGAGCGGGCTGCGCCACTCCAACACTTCGTCGATCGCCTCAAACAGCAACGAAGCGGTGGTTTGCTTGAGCGCGACCTCAATGGTAGTCGTCACACTGTCGCCCGCGACGGTCTTGCGCAGGCGGCGCGGCACCTTGATAGGCATCTGCAACGCGACGTTGCACACCTGGCTGATGGCCGGGCGGAACGGCACCTTGCGTTCGATGTATTCCTTGAAGGTCACGTTTTCATTGCCGCGCCGCGAAACGGTGCTATTGCCACCTCGGTCCACCACGGCAAAGGTTGAACTCTTGATCTCGATTTCACGGGTCAGCGCCTCAATGGCCTGCTGCAAGACGTGCTTGATACTGCTCTTGCGCTCAGCGATTTCACTGGCGAGCCGCGCAAGATCGGCGGCGCTCATGGCGGCTTCGTGAGCCTGATACACACGATACGCGCGGTATGCGCCTGCAAGGATCGCAGCGGCGGCTGGGGCTGGCATCAGTCGAGGTCTCCCAGTTCCAGGTATTGATCAAGAAAGTCATCTGGAAAAAGCCCCGCGTCATCGTGAGCCACGGCTTGTTCTTCAATGAGTGCAACGCTGGGTCGCCAGGTCTCGGTGACGCGCTGATCCTCACGTACGATTGCTTTATGGGCTTGTACGGCGTGGGTCGTCGGCGTCATTGCCCAGTCTGTTTCACCCGATGAGTGAGTCAGGCCCTCGGCGAGGACGGCAGCACCGTCGGTGATGCTATACCGATAGCCAGCGAAGGCGCGTTGATCGCTCTTGAGCAGCGTATAGCGCCCCAGGAAGTCGCCGGGTGGAGGGGCCGACGAGCGCTGCTGGCTTGTGAATGGATTGCCGGTGCCCAGCGTATCGGCGGTCACGGGACCTTTGAGTTTGATGGTCAGCCCATCAAGGGTAATACCGTCGCTGTCAATCGTGAGGCTGCCTCCGGGGGCCTTCAAGACAATTCGTTGGCCCGCTGCGACTTCAAACACTGTGGTTTTCTGCGCAATGCCTTCTCCGGCAGCCAGCCGATAGTGACTCTTTACACAATGCTCAGCATTCCCGCCGATACGGATGTCATGGTCGGCGGCGACTTTGTCGTATCGGTTGTTGCCTACCTCCTCCGTACGATCCCTGCCAATGTGGGTCCGATGGTCGCGGCCCAGCGTCTGAATGCGGTCCTGCACCACCTCAATTCGCTCATCGTTACCCACCCTTTCGCTGCGGTCGTGGCCAATTTCAATATGCTCGTCGTGCCCAACGTTCTCGCGGCGGTCGTTGCCGACAAAGATGCCGTTGTTGTGTTTGATATGGACGTTCTTGTCTTTCTCGGCATGGATGTACACCTCCTGCTGGCCCAACTCATCTTCAAAACGCAGCTCATTGAAACCTGCGCCCTTATGGGTCCGGCTCTTGATGGTCATCCGCGTCTTGTGTTTGGGTAGCTCGTAGGGCGGCCGGTTGGTCTCGCGGTAGGCGCGACCCGTGGCAATCGGCTGGTCAGGATCACCGGCTAAAAAGCTGATCACCAGTTCCTGACCCACACGTGGGATGGCCATGGAGCCCCAGGTAGCACCGGCCCAGCCTTGCGTGACGCGAATCCAGCACGAACGCTGATCGTTGTTTTTATCCGAGCGGTCCCACGGAAACTGCACTTTGACCCGGCCCCATTCGTCGCAATAAATCTCTTCGCCCGGGGGGCCTACCACCGTGGCAATCTGCGGGCCGTCGATGCACGGCTTTTCGCACAGCGGCGCTTTCCAGTCGGACATCCAGTGGATCGCGCTGGCCTTCATTTCGTAGAACGTGCCGCTGTCGCTGCCGAACGCTTCCTCCTCCAGACTGCTGTGCTGTTTGCCTTCATGCTTGACGGCAATTGTGCGCCAGCGATCATTGAAATTTTCGCGAGGATGCTCGTTGAGGTCGAACGCCAGGCCAGGTTGCAAGCGCGCATCGTCGCCGGCCACGTGTGCCAGCTTGGCGTCGTTGCGCAGGGCGGTGAGGCGCGTTTTGGTGAAGGGTTTACCCGCAATATCGCGCTTGTAGCGTCCGGGATAGTCGTAGCGTTCGTAGTCCTTGTGCTGGTTGTTCAGATCCTGGTCACCGGTGGCGGTGTGTTGCTGGTTGTAGCTCGGGTGGGTGAAGGTGTAGTCGCGATGCACCTGTACGGCGGTGCGCACTTGCTCGGTGTAGTGGAAGCGATGCAAGGCCGGTTCCAAGGCGTCTCCACCGCCCATCGGTTGATAGATCACGGGGCAATGTTCGTGGGTGCCGATGGTGCCCAGGCCGCCAACTCGGTCGGTGAGCCACAGGGTGTGGCCGTCGGTGCGGTGTTCGAAGGTGTAGAGCAGCCCTTCTTCGGCGGCGAGGCGGGCGAGGAAGTCGAGGTCGGTTTCGCCCGCCTGCACGCAGTATTCGCGGGGTTGATGGTCGAAGCAGAGATACGTTTTGACGTCCGTCAGGCGTTGCTCCTTGAGCACTTCAACGATGATGTCGGGCACGTTCTTGCCTTGGAATATGCGCCAGTTGGAACGCAGTTCGAAACGCTTCAGCGTCGGTTCCAGCACGACGCTGTAACGGGTACGTCGAAAACCGGTATCGCCTTGGGTGAACAGGCTGACCAGGCCGTGGACGTAGCGCACCGGTGATTCACCGCGCCAAATGGTGAACAGCCCCGCCAGATCCAGCACGCGATTGAAATCGATGGCGGCGTTGTGGCTGGCCAGCTCCAGCTCTAGTTTGAACGGCTGGGACAGGCCTTCTTCGAGCTTGAACGACACCACATCGAAGGCATCCCTCTTCAAGGGGTCGAAGGTGTAGCGCAGGTCGCTTTGGCGGGGCATTGGGACTCCTTGTCGATCTGTGGTTTGCAGTCGATCGGGCAGTTGGCGTCTTGGGGTTTACGGTCGCAGCGTCTGCGTTATGCTTTGCAGCTTGTTGAGGGCGCCACTCTATGCTGGCGAAATTTGACGCCTCAATAGGGTGGCGACAATCAAGAGGCATCCGACATTTCGGACTGTGATGAGCTGTCGGAAATATCCCATCAGTTGCACGCGGGCTGACGGCACCTTATAGTTCGCCCCGTCGTCGACCTCGGTCAGCGACAGGGTTTCGCAGCCCTGAAAATTATTACCAATACCGTCGAACATCGTGCAGCCGATTCACAGCTGCCTCTCGTTTTATGGCGGTTGTGCGTGGGAGATCTTCGGGTCTGCCGGGTTCTGGTAATAATCCCCGGTCTGCGAACCCGCGCACAGCTGCCACCTCATTTGTTTCGCAGCAAAACGGTGGCGATTTTTCTTTCTTAAGGATTATTACCATGACTACTCAACACCCGCCCCGCCGCTTCACCCCCATGTCCCAAACCGCAACCGAATACCCCGTGCTGCTGATCGACAGCGATGCCCCACTCAGTGAGTTGCACGCTTGTGCAAGCGAACGTCTAAACGCGGCACTCGCTTACCTGCATCTGATGGCCTGTTCCAACGTGTCCGACTATGCCGAGCACGACATCAATACCGTCGCCAATACCGCTCGGATCATGGTCCAGGATGTGGCGGATGTGTTTACGGTGATTGAACGGCGCGGGTTTGATTCGTCTGCGGTTGGATGACGTGATTTGAGCAGTGAGAAAACCCGCTTCGGTGGGTTTTCTAGGTTTGCCGGTGGCATGGTGGGCTTAATGTTGTCTCGTGCCGCCGCCATCACTGCGGCCAATGCCAGGCCGGCGCATCCAGAATCCCTTGCCCCACAATCCGCGTCTCCCCCAACACCTTCTCCAGCACAATCGAATTACACTCCTCATCCTGCTGCAAGGCCGCGATCAAGCGGCTGGCGTGGGACACCACCCACACCTGGCACTGTTTCGACGCCTCGATGATCAAGCGCGCCAAGGCGGGCAACAGGTCCGGATGCAAGCTGGTTTCCGGTTCGTTCAGCACCATCATGGTCGGCGGGCGTGGCGTCAGCAGCGCTGCGATCAGCAACAGGTAACGCAAGGTGCCGTCCGACAGCTCCGCCGCCGACAACGGCCGCAGCAAACCTTCCTGATAGAACTCGATGGCAAAGCGTCCGCCCTGCAACGGTTCAATGTGCAGACGCGCGCCCGGGAATGCATCGCTCACGGCGCGTTGCAGCGCCTCGGGATCGCCAATCTCGCGGATGGTCTGCAACGCGGCCGCCAGATCGCGGCCATCGTGGTGCAACACCGGCGTGCGCGTGCCCAACTGTGGCTGGCGCACTGGCGCGTCCACGTCGCTGCGAAAGTGATCGTAAAAGCGCCAGCCACGAATGCTTTCGCGCAACAGCAGCACTTCCGGCGAGCCACGCAGGCTGCCGACCTGATCGAACAGGCTGTGGTAGTTCGGCGTGTGCTGCGCCAGCACATCCCAGGCACGGCCTTCGCGGGCACGCACCATCGGCCCTGAGCGCTGCACCAGCAGGCTGGCCGGACGGTAGACGTGGCCGGCCCAGATGCATTCCTTTTTTACTTCGGGGTCCAGTTTGAAGGCCGAGAGGGTTTTTTCGGGTAAGCCCAAAGAGATCGCGTAGCTGAAATCCTCGGCGGCAAACCCCAGGCGCAGGCGCTTGACGCCCTGGCGCACATTGGATTCGACCGGCACTTCGCCGCTGCGCATGCGCCGGGTGATGGTTTCCGGCCCCGCCCAGAAGGTCGAATCCAGCCCGCCTTCGCGGGCCAGCGCATTGATCACCCCGCCCTGGGCGGTTTCGGCCAACAGGCGCAGGGCGCGATACAGGTTGGACTTGCCGCTGCCATTGGGGCCAGTGACCAGGTTCAGCCGGTCCAGGGGCACCACCAATTTGTTGATCGAGCGGTAATTGGCCACCGCGAGGGTTTTAAGCATGTGTATTTAGTCAGCATGGGAACCATTGGAGTATGGGATCCTCCATGCAGATAAGGAACCCTGATCTAAGCTCACAGTCGCATACACACTTGAACGTCGGCATCACGCAAAAGGAGCCTGCATGGGCGGTCGCACCTCGACATTTATTTTCAGCCTTGGCCTCCTGGCGCTGCTCAGCGGCTGTGGCCAGGACAAAGCCGAGCCCAAGCAGCATTCACGGGTGTTCGTGCAAACCGTGCAGTCGGCGGATTTTGCCGCGGCAGTGACGCTGACGGGTGATATCCAGGCGCGGGTACAAACCGATCTGTCCTTTCGCGTGGGCGGCAAGATCATCCAGCGCATGGTCGACGTGGGCGACCGCGTCACGGCCAGGCAAGTCCTGGCCAGGCTCGACCCCAAGGACCTGCAAACCAACGTCGATTCGGCCCAGGCTCAGGTCGTGGCCGAGCAGGCGCGGGTCAAGCAGACCGCTGCCGCCTTCGTACGCCAGGAAAAACTCTTGCCCAAGGGCTACACCAGCCGCAGCGAATATGACGCCGCCCAGGCCGCGTTGCGCAGCAGTCAAAGCGCTTTGGCCGCCGCCCAGGCGCAATTGGCCAATGCCCGTGAGCAACTCGGTTACACGGCGCTGGTCGCCGATGCACCGGGGATCATCACGGCGCGCCAGGCCGAGGTCGGCCAGGTGGTACAAGCCACCGTACCGATCTTCAGCCTGGCCCGTGATGGCGAGCGTGACGCGGTATTCAACGTGTACGAATCCCTGCTGGTGGAGCCGCCGCCCGATGCGCCGATTACCGTCAGCCTGCTCGACAACCCGAGCATCAAGGCCGTGGGCAAGGTGCGTGAAGTGACGCCGGCAGTGGCGGCCAATACCGGCACGGTACAAGTGAAGATCGCCCTGCAAAGCCTGCCCAAAGGCATGGAGCTGGGCTCGGTGGTGAGCGCCACCGCCAACGGCCCGGCCAAGGCCAGCATCGAATTGCCCTGGGCGGCCTTGACCAAAGACCTCAGCGAACCCGCCGTATGGCTGGTGGATGCCGACGGCAAGGCGCAACTGCACAAGGTCACGGTGGCCCGTTACCTCACCGGCAAAGTGATTATTGGCGAGGGCCTTAAAGGCGGCGAAAAAGTCGTAGTGGCCGGTGGGCAATTGCTGAACCCCGGCATGGTGGTCGAGATCGCCCAGCAAGGAGCCCAGCCATGAAGCAGTTGACGGTTATCGTCGCCGCCAGCCTGGTGCTGATGGCTTGCTCCAGGGAAGAGGCGCCGCCGGAGCCTGTGCGCCCGGTGTTGTCCATGGAAGTGAAGGCGCAAGACCAGGAAAACCTCGGCCGTTTCGCCGGCACTATCCAGGCCCGCTATGAAAGCAACCTGGGTTTCCGAGTGCCGGGCCGTATTGCCCGTCGCGCCGTCGACGTGGGCGCCGAGGTAGAGAAGGGCGCCTTGCTTGCCGTGCTCGACCCCACCGACCAGCAGAACCAATTGCGTGCCGCCCAGGGCGACCTTGCTCGCGTGCAGGCACAGTTCATCAATGCCCAGGCCAATGCCCGTCGTCAGCAAGAGCTGTTCAATCGCGGCGTCGGCGCCCAGGCTCAGTTGGATGTGGCGCAGACCGATCTGAAAACCACCCAGGCCACCCTTGATCAGGCCCGTGCCTCGGTCAACCAGGCCAGGGACCAGCTCAACTACGCCGAACTGCGCACCGACCACGCTGGCATCGTCACCGCCTGGAATGCCGAGGCTGGTCAGGTCGTCAGCGCCGGGCAGCAGGTGGTGACCCTGGCTCGCCCCGACATCAAGGAAGCGGTGATCGATCTGCCCGCGGGCCTGGCCGAGCGCCTGCCGGCGGATGTGGTGTTTCTGGTCGCCGGTCAACTGGACCCCAGCGTGCAGACCACCGCCATCGTGCGCGAGATCGAGCCCCAGGCTCAAAGCGCCACGCGCACCCGCCGCGCACGCCTGAGCCTGACCGATACCCCCGCCGCGTTCCGCCTGGGCACCGCTATCAGCGTGACCTTGAGCAGCGCCATTACGCCGCGTATCGAATTGCCCCTGAGCGCCTTGCAGGAAGTCGACGGCAAGACGCGCATTTGGCTGCTTGATACCCAGAGCCAGACCGTGCAGCCACGCGACGTCAGCGTGGTCAGCCGGGATGCCGACAGCGTCCTGGTCAATGGCGGCATCAAAGCTGGCGAGCGCATTGTCACAGCCGGCGTGAACAGCCTGAAACCCGGGCAAAAAGTCAAAATCGACGAGGACAGCCCGCGATGAAAGGGAGCTTCAACTTATCCGACTGGGCCCTCAAGCATCAGTCCTTCGTCTGGTACCTGATGTTCGTCGCGCTGCTGATGGGCGTGTTCTCGTATATGAACCTGGGCCGCGAGGAAGACCCCTCGTTCACCATCAAGACCATGGTGATCCAGACCCGCTGGCCGGGCGCGACCCAGGAGGAAACCCTCAAGCAGGTCACTGATCGCATCGAGAAAAAACTCGAAGAGCTCGACTCCCTCGACTATGTGAAAAGCTATACGCGACCGGGTGAGTCCACGGTGTTTGTGTTCCTCAAGGACACCACCAGCGCCAAGGCCATTCCGGAGATCTGGTACCAGGTTCGCAAGAAGATCGACGACATTCGCGGCACCTTCCCCCAGGGCTTGCAGGGGCCGTCGTTCAACGATGAGTTCGGTGACGTATTCGGCTCGGTGTACGCCTTTACTGGCGACGGCTTGTCGATGCGCCAGTTGCGCGACTACGTAGAGCAGGTGCGCGCCGAAATCCGCTCGGTGCCGGGGCTGGGCAAGGTCGAGATGATCGGCCAGCAGGACGAAGTGATCTACCTGAACTTCTCCACGCGCAAACTGGCGGCATTGGGCATTGACCAGCGCCAGGTCGTGCAAAGCCTGCAATCGCAGAATGCGGTAACGCCGGCCGGGGTGATCGAGGCCGGGCCGGAGCGGATTTCGGTGCGCACCTCGGGGCAGTTCGCCTCGGAGAAAGACCTGGCCAACGTCAACCTGCGCCTCAATGACCGCTTCTATCGGCTGGCGGATATTGCCGACATCAGCCGTGGCTATGTGGATCCGGCGCGGCCGATGTTCCGCTTCAACGGCAAACCGGCAATTGGCTTGGCGATCGCCATGCAGAAGGGCGGCAATATTCAGTCGTTCGGCAAGGCGCTGCACGGGCGCATGGACGAGCTGACCGCCGACCTGCCGGTGGGCGTTGGTGTGCACAAGGTGTCCGACCAGGCCGAAGTGGTGGAAGAGGCCGTGGGCGGCTTTACCAGCGCGTTGTTCGAAGCCGTGATCATCGTTCTGGTGGTGAGCTTTATCAGCCTCGGCATGCGCGCCGGGCTGGTGGTCGCGTGCTCGATCCCGCTGGTGCTGGCGCTGGTGTTCGTGTTCATGGAATACAGCGGCATCACCATGCAGCGGGTCTCGTTGGGCGCCTTGATCATTGCTCTGGGCCTGTTGGTGGACGACGCGATGATCACCGTGGAGATGATGATCACGCGCCTGGAAAAAGGCGAAACCAAGGAGCAGGCCGCCACCTACGCCTATACCTCCACGGCCTTCCCGATGCTCACCGGTACGCTGGTGACCGTGGCCGGTTTCGTACCGATTGGCCTCAACGCCAGTTCGGCAGGCGAGTACACCTTTACCCTGTTCGCGGTGATTGCCGTGGCGATGCTGGTGTCTTGGGTCGTGGCGGTGCTGTTTGCGCCGGTGATCGGCGTGCATATTCTCAGCGCCAATGTGAAGCCGCATAACGCCGAGCCTGGGCGCATTGGCCGTGCGTTCAATGGCGGTATGCTCTGGGCCATGCGCAACCGCTGGTGGGCTATCGGTATTACCGTGGCGCTGTTTGCGGCCTCGGTGTTTTCCATGCAGTTTGTGCAGAATCAGTTTTTCCCGTCATCGGATCGCCCGGAAATCCTGGTTGATCTGAACCTGCCGCAAAACGCCTCGATCAATGAGACGCGCAAGGCGGTTGACCGCCTCGAAGCGATCATCAAGGACGACCCGGACATCGCTCGCTGGAGCACCTACATCGGCCAGGGCGCTATCCGTTTTTACCTGCCGCTGGACCAGCAGTTGGAAAACCCCTACTACGCGCAACTGGTGATTGTGAGCAAGGGCCTGGAAGAGCGTGGCGCCCTGATCGCCCGCCTGCAACAACGCTTGCGCGATGATTTTGTCGGTATCGGCAGCTACGTGCAGCCGCTGGAAATGGGCCCGCCGGTCGGGCGGCCGATCCAGTATCGCGTGTCCGGTAAAGACACAGACCAGGTGCGCAAGCACGCCATCGAACTGGCGACCTTGCTGGATCAGAACACCCACCTGGGCGAGATCATCTACGACTGGAACGAGCCGGGCAAAGTGCTGCGCGTCGACATCGCCCAGGACAAGGCGCGGCAACTGGGGCTGTCGTCCGAAGACGTGGCGCAGTTGATGAACAGCGTGGTCAGCGGCGCGGCGGTGACCCAGGTACACGACGATATCTACCTGATCAACGTGGTCGGTCGCGCCGAAGATGCCGAGCGCGGTACGCCGGAAACCTTGCAGAACCTGCAGATCGTGACGCCCAACGGCACCTCGATTCCATTGCTGGCCTTTGCCACGGTGCGTTACGAACTGGAGCAGCCGCTGGTGTGGCGTCGTGATCGCAAACCGACGATTACCATCAAGGCCGCGGTGCGCGATGAGATGCAGCCGACCGACCTGGTCAAGCAGTTGGCGCCGACCATTCAGAAATTCAGCGACGGCCTGCCGGTGGGCTACAAAGTCGCCACCGGCGGCACCGTGGAGGAAAGCGGCAAGGCCCAGGGCCCGATTGCCAGCGTGGTGCCGTTGATGCTGTTCCTGATGGCCACGTTCCTGATGATCCAGTTGCACAGCGTGCAGAAGATGTTCCTGGTGGCCAGCGTCGCGCCGCTGGGGCTGATCGGCGTGGTACTGGCGTTGATTCCCACCGGTACGCCGATGGGCTTTGTGGCGATCCTGGGGATCCTGGCGCTGATCGGCATCATCATTCGCAACTCGGTGATCCTGGTGACGCAGATTCATGAGTATGAAGAGGCCGGCTATACGCCGTGGGATGCGGTGGTGGAAGCGACCGAACACCGGCGTCGGCCGATTCTGCTCACCGCGGCGGCGGCGAGCCTGGGCATGATCCCGATTGCCCGGGAAGTGTTCTGGGGGCCGATGGCTTACGCGATGATTGGCGGGATTATTATCGCCACGTTGCTGACGCTGTTGTTCCTGCCGGCGCTGTATGTGGCCTGGTACAAGATCCGCGAGCCTAAGCAAGAGCAACAGGAACAACGCAGCTAAAACTGTGGGAGGGGCTCGTTCCCGATGGCGGTGATCAGTCAACCCATCACTGACTGGACTACCGCTATCGGGGCATAGGTATCTACACAACTCTTTGGTGAGCCGCCGGACCTGTGGGAGGGGGCTTGCCCCCGATGGCGGCCTAAGAGCCGACCAGGATGCTGGACTTTGATCGAGTGCATATCCGTTATTTGGGTAGCGGCTGCTATTGGTTCCGCTTTTACAGCGGGTCACTTTGGAAAAGAGCCCCAAAGTAACCAAAAGGCTCTTGCCCCACCACTCGGCACCTCGCCTAGGCTCGGTGTGCCCGTAATCCGCCATTGATTTGGGGGGCCGCCGCCACGCGCCATCCATGGCGCGGGGCGGCTAAACCGGCATCCCTGCCGGTTTACCCCCCAAATCCCTGTCGAATTCCGGCCAGCGTGGTTTGACGGGGCGCCTGAGATCAAAAGCAGATCAAGAGCAAGAGCAAGAGCGGCTCGCTTCGCATCGTGGTTAGCGTCGGCAGTGGTTACATAAGTTGTAGATACCCATGGCTATCGGGGGCGAGCCCCCTCCCACATTTGGATCTTGATCTCGCTTGAGGCTGTGGGAAGCTTCCGAAAAGTCCACTTGTTGCCCCGGCCAACGGCTGCATGTTTTACCCTCTCGACCTCACTTCTCCGTCCAGGTCGATACCCATGCAGTGCCTGCGTCCTATCCTTGTGCTCTGTGCGCTTGTTCTTGCGCCCTCAGTCTTTGCCTCCACCGTGCTGGAAAACGCCCTGTGGCGCGTTGACCTCAACCCCGCAACCCTGGCCCTGCGTGTCACGCCAGCGGGCGAGGCCCCGGTACAAGCCTCCAGCGGTGTCACCGCGCACGCCGTCAGTGCTTTGCAAGCTGATGCCGCACAGGCCTCCTGGCAATGGGACAGCGGCGCCTACCGTCTGACGGCCCGGCTTGAGCATCGCGAACTGTCCCTGTCTATCAGCGCCCGCGAGCCAGGTGAACTGGCCTTGCTGCGCCAGCCGGCTACGGCCATGGGCCAGGCGCTGATCTGGCCGTTGGCTGAAGGGCATTATGTCCCCGTTGATAACGCCGTTTGGAAAGCGTTCCTGCTGGAGCGCGGCGAGGTCAATACCACCCAGGACCTGAGCTTGCCCTTGTGGGGCCTGGATCACGGGCGCTTTACGCTTAACTGGCTGCTGACCAACCCCTACAACAATCGCCTTGAATGGCAGCCGGACGGCCAGGGCCTGGCGTTGTCAGCGTTCCATGACTTCACACCCCTGGCCCCCGACGTGCCGATGACGCTGCGCCTGTACCTGGGCGATGCCGACCCGTTGGCCGGCGCCAAGCGTTATCGCCAGTGGTTGATCGAGCAGGGCCGTTACGAGCCTCTGGCGGACAAGCTGCGGCAAACTCCCGAGGCGGTAAAATTGCTCGGTGCCAGTCACGTTTACCTCTGGGGCAACGGCTTGCTGACGCTGGATGATGTGCGTGATTGGCCAGCGTTGATCAAGCGGCTGCGTACCCACGAGCTCGGCGGGCTGCTGGACCAAGAACCGGCGAAGGTGCTGGCGCACACAACCCCGTTGAATCGTTATGAGCAAACCGTGCTGTTGCGCGGCCTCAATGCGGCCATCAACCAGAAGGCCCGGCAAGCCTGGCAAGTGGAAGAACCCGACATGAATCGCCTTGCCGCTCGCTACGGCGAGGTGCGTAGCGAGCTGGCCCGGGATTTCGCCGCGGCCTTGAGTGATCGTCCCGAAACCTGGGGTAATTCCACCCTCCAGGCCTTGCGTGACGCGGGGCTCTCGCGTCTGCTGTTGACCCTGGGCGATGGGTGGGAAGGCGGGCTCTGGCACCCCGAAGCGATTCGCGCAGGCGTGGCTGCCGGCTACCTGATGGCGCCTTACGACTCGTATGAAACGGCGCTGTCGGCCAGCGAAAATCCGGACTGGGCCACTGCCCACCTGGGCGGCAAGGCCTACCGCGACTGCGCAATCGTGTTGAAAAACGGCCAGCCGAAAACCGGTTTTCAGCAATCTGGCCACTACACAGACCCGCGCTGTGTGCGACCGCTGCTGGAGGCTCGGGTGCGAGCGGTGCAGGCCGCAGCCGGTTTCAATGCCTGGTTCCTCGATGCGTATGCCACCAGCATGGTCTTCGACAGCTACCGCGACGGCGCTTCCATGACTCAGGCGCAGAATGCCCAGGGCAATATCGACGCCTCGCGCTGGATCAACACTTCACTAAAACTGCCCGCGGGCTCCGAAGACGGCAACGCCATCACCGCCGAGGGCATTCTGTTTGCCCATGGTATGCAAACACCGGTCATTGGCTGGGGCGACCGGGACATGACCCGCGACCGGCAGTCGCCCTATTACGTCGGCAACTGGTACCCGGCAGAGCAGCCGGCGGTGTTCTTCAAGCCTGTGCCGTTGAAAGCGTCGCTGCGCACGGTGTATTTCGACCCGACGCTGCGGTTGCCGTTGTATCAGGCGGTGTTCCATGGCTCGGTGATCACCACCCATCACTGGCTGTTCGACAACCTCAAGCTGAGCAATGTACGGGCTGAAAATGAACTGGCCCAACTGCTCTACAACGTACCGCCGCTGTATCACTTGAGTGCGGCGACACTCAAGGACAGGCTGCCGGTGATTCAGCGCCAGGACCGGTTTTTTCGGCCTCTGCATCAGCGGTTGGCGACTCAGGCGATGACTGATTTTCGCTGGCTGACGGTGGACAAACTCTTGCAGCAAACCACCTTCGCAGATGGGACGCGGCTGGTGGCGAATTTCTCGGCGGTGGAAAAACAGGGGTATGCCGGGCGCAGTGTGACGGTGCTGGTGGAGGGGAAGGAGCCGGTGGTGTATCAGGTGAAATAACGCTGCCCGTTACGGCGCCATCGCGGGCAAGCCCGGCTCCCACAGGGGAACGCATTCCAAAGGTGGGAGCTGGCTTGCCTGCGATGAGGCAGGTACAGGCGATGCAGCACTAAATCTTACGCCACACACTGGCCAACCAAGGCTGCTGCTCCCGCGGCAACCCGGCCGGCCGATAGTAATGCTCCAGCTCTTCAAACCCGGCCGCGGTCAGCAAGGCCTGCCACGCCTGCAGGTCGTGATAAGAACCATACCTTGGCCCATTCCAACCTTCCTGATTTTCACCCCGTGGGTTGGAGCTGAACAGCACACCTCCAGGCTTCAATGCGCCATGCAGCTCTTTGAGCACCCGTGGCAGTTCCTGCTTGGGAATATGAAACAGCACCGCATTGGCAAACACTCCATCGAAGCGCTCGGCGGGCAGGGCCAGTTTAAGAAAGTCCTGCTGCAACACTTCACAGCCACTGTCCTCCCGCGCCATCTGCGCAAACCGCTCGGAGCCATCCAGGCCCACGGCGATATGCCCCATGCGCGTAAACGTCTGCAAATCCCGTCCCGGCCCACAGCCGAAATCCAGCACGGTGAACGGCGGCGTGCCCTGGATATGCCGCAGCAGCGCGTCGATGTTCTGGCTCACATCGTGATCGCGGGTGCCTTCACGAAAGTCTTCGGCCACCTTGTTGTAATGGCCCAGGGTGGTGGCGGTGATCTGGTTGAGGTCGTCGGGTTCGAGTTTCATAGGGCTATTTCAGTGAGAACACAGCAACTATATCCGATGCCTGGGCCGCTACCACAATCTAGGCTTAACTAATCTTCGTAAATATTGTGCCAATCAGGACCGCCCGTCTTACAAGGAAATAGGTAGCAAAATTGTCCTACCACCTTCCGCGTTTCAGGTGGTGGCAAAGGCCAAGGTTCAAGTGGAAAAGAGATGGCGGTGGCGTTGTCTAGGACAAGTTCAGAAATTACCTCCCCTGTCATCGATGGGGTGCCTGCAGCGGTACCGCTTATAGCAACACTAAATAACAATGTGACAGACGCAAGGCTGTTCGACGTCATGAGTTTTGACATGATTTTTCCCTGAAGTTATAGATCGTTGGCATGAAGTGGCGTTTGCTGCCTCAAGTATTAATGCACTCAGGGCAGCTCCACTGCTACCGCATCCATATCCTGGGTGCTGTTGAGGTTTACACCCCCGGCGTAGCTTCCGCTTTGAGAGAAGGTGCTCAGCCAGTTTTTTTTGCCTCCACCAATCGAAGCCAGACAATGGGTGGTCGCAGCGTTTCCACCGGTTGCAGGTGACCAGATACAGCCGGTGAGGTACTGATCAACGTCGCTGTTAAGCGCAACAGTATTGTTATCGGCAATACCGAACGCTTGTGTCGACACGGCTCCCGTCGGGGGCTGAATCAGCTGAATGCCCGCCAACCCCGCTAGGGGAATCCACGTTAAGTCGCTCACTCTACCGGTATCGTCCTGCCGTGATGCCAGCACAACCCCTGAGTTATTGATTGCGCGTCCGGCATTTTTGGACTTGATAGAAAGGGTCAAGGTCAGAGGCGCTGTCGTCGGTGTCATCCAGGCTGCTGTCCGGACCGGGTTGGTGGCGGTATCGGGATACTCGCAGTAACCTACCGATTGCAGTGTGTTATTGATCCCTTTGACATAGCAACGATTGGCTCCAGTCGCTATGGGTAAAGAGCTTATGGTATAGGTCGTAACGTTAGCCTTAGCTACTTGGGGAATTGTGATGCCGTTGGTGCTGGGACAGTTCATGGCAATGCTGGGGTAGCCATTCGAAAGGCTGTCACTGACGCCCACTGGAACGCATTTATCGTTGTACCCAAGCAGTCCAAGCAGCGAAGAAAATACCCGCTTAGGCGTGTCATCCCCCGCGAGCCATATGACGGTAGATAGCTCCTGATTGCTGCTGATGCTCCATCCAACCATATCCCCGCGTTGATTGGACGCCATGATGATTGTTTTTACGTCCGCGGCACGCAACGGCAGCACTACCCCAGGAAGCGGCTTGAGAGGTGTCGGAGTGTTATTTGGAGTGGCGTTCCAGACCACGGCGGTGTTGACATTGTTTGCGTTCTTGCAGATACCGCCGATCCAGCCGGCGTTCGAGATATTGAGGGCGCGGCAAGGCTGTTCAGCAACCAATGGCTTGAGCGCTACTTGTGAGTTCTCTGTGTTCGTATCTGCTAACCAAGGGACATTGTTGGCGCTGGCACTGGCCGGAGTGCAATTGCCCACAGCGATACCACTGTCGTTGATGCCGGAGGTTTCGCATTGTGCTCCCGCTTCATGCCCTAAGTTGGTGTAGGCGGCAGCGTTGACGGTCAAGCTGGCCGCGCTCAGTAACAGGCAACCTGCAACCCCTAAAGAGTGCATTTTCATCATCAGTCCATCCTTGGCGAGAGATTCTGTTTGATTAGATACACGCAGAAAACAATCAACAACTGTCAAAGTTAACAGGTATAGGCGAGTAGTTTCAGCGTTTGCTCCGCACTCGTGACAGGGAACCTCAGGCTCCGTCTGATTCAGTTTAAAGACGTGTATTCGATGTAGTGCACTTCACTGGGTTCGTACTGTGGTATTCCGACATACCGCCCCGCGGGATTCTGGGTAAGATTCGGCTTTAATTCAAAGAGAGTTATCCATCCATGGAAGAGGAAAAACGTTCACCCGTTGGCAACGACACCGCGCCGAACAAGGTAGACCAATACGCCACGAGATTGAGCAATGGCCTGTTGTGGCTCAATGAGCGTGCCTGGCCGCTGACGGTGGGGATTCTCTCGGTGGCAGGCCTGTACCTGTACCAGTACATCCAGATGGAAAAGGTGCCGCTGAGTATCCTGTCGGCGTCGGCGTTCACCGCATTGCCGGCGATGTTCGCCATGTTGGTATTTGTGATCGGCATGATGGGCGCGTCAATCCTGGTGCCCACGTTCATCTTGTTCACGCGCCTGAACGGCACCGGTGTGCGCCTGAGTGATCAACTCAATCTCAGCCCGCAGTCGCCGCAAGAGACGGCCCAGCACAGGCGTTTACTGGGACATTGGGCGGCCAGCCTATTGGTGATGTTCGTGTTCTGGATGTCCGCCGTGTACCTGTCCGTGAACGCCGAAAGTGGGCTGTTGCTGACGCTCAGTTGGATCGTGGCGATCATGGCGGCGGTAGTGGCCTATGTCGGCATCATCATTCGCGCCAGGCCCGCCCATGTTGCCCTGCGTGAGTTGTCCGGGGAGTTCTGGCTGGCCAGTGCTGGCGCCGGGGTGGTTCAAATGGTGGTCATTCTGATGGTGACGGTGCCGGTCTCCCGCGCCTTCAGCGAGTACTCCGACAGCGCCGTGTTCTTTGCGCCGTTCATGGCCGCCGAAATGGCCGTGCTGTTCCTGATCCAAGGGAGCGCCGCCTGCCTGGTGGTGCGCATGCGCGTTCAGAAAAACCCGGTGGCGTTCGCCTCACTGGTGGCCTTTGCCCTCATCGTTTTACTCGGGCTGATCCCGGCGAGCGGGGCCAAGTTGGGCGGCCTGCCGTTGCAAGGCTCCGCCTCGGGAGGGCGCGTTTGTACGTTGATGACCTGGGCGGCAGAGGCCAAGGTTCCCGGCGTGCTGGTAGACGCCGACAACCCCAAGCGCAGCGTGAAACTGCGGGTGATGGCCGACTCGGATGGCAGCTACATCGTGCGGCCCTGGCAGGCCAAGGAAAAAACCATCACCTTCGTGCCCCGCGCCAGCGTTGCCCAGCTGGATGAGTGCCCGTGAGCTAGCGGGTTTCCAGGCGGGCGGAGCCCACTGCCCTCACCTCCTGCATCGAACGGTTATCGGTTCGAGAGCTGACCCAAGAAAAACCGTTTTCCCCGGCTCGGACAACGATTGCGAAGTTCTGTGGCACAACGAATGTCGGTGCAGAAGAGATGGGAGTGGCTGCTGCATTTTCGTTTACGGTAGCGAACAGCACGAAGACGGCCGACACGAAGCCGCTGGAAGTCATGAGGTTTGGCATGTGCTGAATCTCCTGGGTCGAATGTGTCGAGTATTAAATGGTGTTTGAGCTCGTAAGCATCCCTTTCAGTAAAGTTTTACCGCCACAGCTTGAACGTCCTGCTCGCTATCAACGTTCTGACCAGCGGCATAATTCCCGCTTTGGGAAACGGCCTTGAGCGCACTGTTTCGGCCACCGTTAATTGCTTCAAGGCAGCTGTATTTGGCAGGATTTTCACCGGAAGCAGGATGCCAGATACATCCGACTGTGTACTGAGCATCATTAGTCCTGTTCAGAGCCACCGTGTTGTTGTCAGCAATGCTGAATGCCTGGGTCCATGTTTTCGGTGGAGGCTCAATCAGCTGGATACCAAATATTCCGGCAGGAGGAATCCACGTGAAATAGCTGGTCCTGCCGTCGTTATCCTTGCGCTCTACCAGGGCAATTCCGTTGCTATTGATTGCGCGTCCATAGTTCATGGTGCCGATTGCCAGATTCAGAGTCAGCGGAGCCGACGTGGGTGTATTCCAGACTGCTGTTCGGGCCGGGTTGGCATTGGTGTTGGGATACTCGCAAAAGCCTATGGATTGTAGGGCGTTATTGAGGCCAGTGACCACGCAATGGTTGGCCCCGGTAGCGAGGGGCAAGGATGTCACGGTATAACCAGTGGCGTTAGCCTGCGCTATTTTAGGAATGGGAATGCCGTCGTTGCCTGGACAGTTCATGGCAATGCTAGGGTAGCCACTCATGAGAACATTGTTGATGTCCACCGGGGAACATCCGTCGTTGTATCCAGCCAGTCCAATCAGCGATGAGTAAACTCGCTTAGGCGTGTCGGTTCCAGCGAGCCACACAATGGTGGAGAACTCCTTGCCGTTGCTACTGATGCTTGATCCAACCATATCGCCACGCTGATTGAACGCGTTAATGATGGTCTGCACATCAGCAGCGCGTAACAATGTGCCAGGGAGCGGTGCGAGCGCTGTCGGATTGCCCGGTGTGGTGACGTTCCATGTTACGGCTGTGACGCTATTATTGGCATTCTTACAGGTGCCACTAATCCAGCTGCCGTTGGAGACAGCGTTGGCGTAACAGGGTTGGCCCGCAACCAGTGACGCCAACGCCACTTGTGAATCTGCTGTGTTCACGTTCGACACCCAGGGAATATTGTTGGCGCTGGAGCTGGGGGGCGAGCAGTTGCCGACAGCAATAGCGTTGTCGTTGATGCTGGTGGTTTCGCACTGCCCAGCCATAGGCCCCAATTTGACGTAGTGGGCAGCATTGGCCGTCAATGCAAGTACACTCGCCAACAGGCTGCCCGCGATTTTCATTAGGTGTGCTTTCATCATCAGTCCGTCCTTGGGGAAACGTTCACGGTCTGATTAGATATACAAAGAACATGGTCAACAACTGTCATAGTTGACAGGTATGAACGCGCACTCAGCGCTTGTTCAACACCCGCGCCAAGCGGTCCCCACTCAGTTGAATCACCGCCACCAGCACCACCAGCAACACAATCACGGTCAGCATGATCTGTGTGTCAAAGCGCTGGTAGCCATAGCGGTAGGCAATGTCGCCCAGGCCACCGGCGCCAATCGCCCCGGCCATGGCCGATGAGTTGATCATGGTCACCAGGGTGATGGTGAACCCGCCGACGATGCCTGGGAGCGCCTCTGGCAACAGCACATGCCAGATGATGTGCCAGCGGCGGCAGCCCATGGCCTGAGCGGCTTCGATCAGGCCGTGGTCGACCTCGCGCAGGCTCACTTCGGCGATGCGTGCAAAGAACGGCGTGGCGGCGATGGTCAGCGGTACCACTGCCGCCCATACGCCATAGGTGGTGCCGACGATCAAGCGCGTGAACGGGATCAGCGCCACCATCAGGATCAGGAACGGAATAGAGCGGAACAGATTCACGAACGCTCCCAGCACGCGGTTAAGCGCCGGTGCCTGGTAGATGCCGCCCTTGTCGCTGGTGACCAGGAAAACCGCCAGCGGAATGCCCACCAGTAATGCAATCAGCGACGACACACCGACCATCAACAAGGTGTCGATAGCGCCCTGTACTAAACGATCAAACCACATAGCCCAGCACCTCCACCCGTTGTGCCCAATTGCCGGCGCGGTTACGCAGTTCTTCGGCATTGTGCGGCGAGCCATTCACCGCCAGCAGTAATTGCCCCAAAGCGTGCCCCTGGATACGTTCCACACCGCCTTGCAGCAAACGCACGCGGCCGCCGAGGGCGCTGAACAGTGCGGCCAGGTCCGGTTCGTCGGTATCGCTGCCGGTGAATTGCAAGCGCAGCACCAGCGCCGCATCAGCCGAGGTTTGTGTCGGCTGCAGGCGGCTTTGCACTTCGGGCGGCAGGCCATGTTGCAGGGGTGCGAGCAGGGTTCTGCTGACCTCATGTTGCGGGTTGCCGAACACTTGCCACACCGGGCCTTGCTCGACGATGCGCCCGTGTTCCAGCACCACCACGCGGTCGCAGATCTCGCGGATCACTGCCATTTCATGGGTGATCAATACAATGGTCAGGCCCAGGCGTTGGTTGATCTCGCGCAGCAGGCCGAGGATCGATTGGGTGGTCTCCGGATCGAGGGCCGAGGTGGCCTCGTCGCACAGCAGAATTTCGGGGTCGTGCACCAGCGCGCGGGCGATGCCGACGCGCTGTTTCTGACCTCCGGAAAGCTGCGCCGGATACGCCTTGTGTTTGTCTTGCAGACCTACCAGCTCCAGCAGTTCATGCACCTTACGCACGCGTTGTGCCTGGGTCACGCCGGCGACCTTGAGAGGTAGTTCGACGTTCTGCCATACGGTCTTGGCCGACATCAGGTTGAAGTGCTGGAAGATCATGCCGATGCGCCGGCGCAGTGCGACCAGGTGGTCTTCATCGAAGCCGCCGATGTCCACCTGATCGATCAGCACGCGCCCGCTGCTGGGTTGTTCCAGGCGGTTGATGGTGCGGATCAGCGATGACTTGCCGGCACCGCTGCGGCCGATGATGCCGAACACTTCGCCACGCTGGATCGCCAGGTCGATGCCTTGCAGGGCGTGTACGGTGCCGCCATAGGTTTTGCCCAGGTTGATAAAACGCACGTGGGCGTGGTTCAGATCCGGGTGCAGTTCTGTCTGCTGGGCGTCCCTGGGCGCATGGCCCAGGTCGCGCAGTTGGGCGTTGGCGGCGGTCATTTTTTATCTTCCCAGCCGACTTGGTAGAGCTTGCCCAGAGATTTATCCAGGGCGGCACGTACCACGGGCGAATGCTGGTAGATGTCCACGAACTTGATCACCCGTGGGTCGGTTTTGCTTTTGGGCTGAATCACGAACTGGATCACGTATTCCGGGTGGTCGAGGCCATCGAACAGCAGCGCCGACTCCGCATCGAAGGTCTTGGACAGGCGGATATACGCCGGGTAGCCCTGCACCAGGTCGGCATCGTCATAGGCGCGTACCAGTTGCACGGCCTCCACCTGCAGGATCTTGAGTTTTTTCGGGTTGCTGATGATGTCTTCTTCGGTGGCCTTGTAGCCTACGCCCGGTTTGAGGGTAATCAGCCCGGCCTTGGCCAGCAGTTGCAGACCGCGCCCGCTGTTGATCGGGTCGTTGGCAATGGCCACGCTGGCGCCTTCGGGCAGGTCGTTGAAGCTTTTGTATTGCTTGGAATACAGGCCGACGTTGTTGATGATGCCCGGTGCGTAAGACACCAGGTCAAACCCGGCGGCGGCCTTGGCGTTTTCCAGGAAGGGAATGTGCTGGAAGTAGTTCACGTCGATGTCGCCGGCGGCGAGGCTGACGTTGGGAGCGATCCAATCGCTGAACTCGACCAGTTCGACTTTCAGGCCCTGCTTGCCGGCCTCTTCTACGGCCGCTTCCAGCGGAATGGCGAACGCGGCGGTGGTGCCGATTTTCAGCGGCGCGTCGGCGGCGAACACCGCTGTGCTGAATAAGCCGAAGGCCAGGGCCAGTGCTTTGACTGGGTGGGTGAGCAGGGTCTTT
Source organism: Pseudomonas sp. MF7453 (assembly GCF_016405455.1). NCBI lineage: Bacteria > Pseudomonadati > Pseudomonadota > Gammaproteobacteria > Pseudomonadales > Pseudomonadaceae > Pseudomonas > Pseudomonas sp. MF7453. The sequence goes on along the minus strand of NZ_JAEKCN010000011.1, from coordinate 99,692 downwards.
TTCATAATCAATTTCCAGTCATAAGGTATTGGTAAGACTTACGCGGTCAACTGTGGGAGGGGGCTTGCCCCCGATGGGGAGTGTCAGTGAATACAGCTGTGTCTGACCCACCGCTATCGGGGGCAAGTCGAATCGTCGCACCGCCCCTCCCACATTTTTGATCAGTGTCGGTAGCTGGAGCCGGTGTGTTGTTCGGGTAAGCGAGCGGTGCCGTGGAAGACTTTTTCCCGCAGCGTGCCCTGCTCATATTCGGTTTTGTACGAGCCACGTCGTTGTAATTCCGGTATCACCAGGTCAATGAAATCCACGTAGCTCTCCGGCGTCACAACGCGCGTCAGGTTGAAGCCATCCAGGCCGGTCTCGCTGATCCAGGATTCCAACTCATCGGCAACCTGCTCAGGCGAGCCCACCAGGGTGATATAGCGCCCACCCAGGGCGTGCTGTTCGAGCAATTTGCGCCGGGTCCAGTCGTTGTTTTGCAGGTTCTTGGTAGCCGACTGGATCGCATTGCTCTTCACGTACTGGATCGGTTCGTCCAGTGCGTAGGCGGAAAAATCAATCGCCGTGGACGCCGAAAAGTGCGCCACGCCGGCTTCCGCACTGGCATAGCTCAAGTACTCGGCGTGCTTTGCCCACGCCAGCGCTTCGGTGGCGCCCACGATCACGTTCAGGCCCATAAACACCTTGATGTCAGCCGGGTTGCGCCCAGCCTCCACTGCGCTGGCGCGCACCTTGTCCACTTGTTGTTTGGTGGCGGCCTTGTTCTGCCCGCTGATGAATACGCACTCGGCATGACGCCCGGCGAACAGCAGCCCACGCTCGGAACTGCCGGCCTGGAACAGCACAGGCGTACGCTGCGGCGATGGCTCGCACAGGTGGTAACCCTCTACCTGATAAAACTCGCCGTGGTGCTCCACCTTGTGCACCTTGCCCGGTTGCGCATACACCCGCGTTTGCGGGTCGTTAAGCACCGCGTCGTCTTCCCAGCTGCCTTCCCAGAGTTTGTACAACACCTGCAGGTATTCATCGGCCTGGTCGTAACGCCGGTCATGTTCGACCTGTTGGGTGAGGCCCATGGCCTTGGCGGCGCTGTCGAGGTAGCCGGTGACGATGTTCCAGCCGACGCGGCCACGGCTCAGGTGATCGAGCGTGGACATGCGCCGGGCGAACAGATACGGCGGCTCGTAGGTCAGGTTGGCGGTAAGGCCGAAGCCAAGGTGCCGAGTGACGGCAGCCATGGCCGAGACCAGCAGCAGCGGGTCGTTGACCGGCAGTTGGATGGACTCCTTGAGCGGCACGTCAATGGAGTTCTGGTACACGTCATAGACACCGACGATATCGGCGATAAACAAACCATCGAACAACCCGCGCTCAAGGATCTGCGCCAGTTCGGTCCAGTATTGGAGGGTCTTGTACTCGGTCGAGTTGTCCCGTGGGTGAGTCCACAACCCGTGGTTGATATGCCCGATGCAGTTCATGTTGAAGGCATTGAGCAGGATCTTTTTCTTGCTCATCAGATGGTCCCCCGCAGCGGCGGGTTTTCATCGTTGAGGTAATAGTTGCCTACCGCGTGGTATTTCCAGCGCACCGGATCATGCAGCGTGTGTACTCGGGCGTTGCGCCAATGGCGGTCCAGGCCATGTTCGGCCAGGGTCGCCTGGCTGCCGGCCAGTTCGAACAAGGTGCTGCCGGCCGCCAGGGAAATCTCGGTGCTCAGGGCGCGCACTTCGGCCACGGCGATGGACGCCGCGGCTACGGTTTCGGCATTGCTGTCGGCCTGGGCGCGGTCGAGGAATTCGCCGGAGCGCTCCAGCAACGCCTCGGCGGCGTGCAAGCGAATGCTCAGGTGGCCGAAGCTCTTGAGGGTCAACGGGTCTTCGGTGGCCTTGTCGTTGCCGGAATCGATCCATGGGCGGGTCTTGGTGCGCACAAAATGCAGGGCATCTTCAAACGCGGCGCGGGCGATGCCGGTGTCGATGGCGGCATGAAGGATCTGCGCCAAGGGGCCTACGGTGGTCGGGCGTTCGAAGGCGCTCTGGAACGGGATCACGTCCTGCGCTGCGACCCACACGTTATCGAACACCACCGAGCCGCTGCCGGTGGTGCGCTGGCCGAAGCCGCTCCAGTCGTCGATCACCGTCAGCCCCTCGCTGTCACGGGGTACGAAGGCCAGTTGCTGGACGCCGTGTTCATCCACCACCGAGGTGGGGATGCGTTGAGCGTAGATCGCGCCGGTGGCGTAGAACTTGCGCCCGTTGATGCGAAACCCGTCGCCATCGCGGGTGAGGCTGGTCACGCGGTCATGGGCGGTCTTGGTGCCCAGTTCCGCCAAGGCGTTGCCAAAGCGTTGACCGGCCAATACCTCGGCGTACAGGCGCTTTTGCTGCTCGGGGTTGCCGTTAACGCGCAGCACTTCAAGGGCATAAAAATGATTCTGCGGGATCTGGCCCAGGGAGCCATCGGCCTGGGAAATCAGTGCAATCACCTTGGCCAGGGTGACATTGGATACACCTGCGCCGCCGAATGCCTTGGGCACCGTAATACCCCACAGACCGGAGCGGGCAAACACGTCCAGCTCGGGCCACGGCAGGCGGCGTTCGCGGTCGCGCTGGGCGCTGTCACGGCGCAAGTCTTCAGCAAGGTCGCTGGCGACAATAAGGGCTTGCTCATCGCTGGTGATAACCGCGACGTGTTGAGAAAGAGTCATGAGTTTCTCCAGAAGCTCGTGGAAAAGTGTTCTGGTCGGTTAAATCCAGGAATGACGAGCAGGTAAGGTGCCGTTCAGTCGATAGGCGCCGATGGCGTGATACTTCCAGCGCACCGGATCGTGCAGGGTATGCACCCGGGCGTTGCGCCAGTGACGGTCAAGGTTGAATTCGGCGAGGGTGGCGCGGCTGCCGGCCAGTTCGAAGAGCTTCTCGGTGACCTGCAATGCCACTTCGGTGGTGAGTACCTTGGCCTCGGCCACGGCAATCGAGGCGCGCGCGGCGGACTGCGCGGTGATCGGCGCCGCGCTGACCTGGTCCAGCACCTGGCCGGCCTTGCGCAACAGTGCCTCGGCAGCATGGAGCTCGATCTTCAACTTGCCGATATCGGCGATCACATACAGGTCATCACTGGCCCGCTCGACTTTGGCGTCGATCCAGGGGCGTGAACGCTCGCGTACAAAGGCGATCGTGTCGTCGAGGGCGCCACGGGCGATGCCGGCGTCGATCGCCGCCTGGATCAGTTGCGAAACGGCACCCTGGATATTCGGGCTTTCGCCAAGGCGCCAGTTGTCGATCACCAGCTCCGGCTCTACCGCCACGCGGTCAAGCAGCACGGTGCCGCTGGCGGTGGTGCGTTGGCCGAAGCCCGACCAGTCATCGACAATGCGTAGCCCTTCACTGCCACGCCGCACGAAGGCCATGACTTGCTTGCCGTCATCATTCAACGCCTTTATCGCGACCCAGTGGGCAAACAGTGCGCCGGTGGAGTAGAACTTCTGGCCGCTGACCACGAACCCATCGCCTTCTGCCGTGAGGCGTGCCTTGAGCTCCAGGGTGTTTTTGGTACCGCGTTCCGGGCCGCCGTTGCCGATGCGCCAACCGTCGAGCACGCTCTGGAACAGCTGCTTTTTTTGACGCTCGGTGGCGGTGCCCTGCAACACGTGCAGGATGCCGAAATGGTTCTGCGGGATCTGCCCGAGTGCCGGGTCGGCCGCGCTGATGATCGCGAAGACTTCGGCCAGGGTCACAAACGACACTTGTGGGCCGCCGTATTCGCGGGGAATGGAAATACTGCCCAGGCCGCTGCGGGTGAATTGTTCCAGCTGCGCCCACGGCAGCTTGCGCTGCTGGTCGCGCGTGGCGGCCTGCAGGCGCGCAGCCTGAGCCAGCTCATGGGCCGCACTCAGTGCCTGGGCGTCGTTGCGCAGTACCGTGGCAGGCAACAACAGGGGGGCTACGTCCAGATCACTCTGGGGGGGTGTTAGAGCCAAGTTAGACATCAGCGCCGCTCCTTGGCTGCACGCAATGCCCTGGCGTTATGCACCGGGGTAATTCTGACCATACCGACCTCGCATTCAATGAAATAAAAACAGAAAAATCAGGAATGTCCGGTGGTCCGGTGCATATACCCTAAGCGTGTTAATTCTTTAAATAAACTAACTTTTAGGAATATGCATAGAAGGGCTGTCACCCCGGTTCACAGGGTGAGCCGAAGCGACGCGGTTGATAGCCAGGCGCGGGCGAGGCGGGCTGGGTTGGCGTTGCTGGTGTGCAGGCGGCGATGCGCAGCGTGCGGGCCGGTGCCCAGCGTGAATTATTGCCCACGCGATCGAGAATGCAGTACGTGACTTCCAACCGGCAGTCGTCGCCCGCTTCAACAATGATTTGGGACGGCACCCACACCTGCACTGCCAGACCCACGTTTTTGGCCTGGATTTTCGGCAGGTCCAGGCGTACGTCACCCCAGCGCAGGGTGATCGCATCGCCGGTGCTCATGTTCAAGTAAGGTTCGATCGTCAGCGGAATGCCGCGCCGCACCTGGTTGCTGTTGACGCCATAGCGGCGGATCGTTTCGGGCAGGCCCACAGGGGCGAGATTCTGGTTTTCGTCACTTTCGTGGTTCAGGCAGGGCGCAGGCTGGCCTCCGGGGTAGTTGGTCTTGACCCGCACCAGGGCGACGGCTGAGCGCATCGGGCCATGGCCGATTTGCAGGACCTGGTAGTGGACGCGTGCCGGCCCGTCCTGCACAAAGCTTTCCGGTACCCACAGATGAGTGAAGGTGCCGATCTTGCACGCGGTCACCTTGCGCGAGGCGGCAAAGCAGTTGTTCCAGAACAGTTCGATCAGGTCGCCTTCCTCCATGCCCGAGTAGGGAGATATGTCGACCTGCAGATGCGTGGAGGCCAGGGCGCTGATGCCGTTTCCTACTGCCTGGGGCAGCTTCGGGGCAGGCAGCATGGCCAGGGTTTGAGTGTGTGTCATAAGTAATCTCCTTGTTGCAGCCAGCAGTCATCGTTCCGAACCTTCGGCGCATAGGCACAGGGCGATTCGAAAGGAACGATTCAGTCAGTAGCCGGGATGGGATCCAATCCTCAAGGCGCTAGATAAGAGGGTTGGCCGGGGAGCGTCAATGGAGGCAAAAGGCTAAACGGCGGGTTTGTGGATATTCAGAAGGGTCTGACGGGGAGGGGGATTTTAAGGGGAGTACGGCGGGGTATTTTATGCGCTGAAACGGTAACCCATTGTAGGAGCGAGCTTGCTCGCGAAGAACGTAAACGGTAACGCGGTGAATCAAATTGACCGCGTTGCCTGGGCGTTTTTCGCGAGCAAGCTCGCTCCTACAAAAGGTAGGTTAGTGGGCGAGGAATTTGCTCAGAAACTGGCGGGTGCGTTCTTCCCTGGGGTTGGCGAACAACGCTTTGGCTTCGCCCTGTTCAACGATCACGCCTTTGTCGAAAAAGATCACCCGGTTGGCCACGTCCCGCGCAAAGCTCATCTCGTGGGTGACAATGACCATGGTGCGGTTTTCTTCGGCCAGGCTGCGGATGGTTGCCAGCACTTCGCCCACCAGTTCCGGGTCGAGGGCCGAGGTGGGTTCGTCGAACAGGATCACCTCCGGCTCCATGGCCAATGCGCGGGCAATCGCCACACGCTGTTGCTGGCCGCCGGACAGCCGCCTGGGGTAGGACGCTTCCTTGCCCGCCAGGCCAACCCTGGCCAGCAGTTTGCGGCCTAACTCCATCGCCGCTTCCCGTGGCATCTTCTTGACCACAATCGGGCCTTCGATGACGTTTTCCAGCGCGGTACGGTGGGGGAACAGGTTGAAGTTCTGGAACACAAAGCCCACGTGTTGGCGCAGACGCCGTACCAGGCCCTGTTGCTGGTTAAGCGGCTTGCTGCCGTCGATCTGGATATCACCCACCTTGATGCGGCCGCTGGTGGGTTCTTCGAGAAAATTCAGGCAGCGCAGGAAGGTGGTCTTGCCGGAACCGCTGGGGCCGATGATGGCGATCACTTCGCCTTCCTTGACCTCAAGGTCGATTCCGTTGAGCACCACCTGACCGTTGAATTGTTTGGTCAGTTTTTCAACCACGATCATGCTTCAAGACTCCAGGTCATGCCGGTTGACCCGGTCTTCCAGACGATTTTGCAGATGCGCCAGGATGCTCGCCAGGATCCAGTAGATCAGGGCTGCGGACAGATACATGGTGAAAATTTCGAAGGTACGCGCCGATACCAGTTGGGCCTGACGGAACAGTTCGGGCACCTGGATGGTGGCGGCCAGCGCCGTGTCCTTGACCAATGAAATAAAGCTGTTGCCCAAAGGCGGCAACGCCGTGCGCATCGCCTGAGGCAGGATGGCCCGGCGCAACGTCTGCGCACGGGTCATGCCGATACTGGCAGCGGCTTCCCACTGGCCACGCTCGATAGAGGCGATGGCGGCCCGCAGGATTTCACAGGCATAGGCGGCCATGTTCAGCGAAAAGCCGATCATGGCTGCCGGGATCGGATCCAGCTCGATGCCTACTTGCGGCAAGCCGTAGTAGATCAGGAACAGCTGCACCAGCAACGGCGTGCCGCGAAAGAACGACACGTAGACACGGGCGGTCCAGCTCAGCAACTTGAAGCGCGACAGGCGCATCAAGGCCAGGCCGAAGCCCAGCAGCAAGCCGAAAAACATCCCGCCAAGGCTGAGGATTACCGTGTAGTACGCGCCCTTGAGCAGGAAGGGCGCGGAGTCCAGCGCGAGTTGGAAACCTGCTTCCATTATTGAGTGACGTCAGCGTTGAAGTACTTCTCGGACAGCTTCTTCAAAGTGCCGTCGGCGCGCAGTTTGTCGAGGGCCGTGTTGACCGCATCGAGCAATTCAGGCTCGCCTTTGCGCAGGGCGATACCGGATTCCTGACGTGAGAAGGCGTCGCCGGCCGCAGCGGTGTCGGGGGCTTTCTTGGCGTATTCGAGGGCAGCCAGGCGGTCGATCAGGATCGCGTCGATACGACCGATGCGCAGGTCCTGGAATTTGGTTGGGTCGTCGTTGTAGGTCTTGATAATGGCTTTGGGTTGATTGTCCTTGAGCCATTGTTCGTAGTTGGTGCCCAGGCCCACGCCGACTTTTTTACCGGCAAGGTCGTCGGCTTTCTTGATCGCGTCGACGTTCTTTTTCAGCACCAGCGCCTGGATACCGGACACGGTGTAAGGCTTGGAGAAATCATACTTTTTCTTACGCTCCTCGGAGATGGTCACCTGGTTGACCACGGCGTCCAGGCGCTTGGACTCCAGCGCGGCGAGGATGCCGTCCCAAGGGGTGGCTTGCAGCTTGACCTTGACGCCCAGCTCTTTGGCCAGTGCTTCGGACAGCTCCACTTCGAAACCGCTGAGCTTGCCGCTTTCATCGACAAAGCTGAACGGTGGGTAGGTGCCTTCCAGGCCAATCTTGATCTCGCCGGCCTTCTTGATGGTGTTCAATTGCTCGCCGGCAACTGCCTGGCCCAGCCAACCGGCGCCAAGCGCCAGGCCCAAAGTGCCAACCAACAGCGTGCGACGAAATGCAGAAATAGTCATGGAGAGCCCCTGTGTTTTTATGGTGAGCGAAGCAGGTGACGCGGTAGTCGTATCCTGCCCTAAAGCGCGAAGCGCGTCTTCGCCTTCGGCGCGATGATAAGGTGGGTTTTTAAGTCTTGAAAATAATAAAAATACAATTTCATATTCTATTTTTGAATATGACCCCATTCATTCAGTTGAATACTGAGTCATAGGCAAACAATGCCGGCGCGCCACCGGTATGCAGGAAAATGATCGGCCCCTCTTCAAACCGCTGGCGCCCGATGCCGTCGAGCAAACCGGCCATGGCCTTGCCGGTATAGACCGGGTCCAGCAACAGACCTTCCTGGCTGGCCAAAAGTTTGATCGCCGAGAGGGTGCCAGCATTCGGCTCGCCATAGCGGGGGCCGAAATACTCGTCCCACAGGGTCACTTTGAAGGCCTCGGGAATAGCCACACCCAGCAACTCGGCAGTGCGTTCGGCCAAGCTCTGCACTTTCGGGAATTGCGCTTGCTCGGTGCGCGACACCGTGATGCCGATCACCGGCAACTGCGGCAATGCTTCGCTCAAGGCCAGGGCCAGGCCGCTGTGGGTGCCGGCACTGCCAGAGGCAAGCACCACGGCGGCGAACTCAATTGCGCTGTCTTCAATCTGCGCCGCAAGCTCCAGCCCGGCGCGCACGTAACCCAATGCGCCGAGGGCATTGGAGCCGCCGATCGGCACCAGGTAGGGCTTCTTGCCATTACTGCGCAGGCGGTCGGCGAGGGCTGCGAGTTGGGCGTCGGCGTTGTCGAGGTTTTCCACCAATTCGACTTTGGCATCGAACAGTTCCAGCAGCAGGCGGTTGCCATTGGTCAGGTAGTTGGGATCTTCGGTGCCGGTAGGATTTTCCAGCAGGGCCACACAGCCCAGGCCGAGTTTGGCGGCCAGGGCGGCGGTCTGGCGCACATGGTTGGACTGGATCGCGCCGGCGGTGATCAGCGTGTCGGCGCCCTGGGCGATGGCGTCGGCTGCCAGGTATTCGAGTTTGCGTAACTTGTTGCCCCCCATGGCCAGGGGCGTGGTGTCATCGCGTTTGACGTAAATATCCCTGCCCAGCCAGGCCGACAGCCGTTCAAGTTTTTCCAGAGCGGTGGCACCGCCCAGCAGTTCCAGACGCTTAAAGCGCTCAAGCTGTTGTTTGATCATGGCTACGCACGGTGACTGAATGATGGGGAGGACTATAGGCAGGCACTTTTCATCGGGCAACCGTCAATCGCTTATGAACAATAGTTCTTACGATCACACCATTGGTTCTTAAGAGCTGCCAGGGTGCATACCGTAAAGTGATGGCCATTTCGTCAGGAGTGAATACCGTGAGTGAGCGTTCCAGTCATTGGCAATTGCAGACCATCGTCAGCCAGTTGCGCGGCGCGCGGGATCAGTGGCGAACACGCAACGGTCGCTTGAGCGGCGAACACGGTGGCCGTGAATTGCCGTCCCGCGAGGCGGTGGCGCAGATCCTCGAAGCCTTGTGCGGCGCGCTATTCCCCATGCGCCTGGGCCCGGTGGATCTGCGTGAAGAAAGCGAAGACTTCTACGTGGGGCATACCCTCGACGTGGCGCTCAACGCCTTGCTGGCCCAGGCTCGCCTGGAGTTGCGCTACGCGGCACGTCAAGGCGGCGACGATGACAGCGGTGTGGACGCCCACGCCATTCGCCTGATCCAGGATTTCGCCCTGGCATTGCCGGCCCTGCGCAGCCTGTTGGATACCGACGTACTGGCCGCCTACCACGGCGACCCGGCCGCACGCAGTGTGGATGAAGTGCTGCTGTGCTACCCGGGCATCCTGGCGGTGATCCACCATCGCCTGGCCCACCACCTGTACCGCGCAGGCTTGCCGCTGTTGGCGCGCATCAGTGCGGAAATCGCCCACTCGGCCACCGGCATCGATATCCACCCCGGCGCGCAGATCGGTCCGAGTTTCTTCATCGACCACGGTACGGGCGTGGTGATTGGCGAGACGGCGATCATCGGCGAGCGCGTGCGTATCTACCAGGCGGTGACACTGGGTGCCAAGCGCTTCCCTGCTGATGAGGATGGGCAGTTGCAAAAAGGCCATCCACGCCACCCCATCGTTGAGAATGATGTGGTGATCTACGCCGGGGCCACGATTTTGGGGCGGATCACCATCGGCCAGGGCTCGACCATCGGCGGCAATGTGTGGCTGACCCGCAGCGTGCCGGCGGGGGCGAATATCACCCAGGCGAACTTGCAGCATGATGATGGGGCGCAGAAGTAATACCTGAGCCAACCGCCGACCAGTGTGGGAGCTGGCTTGCCTGCGATAGCGGTGTATCAGTCAACAGATGGGTGGCTGACCCACCGCTATCGCAGGCAAGCCAGCTCCCACATTTCGTATGAGTTTCAACGTGGGGTCGCTGAACGATTTGCCTTCTTCAGCCGTCATACCAATCCCTGAGCTAGTGTAGGAATTACCTACCACTCAGCCCTGCGATTAGTCCAAAACTGCCTATTCATGTTTAACTTGAACGTTCGTTCAAGTTAAACCCGGTGGTTCGCTGCCCGCTCACAACAGGAGGCTTACCTTTGCTGAGTCCGTTTTTTACAGCCATATCCCGCAACCTTGAGGTGCATCGTTCATGAGTGCATCGTCCACCCCTTCCAGCGGCATGGTGCGCATGAATGCGCCCGTTTTCTACTTTGCCGCCACCGTCATCCTGCTGTTTGGCATCACGGTCATCGCTATCCCGCAACAGGCCGGAGCCTGGCTGCTGGCGGCGCAAAACTGGGCGGCCAATACGGTCGGCTGGTATTACATGCTGGCGATGACCCTGTATCTGGTCTTCGTGGTGGTCACCGCGCTATCGGGCTACGGCAAGATAAAACTCGGTGCCGACCACGACGAGCCCGAATTCAGTTACCTGTCCTGGGCCGGCATGTTGTTCGCCGCCGGGATCAGCATCACGCTGTTTTTCTTCTGCGTCTCGGAGCCGTTGACGCACCTGGTGCAGCCGCCCCAGGGCGAAGCGATGAATGCCGATGCAGCGCGCCAGGCCATGCAGGTGCTGTTCCTGCATTGGGGCCTGCATGGTTGGGGCGTGTTTGCGTTCGTCGGCATGGCCCTGGCCTATTTCGCCTACCGGCATAACCTGCCGCTGGCCCTGCGCTCGGCGCTGTACCCGCTGATCGGCAAGCGCATCAATGGCCCTATCGGTTATGCGGTGGATGGCTTCGGCATCATCGCGACGGTGTTCGGCCTGGGCGCCGACATGGGCTTTGGCGTGTTGCACCTCAATTCCGGCCTGGACTACCTGTTTGGTATTGCCCATACCCAATGGATTCAGGTGGGCCTGATCACGTTGATGATGGGCGCGGCGATCATTGTGGCTGTGGCCGGTGTCGACAAGGGCGTGCGGGTGATGTCCGACATCAACATGCTGCTGGCCTGTGCGCTGCTGCTGTTCGTGTTGTTCGCAGGGCCTACCCAGCACTTGCTCAACACCTTGATCCAGAACATCGGTGACTATTTGGGCGCGCTGCCGACCAAGAGTTTTGATGTGTACGCCTACAACGAGCCGAGCGACTGGCTGGGCGGCTGGACAGTGTTCTACTGGGCCTGGTGGATCGCATGGTCGCCGTTCGTGGGTCTGTTTATCGCGCGCATCTCCCGTGGCCGCACCATCCGCGAGTTCGTGTTTGGCGTGCTGCTGATTCCGCTGGGCTTTACCCTGGCGTGGATGTCGATCTTCGGTAACAGCGCCATTGACCAAGTGCTCAACCATGGCATGGCCGCGCTGGGCCAGTCGGCCATCGATGACCCGTCGATGAGTCTCTACCTGCTGCTGGAAACCTACCCGTGGAGCAAGACGGTAATCGCGGTCACGGTGTTTATCAGTTTTGTGTTCTTCGTGACCTCGGCGGACTCGGGCACTGTGGTGCTGTCCACCCTGTCGTCCAAAGGCGGCAATGCGGATGAAGACGGGCCGAAGTGGCTGCGGGTGTTCTGGGGCGCAATGACGGCCCTGGTGACCAGTGCCTTGCTGTTTGCCGGCAGTATCGATTCGTTGAAGTCTGCGGTGGTCCTGACCTCGCTGCCGTTCTCGCTGATTTTGCTGCTGATGATGTGGGGGCTGCACAAGGCGTTCTATCTGGAGTCGCAAAAACAGATTGCGCAGTTGCATTCCCTGGCGCCGATATCGGCTTCACGCAAAGGTCGAGGCGGCTGGCGCCAGCGCTTGAGCCAGGCCGTGCATTTCCCGTCGCGTGATGAGGTGTACCGTTTCCTCGACACCACGGTGCGCCCGGCGATCGAAGAAGTAACGGCCGTATTTGTCGAGAAGGGCCTCACGGTAGTAACCCAGCCCGACCCGTCCAACGACAGCGTCAGCCTCGAAATTGGCCATGGCGAGGAGCGTCCGTTTATCTATCAGGTGCAGATGCGCGGTTATTTCACGCCGTCGTTCGCCCTCGGTGGTATCGGCAAGAAAGAGATCAACAACCGTCGCTATTACCGGGCGGAAGTGCACTTGAGCGAGGGCAGCCAGGACTACGACCTGGTCGGCTACACCAAAGAGCAGATCATCAACGACATCCTCGATCAGTACGAGCGCCACCTGCAGTTCCTGCACATGGTGCGCTGATAGCGTTCCTCTCAAGTAGGTCTTTGCTGTAAAAGGAAGATGCAGACTTAAGCGATTCAGCTGCTTAAAAGGCCCGGGAATATGCCTATTCCCGGGCCTTATTTGCCCTAGATCAAGAGAGGATTCGATGACGTACATTGCTGCCGAAAACCGCTATGAATCTATTCCCTATCGCCGCGTAGGCCGCAGTGGGTTGGTGCTGCCGGCCCTGTCCCTGGGGCTGTGGCACAACTTTGGCGACAGTACCCCGATCGACACCCAGCGCGCCCTGCTGCGTACGGCGTTCGACCTGGGTATCAACCACTTCGACCTGGCCAACAACTACGGCCCGCCCTATGGCAGCGCCGAGATCAACTTCGGCCGTTTGCTGCGTGAAGACTTCAAGCACTACCGCGACGAATTGATCATTTCCAGCAAAGCCGGCTGGGACATGTGGCCCGGTCCTTACGGCCAGGGTGGCGGTTCGCGCAAATACGTGTTGGCCAGCCTGGACCAGAGCCTGCAACGCCTGGGCGTCGATTATGTGGATATCTTCTATTCGCACCGTTTCGACCCCGACACGCCGCTCGAAGAAACCGCCGGCGCCCTTGCCACCGCCGTGCAGCAAGGCAAGGCGTTGTACATCGGTATCTCGTCTTATTCCGGGGTCAAAACCCGTGAAATTGCCGCGCTGCTGCAAGAGTGGAAAGTGCCGCTGTTGATTCACCAACCGGCTTATAACCTGCTCAACCGCTGGGTGGAAAAAGACCTGCTCGACACCACCGAAGAGCTCGGCGCCGGGGTGATCGCCTTCACGCCGCTGGCCCAGGGTTTGTTGACCGATAAATACCTTAACGGGGTACCGGCCGATGCGCGGGTCAATCGTCCGGGTGGTGGCTCGTTGCAGGCCCAGCACCTGTCCGAAGCCAACATCGCCCATGTACGCGGCCTGAATGAAATCGCCAAGCGCCGTGGCCAGAGCCTGGCCCAGTTGGCGTTGGCGTGGACATTACGTGATCCACGGGTAACCAGTGCGCTGATCGGCGCAAGCCGACCGGAGCAGATTATCGAGAACGTCGGGGCGTTGCAGAACTTGAGCTTCAGTGCTGAGGAACTGGCGGAGATTGATCGGTTTGCGCAGGAAGGTGGGATCAACTTGTGGGAAAAACCGTCAACCGCCGAATAAGCTGCCGCACTCGGTAAATGTGGGAGCCGGGCTTGCCCGCGATAGCGGTTTTTCAGCCAATAGTGCAGTGGCTGAACAACCGCTATCGCAGGCAAGCCAGCTCCCACAGTTGATCTGCGCTGGATTCTAGAACGGCACATCCCCAAGAATCGTTGCCCGGTGCATCACCCGCCGCTGCGGCCGGTAGTCATCCACGGCGTAATGCTGGGTGACGCGGTTATCCCAGAACGCTATGTCATTCTCCTGCCAACGCCAGCGAATGGTGAATTCCGGGCGGGTGGCGTGGGCGAACAGCAGCTTGAGAATGGCCTCGCTTTCGGCGGGTTCCAGTTCATTGATTCGGGTGGTGAAACCGTCGCTGACGAACAGCGATTTACGCCCACTGACCGGATGCGTACGCACCACCGGATGCGACAGCGGCGGGTTCTTGCGGCGGGTTTCTTCCCAGCGCAGCAAGTCTTCGGCGGTATTGCCAAAACGCTCCAGCGGAAAGGATTTGGTGAAATCGTGGGTGGCGGTGAGCCCGTTGAGCAATACCTTCAACGGTTCGGAAAGCGCCTCATACGCCGCAATGCCACTGGCCCACAGCGTATCGCCGCCAAACGCCGGCAGCAGCTTGGCACTGAGCACGGCGCCCAGAGCCGGCGTGGGCAGGAAGGTCACGTCGGTGTGCCAAACGGCGTTGTCACGCACGTCGGTGACCGCGGTGTCGAGGATCAGTACTTGCGGCTGTTCCGGCACGTTGGGGTAGATCGGGTGGATGTGCAGGTCGCCAAAATTGGCCGCGAAGCGTGCCTGTTGCTGCGGGGTGATCGGCTGGTCACGGAAGAACAGCACCGAATAGTGGAGCAACGCCTGTTCAATGGCGTCGCGCTGCTCAAGGTTCAGCGGCTGAGTGATGTCGACGCCACTGATCTGGGCGCCCAGGGCGGTGCTTAATGGGGTTATGTTCAGGCTGCTCATTGTGGACTCTTCACTCAGTGTGCCTGGCCATGCCAGGGCACTAATTTACGCTGCAAGGCACGCAGGCCCATTTCCATGGCGAAGGCGATCAGGGCGATCACCAGGATGCCCAGCACCACCACATCGGTGACCAGAAACTGCGCTGCCGACTGCACCATGAAACCCAGGCCGCTGGTGGCGGCAATCAACTCGGCGGCGACCAGGGTCGACCAGCCCACGCCCAGGCCGATACGCACACCGGTGAGGATGTCGGGCAGGGCGCTGGGCAGGATCACATGGCGAATCAGTTGCGCACGGGTGGCACCCAACGACTGCGCAGCCCGCAGCTTGGCCGGGTCGACGGTTCGCACCCCGGTTGCGGTGGCGATGGCGATCGGGGCGAAAATCGCCAGGTAAATCAGCAGCACCTTGGACAGCTCGCCAATGCCGCACCAGATCACGATCAGCGGCAGGTAGGCCAGCGGTGGAATCGGCCGGTAGAACTCGATCAACGGATCGAAAACGCCTCGGGCAATGCGGTTGGCACCGATGGCAATCCCCACCGGCACGGCGGTCAGCACCGCAAAACCCAGGCCCAGGCCAATGCGGCTCAGGCTCGCGCCCAGGTGCTGCCACAAGGTGGAATCCATGTAGCCGGTGGTCGCCAGCAGCCAGCCTTTTTGCAACACGGCGGACGGGGGCGGCAGGAACAGAGGTTCGATCAAGCCGGTGGCGGTCACTGCCCACCAAAGGGCGAGCAGAGCGAACAGGGTCAGCACGCTGATCCAGCGCGTGCTCAGGCTGCGGCGTACCGGAATAACGGCAGGTGACACCGGCTTGCTGGCCGTGGCGGGAAGTTCGTAGCTGCTCATGCGTACACCTGCCGTTGGGAGAACACTTTGCCCAGCACATGTTCACGGGTTTCGATAAAGCGCGGGTCGGACTTGATTGCGCGGGCTGATTCACCGGCGGCGTAACGTTGGCCGAAATCCAGCTGCAGGCGTTCGACGATCTGGCCGGGGTTGGGCGCCAGCAGGATCAGGTCCGTGGCCAGGAACACTGCTTCCTCAATGTCATGGGTAATCAGGAATACCGGCTTGGCCGTGCGCCGCCACACTTGCAGCAGCAACTCCTGCATTTGTTCGCGGGTAAAGGCATCCAGCGCGCCGAAGGGTTCGTCCATCAGCAATACGCGAGGGTCGGCCGCCAAGGCGCGGGCCAGGCCGACGCGCTGTTTCTGGCCGCCCGAGAGCTGCCAGATGCGCCGGCTGTCGAAACCGGCCAGGTCCACCAGCGCGAGCATTTCGCGGGCGCGCACTTCGCGCTGCGCCTTGGGCACGCCGGCCAGTTCCAGGCCAAAGGCGACGTTGGCCAGCACGTCCTGCCAGGGCAGCAGGGCGTCGTCCTGGAACACCACGCCGCGCTCGGCGCTGGGGCCCTTGACCGGCACGCCATCTAAGGTGATGCGCCCGGCAGACGGTTCGACGAATCCGGCAATCAGGTTCAACAACGACGTCTTGCCACTGCCGGACGGGCCCAGGGCAACCAGCAGCTGCTGGGGCCCAAGCTCCAGTGAAATATCGGACAGTACCGGTTCCGGGGCGCCTGGGTACTGTGCGCTGATGCGCTCCAGCTGTAGCAAGGCCATCGCGATGAACTCCTTGGATCAGTTAGTAATGAACTTGGCGCTGACGTAAGGGGCGTAGTCGGGCAATACGGCATCGACCTTGCCTTGTTCCTTGAGGAACACAGCGGTATCGGTGACGGCCTTGGTGGTTGGTGCGCCCAGCAGGGTCACCTGGTCAGCGGCCAGCGGGTAGACGTTGCCTTGCAGCAGCAAGGGGATGTCGCTGGCCTTGGCGCCGGAGAGTTTCACCAGCTTGTCGACGTTGCCTGAGTCGGCAAGCCAGGCTTGTGGGTCTTTGCGGTAGGCGGCGTAGGCATCCAGAGTGACCTTGGCGAAGGCGGTGACGATCTCCGGGTGCTTTTCGGCAAAATCCTTGCGCACGATCCAGGCATCGAACGTCGGCGCGCCGAACTTGGCCAGTTCGCCGGAGGTGATCAGCACTTTGCCGTTTTCCTTGGCCACGCCCAGGGCCGGGTCCCACACGTAGGTGGCGTCGATATCACCGCGCTTCCACGCGGCGATGATGGCCGGCGGCGCGAGGTTGAGAATGGTGACTTTGGCCGGGTCGATGTTCCAGTGTTTCAGCGCGGCGAGCAGGCTGTAATGGCCGGTGGAGACGAAGGGCACGGCGATTTTTTTGCCGATCAGATCCTGCGGGCTGTTGATCCCCGAACCGTTACGCGCCACCAGGGCTTCGGCGCCGCCGATCTGGGTGGCGACGAGGAAGGTTTGCACCGGGACTTTGCGGGTTATCGCGGCGGTGAGCGGGCTGGAACCGAGGTAGCCGATCTGCACGTCGCCGGAGGCAATGGCGGCGATGATGTCGGAGCCATTGTCGAATTTGCGCCAGTCGATTTTGGCGTGGGTGGCTTTTTCATAAGCGCCATCGGCCTGGGCGACTTTGGCCGGGTCCACGGTGGTCTGATACGCAATGGTCACGTCCGCCGCCTGGGCAAACAGGCTGGCACCGGCCAGGGACAACGCGGCCAACAGGCGCAAAGGGGTCAGCAGTTTCAAGGGGAAGCTCCTCAATCAGGCGGCCGAGGGTCGGCGTGAGAGGAGACTAAATGATCTAAGAATTCGAAAATAAATAACTTTTTCGAATTAGCTTAAAACTGTAGGAGCGAGCTTGCTCGCGAAAAACGTTAACGATGACGCGTTCAGTCTGGATGAGCGCGGTGTTCCTGGGTTTTTCGCGAGCAAGCTCGCTCCTACAGGGTGCTGTTTAGTTGCTGATGGCGAGGATGCTGGCCTGGTACGAGCCGACAAACACATCGAAATCGCCCACTTCGTTCTGCTCCAGCTCTGCCTGTTGCGCCAGCGACGCACGGGCCAGGTCTTCAAAGTGCGCTTGTTCCTCAGGCGCCAAAGGTTCTTTGCGGAAGTATTCGGCATGGACCTCGCTCTGATGCAGGGAGAACTGGGCGAAGCTCTCCTTGCGCTCAGCCATGGCTGCCAATACCTGGGCCGACGGCGTCAGGGACGGGTCCTTGACCTTCGCCAACTGGGCGTCCAGTGCCTCGCTGTGTTCGGTGATGCCGTGGCTCTGATCGAGCAGGGCGGCCAGCGGGGCAATCTTCTCCAGCAACTCGGCCGCCCATTCCTTCATGTCCACCGGCTGGCCGTCACGCTGCAATTGCAGGCCCGGACGACGGCCTTCCTTGACCACGCTGAGGAAGTTGGAGGTGGCGTTGCCGCACTCGTTGTTGGCGAACAGTGGGCTGTCGTTCAGCGCGCAGTACAGCAGGAACGCGTCGAGGAAGCGCGACTCCGGCAGGTCGATACCCATCGGCAGAAACGGGTTGATGTCCAGGCAGCGCACTTCGATGTACTGGATGCCACGGGCCATCAGCGCCTGGATCGGCCGCTCGCCGGTATAGGTCACACGCTTGGGGCGGATATTGGAGTAGTACTCGTTTTCGATCTGCAGGATGTTGGTGTTGAGCTGCACCCACTCACCATCCTTGTGCGTGCCGACTTCGACGTAGGGCGCGTAGGGCGTTGCCACCGCTTCGCGCAGGCTGTCGGTGTAGCTGGCCAAATCGTTGTAGCACGGCGTCAGGCCGGCCTGGGCGTTGCTCTGGTAACCCAGGTCGCTCATGCGCAGGCTGGTGGCGTAGGGCAGGTACAGCGTGTCGGCATCCAGCACTTCAAGCTGGTGCGAGCGCCCGCGCAGGAAACCGGCGTCCAGGGCTGGCGAGGC
Organism: Pseudomonas sp. MF7453; assembly: GCF_016405455.1. Classification (NCBI taxonomy): domain Bacteria; kingdom Pseudomonadati; phylum Pseudomonadota; class Gammaproteobacteria; order Pseudomonadales; family Pseudomonadaceae; genus Pseudomonas; species Pseudomonas sp. MF7453. The sequence goes on along the minus strand of NZ_JAEKCN010000011.1, from coordinate 81,581 downwards.
GCCAAAGAGGTACATCAACAGCCAGCTGTAGCGCCGGAAATTACGGATCAACGCGATATAGGCCGTGGACTGATAGTCACGGTCGGTGCCGACAAATCCTTCTGTTTCCTTGAGCAATGGCCACAGCTGTTCCGGCAGCGAGAAGTTGTAGTGGATGCCGGCGATGCACTGCATGGTCTTGCCGTAACGCAGGGCCAGGCCCTTGCGGTACACATATTTGAGCTGGCCGATATTGGAGGTGCCGTAGTAGGCGATCGGAATATCTTCCTCAGCCGGCAACGGGCACGGCATCGAGGGGCTCCACAGGTATTCGCTGCCCAGCTTGGAATAGGCAAAGCGATGGATCTTGTCCAGGCTGTTCAGGGTGTCGGCCGGGTTGGGCAGGGCTGGGGTGATGAACTCCAGCAGCGATTCCGAATAGTCAGTGGTGATCTGTTCGTTGGTCAACGCGGCGCCCAAGGCTTCGGGGTGTGGCGTTTGCGCCAGGCGACCCTCGCTGGTGACACGTAGGCATTCACGCTCGATGCCGTGCAAGCACTGCTCTAGCAGGGAGAGGTGTTCGCGCTTGCCGAGCAGGGCCAGGCGGCGGTTGAGAAGTTCGCTCAAGTTGGATTCCTTCACGCGTCAGTCGCCCCAATATGGGGGTGGGCAGGACGGTCTACAAGGGTGAAGTGGAAACTGGCGTGATCGCCTGGTTCTGAGTCGATTTGACCCGCTCTGAAAATGCCGACTTCACTCCATGAGTTGGGCTACAGCGCAGCGAGAAAATTCCGACGCTGTTATCGCAGCGCCGAAATTAACTCAAATCGAGGGTGGGGAGCTATAGGACAGCGAACGTGCCCTGCGCTTTTGCGACAAGTCTTTCGCCCTGGTACACGTCGGCTTCGACCACCAACGTGCGCCGGCCGGCGTGAATCACCCGGCTGGTGCACAGCACGTCACCGTCTTCGACGGCGCGAATATAGTTGATTTTGCATTCGATGGTGGCGCTCTGTTGGTCGAAACCATGGGCGCTGGAACAGGCCAGGCCCATGGTGATGTCCACCAGGCTGAAAATCGCCCCGCCATGGAGCTTGCCCGCGCGGTTGCGCAGGTGCGGCTCCAGGGTCAGGGCCACCTCGGCAACGCCTTCGTCCAGGCGCTGCAGGCGGCAGCCGATCAGTTCGCTGAACGCGCTCTGGGTCAAGCCGGCCGGGATGTCCATCAACGCTTCTTCAACTGTTTGGCATTGGCGAACAGCGACGCCATGGCGTTGTTGCTCGGCGCGGCAGTCGTCGCTTCCTTGCGCGGCGCGTTGTTCTGCGACTGGCGCGGTGCCGAACCTGGGCGAGCGCCACGAGCACCGTCGATTTTCTCGCCGGGGGTATCGCTCATGCGCATCGACAGGCCGACGCGTTTGCGCGGGATGTCGACTTCCATGACCTTGACCTTGACCACGTCGCCAGCTTTGACCGCTTCACGCGGGTCCTTGATGAACTTCTCCGAAAGCGCAGAGATGTGCACCAAACCGTCCTGATGCACGCCGATATCCACGAAAGCACCGAAGTTGGTCACGTTGGTCACCACGCCTTCCAGGATCATGCCCGGTTGCAGGTCCTTGAGGTCTTCGACGCCGTCCTGGAACTCGGCGGTCTTGAACTCGGGACGTGGGTCGCGGCCAGGTTTTTCCAGCTCTTGCAGAATGTCGGTGATGGTCGGCACACCGAAGGTTTCGTCGGTGTACTTCTTTGGATCCAGGCGCTTGAGGAACGCAGCGTCGCCGATCAGCGAACGGATATCACGGTCGGTCTCGGCGGCAATGCGTTGCACCAGCGGGTAGGCCTCCGGGTGAACTGCCGAGGCGTCCAGGGGGTTATCGCCGTTCATGACGCGCAGGAAGCCGGCCGCTTGCTCAAAGGTTTTTTCACCCAGGCGTGCGACTTTTTTCAGCGCAGCACGGGTTTTGAACGCGCCATTTTCGTCGCGATGGCTGACGATGTTCTGCGCCAGGGTCGCGTTGAGGCCCGAGATTCGCGCCAGCAGTGCCACCGAAGCGGTGTTCACGTCTACGCCCACGGCGTTTACGCAGTCTTCCACCACCGCATCCAGGCCGCGTGCCAGTTTCAGCTGCGATACGTCGTGCTGGTACTGGCCGACGCCGATGGATTTAGGGTCGATTTTCACCAGTTCGGCCAACGGGTCTTGCAGGCGACGGGCGATGGACACCGCGCCACGGATCGACACGTCGAGGTCCGGGAATTCCTTGGACGCCAGTTCCGAGGCTGAGTACACCGAAGCGCCCGCTTCGGAGACCATGACCTTGGTCATTTTCATGGCCGGGTATTTTTTGATCAGCTCGGCGGCCAGCTTGTCAGTCTCGCGACTGGCAGTGCCGTTGCCGATCGCGATCAGGTCCACCGCGTGCTTGGCGCACAGGGCGGCAAGGATCGCGAGGGTCTGGTCCCACTTGTTGTGCGGTACGTGTGGGTACACGGTGGCGTGGTCCAGCAGCTTGCCGGTGGCGTCGACCACCGCGACCTTGCAACCGGTGCGCAGGCCCGGGTCGAGGCCCAGGGTGGCACGCGGGCCGGCCGGTGCGGCCAGCAGCAGGTCGTGCAGGTTGTGGGCGAACACGTTAATCGCTTCGGTTTCGGCACCGTCGCGCAACTCGCCCAGCAGGTCGGTTTCCAGGTGGGTGTAGAGCTTGACCTTCCAGGTCCAGCGCACCACTTCGCCGAGCCACTTGTCTGCCGGGCGGTTCTGGTTCTGGATGCCGAATTGTTGACCGATCATGCCTTCGCACGGGTGCATGGTGCCCGGCAGTTCGTCGCCGACTTTCAACGCGGAGCTGAGAATGCCTTCGTTGCGGCCGCGGAAAATCGCCAGGGCGCGGTGCGACGGCATGCTTTTGAGCGGCTCGTCGTGTTCGAAGTAGTCGCGGAACTTGGCGCCTTCTTCCTCTTTGCCGGCGATGACGCGGGCGCTGAGGATGGCTTCCTGCTTGAGGTAGGTACGCAGTTTTTCCAGGAGGCTGGCGTTTTCGGCGAAGCGCTCCATCAGGATGTACTTGGCGCCTTCGAGGGCGGCCTTGACGTCGGCGACGCCTTTTTCAGCGTCGATGAAGCGCGCGGCTTCGGTTTCCGGCGTCAACGATGGATCGTTGAACAGGCCGTCGGCCAAATCGCCCAGGCCGGCTTCCAGGGCGATCTGGCCCTTTGTACGACGTTTCTGTTTGTATGGCAGGTAAAGGTCTTCGAGGCGGGTCTTGGTGTCCGCGAGTTTGATGTCGCGTTCCAGTTGAGGAGTCAACTTGCCCTGTTCCTCGATGCTGGCGAGGATGCTGATACGCCGTTCGTCGAGTTCTCGCAGGTAGCGCAGGCGCTCTTCCAGGTGACGCAGTTGGGTGTCGTCGAGGCTGCCGGTCACTTCTTTTCGGTAACGGGCGATGAAGGGCACCGTGGAGCCTTCATCCAGTAGAGCGACGGCCGCTTCGACCTGTTGTGGGCGTACACCGAGTTCCTCGGCGATGCGGCTGTTGATGCTGTCCATAAAACCACCTGAAATTCTTAAAATCAGCGCACCGGCCCGTAAAAACAAGGCTCGGCGAGGCTGGTTGAGCGGCCCGACTGGCGCCGCTGCCTGGGTCAAGAGGCTGGCTATTGACCCTCGAAATCGAAAAAGTCACGACAAGCGGGTAAAAAAAGCCCGGCAGCAAACGGTAACGATCTGACGTTGCCCTGCACGGAGGCGCCGCATTATAACCAGCGTTCTGCCATTGGGGGGTACTGCGCCGGAGGTTGTAGGGCGCGGGTTCGCTGGCAGTAGATGAAAAATCTGCTAACAATGCACACGGTGCGTATAACGGCAGCTACGCCATAATGCGCGCCGAGATAAGAGGAGCATCCAATGAGCAGCACCGCACAAACTGCTGAAGGCGAAAAAATTCTCATCGTTGATGACGATCCTGGGCTGAGCAGCCTGCTGGAGCGTTTTTTCAACTCCAAGGGCTACCGTGCCCGCGCGGTGCCGAACACCGAGCAAATGGACCGCCTGTTGGGGCGTGAAGTGTTCAACCTGGTCGTGCTCGACCTGATGCTGCCCGGCGAAGACGGCCTTACTGCCTGCAAGCGCCTGCGTGGTGCCAACAACCAGATTCCAATCATCATGCTCACCGCCAAGGGCGATGAGTTGAGCCGCATCAAGGGCCTTGAACTGGGCGCTGACGACTACCTGGCCAAGCCGTTCAACCCGGATGAGCTGATGGCGCGGGTCAAGGCCGTATTGCGTCGCCAGGCACCGGCCGTGCCGGGCGCACCGGGCAGCGAAGACGAAAGCGTCACCTTTGGCGACTACGAACTGTCGTTGGCCACCCGTGAGCTCAAGCGTGGCGAAGAAGTGCACATGCTTACCACCGGCGAATTCGCGGTGCTCAAGGCTCTGGTGATGAACGCTCGCCAACCGTTGACCCGTGACAAGCTGATGAACCTGGCCCGTGGCCGTGAATGGGACGCCCTGGAGCGCTCCATCGACGTGCAGATCTCCCGACTGCGCCGGATGATCGAGCCGGACCCGTCCAAGCCTCGGTATATCCAGACGGTGTGGGGCGTGGGTTATGTGTTTGTGCCGGATGGCACCGCAACCAAGTGACCGATGATTTGCAGGGGCGGGTATCCGGCGTTTGACTCCATAAGAGTCGACGGGATGCCCGGCGTCTGCAATTCTGCGAGCACCGCTCGTTCCTGCAAGGTGTGCAGCTTTCATCTATGAAAACCCCGCTGTGGTTCCCACAAAGTTTCTTCTCGCGCACCCTTTGGCTGGTGCTTATCGTCGTTCTGTTTTCCAAGGCACTTACGCTGGTTTATCTGTTGATGAACGAAGACGTGCTGGTGGACCGGCAGTACAGCCACGGTGTGGCCCTGACGTTGCGGGGGTATTGGGCCGTAGACCCTGAGAACCGAGAAAAAGTAGCCAAGGCGTCGACCTTGACTCGGGTTGATGGGGCCGGCGTGCCTGAAGGCGAGCAGCATTGGCCTTACAGCGAGATCTACCAGCGCCAGATGCAGGCCGAACTGGGCGCCGACACCGAGGTGAGGCTGCGCATGCATGTTTCGCCTGCGCTGTGGGTGAGGGCGCCCAGCCTGGGTGATGCCTGGATCAAGGTGCCGCTTTATCCGCACCCGCTGCGCGGGCAGAAAATCTGGAATGTGCTGGGCTGGTTCCTGGCCATTGGTCTGCTTTCAACGGCGTCTGCGTGGATTTTCGTCCGACAGCTCAACCAGCCACTCAAGCGTCTGGTGTTTGCCGCACGCCAACTGGGTCAAGGGCGCAGTGTGCGCCTGCCGGTCAGCGACACGCCCAGTGAGATGACCGAGGTGTACGGCGCGTTCAACCAGATGGCGGAAGACGTCGAGCAGGCCGGGCGCGAGCGCGAGCTGATGCTGGCGGGGGTGTCCCATGATTTGCGCACACCGTTGACACGATTGCGCTTGTCCCTTGAGTTGATGGGGGACCATACCGACCTCACCGATGACATGGTGCGCGACATCGAGGACATGGACGCCATCCTGGATCAGTTCCTGGCGTTCATCCGCGATGGACGTGATGAGGTGGTGGAGGAAGTCGACCTCACGGACCTCGTGCGTGAGGTGGTTGCGCCCTATAACCAGAACGGTGAACAGGTGCGCATGCGTCTGGAGCCGATCCAGCCGTTTGCATTGCGCCGGGTGTCGATGAAGCGCCTGCTGAACAACCTGATCGGCAACGCCTTGCATCATGCCGGCTCCGACGTGGAGGTGGCAGCGTATGTCTCCGGTGACAGTGCCGCGCCATACGTGGTGCTGAGCGTGATGGACCGCGGCACGGGTATCGACCCTGCCGAGCTGGAGGGTATCTTCAACCCGTTCACCCGTGGCGACCGGGCCCGAGGTGGCAAGGGAACCGGATTGGGGCTGGCGATTGTGCGGCGGATTGCGTCGATGCATGGCGGCAATGTGGAGTTGCGCAACCGTGAAGGCGGTGGGTTGGAAGCACGGGTGCGGCTGCCGCTGGGGTTGATGCTGCCTAGGGACGCTGTCTAACAAGCAATATGAATGCAAATGTGGGAGCTGGCTTGCCTGCAATGAGCATAGGTATCTACACAAGTTTTTGGTGTGACGCTGGACCTGTGGCGAGGGAGCTTGCTCCCGCGGCGGCCTGACAGCCGACGCTTATCTACCTGACACCCCACGATTCAAATGTGGGAGCTGGCTTGCCTGCGAAGGGGGCCTGACAGTCAACACAGCTGGATTGTGTACATATCCATTGCTGCGGTAACGGCCACTTAGGGTTCCGCTCTGACAGCGGGTCACTTTTGGAAAAGAGCCCGGAATGCCGGCCCAGCCAAAAGTAACCAAAAGGGCTCTTGCCCCACCACTGAGCGTGGTTTAACGGGGCGCCTGAGATCAAAAGCAGATCAAGATCAAGAGCGGCTCGCTTCGCATCGTGGTTACCGTTGAGCGTTACAGATTTGTGTAGATACCTATGCTGCGATGAGGGCGGCACATTCAACATCGTTGTTGACTGAGCTACCGCTATCGCAGGCAAGCCAGCTCCCACAGGTGTTTTGTGATGGGTGGTAGGTGTGGGTATTCAGCCCTTGCCCTTGGTCCGAGTCATATTCGGCCCGCCGTTCTTTTCCAGATGCTGAATGATGATCCCCGCTACATCCTTACCGGTGGTGGTTTCGATCCCTTCCAGGCCTGGCGATGAGTTTACTTCCATCACCAACGGGCCATGGTTGGAGCGCAGGATGTCCACACCCGCCACGCTCAGCCCCATCACCTTGGCCGCCCGTAGTGCGGTCATGCGTTCTTCAGGGGTGATCTTGATCAGGCTGGCGCTGCCGCCACGGTGCAGGTTGGAGCGGAACTCACCGGGCTTGGCCTGGCGCTTCATGGCCGCAATCACCTTGTCGCCCACCACGAAGCAGCGAATGTCCGCGCCGCCAGCTTCCTTGATGTATTCCTGCACCATGATGTTCTGCTTGAGGCCCATGAACGCTTCAATCACCGACTCCGCTGCCGTTGCTGTTTCACACAGCACCACACCGATGCCCTGGGTGCCTTCCAGCACCTTGATCACCAACGGTGCGCCGTTGACCATCTCGATCAGGTCGGGAATATCATCCGGGGAGTGGGCAAAACCGGTGACCGGGAGGCCGATGCCCCGACGCGACAGCAGTTGCAGGGAGCGCAGCTTGTCCCGCGAGCGCGCAATGGCCACGGATTCATTCAGCGGAAACACGCCCATCATTTCAAACTGGCGCAATACCGCGCAGCCATAGAACGTCACCGAAGCGCCGATACGCGGGATCACCGCATCAAAGCCTTCCAGGGGTTTGCCCCGGTAGTGGATCTGCGGCTTGTGGCTGGCAATGTTCATGTAGGCACGCAACGTGTCGATCACCACCATTTCATGGCCACGTTCAGTGCCGGCCTCGACCAGGCGGCGGGTGGAATACAGACGCGGGTTTCGCGACAGCACAGCAATCTTCATGCAGCACCTGGGGCAGAAATAGTGGAGACCGGGAACACCGGCTTGTCTTGAACGTACTTGACGCCTGGATTGACGACCAACTGGCCGTCAATCAACGCCTTGGAGCCCAGTAACAGGCGGTAACGCATGGCTTTGCGACAGGCGAGGGTGAATTCCACCCGCCAGACCCGGTCGCCCAGCGCCAGGGTGGTGCTGATCACGTAGCGCACCTGCGCATGGCCGTTGGAGCTCTTGATGGTTTTCATCGTCACCAGGGGCGCTTCGCAGCGACGGTGACGCAGTTGCACCACGCTGCCCAGGTGCGCGGTAAAGCGCACCCACTTTTCACCGTCGCGCTCAAACGGCTCGATATCGGTGGCGTGCAGGCTTGAGGTGCTGGCACCGGTGTCGATCTTCGCGCGCAGGCCCGCCACTCCCAGGTCGGGAAGTGCCACCCACTCTCGCAGACCCACAACGGTCAAATGGTCAAATGTCTTCAATATGGGTACCGGTCAATGTGCCCAGGCTTGAGGAGAAACCTTGGCCAGGGCATTGAATGCAGGCTTGGCGAACCAGAAACCCTGCATCAGAAATATTCCACAGTCGGAGAGGAAATCCCGTTCGCCAGCACTTTCGATGCCTTCGGCGATGACAGTAACCCCCAACTGCTCACAGATTGTGACAATCCCCCGGACGATCACCTGACGGACACGGTCTTGATCGACATTGCGAATCAACGCCATGTCGAGTTTGATCAGGTCGGGTTGGAAATCGGCCAGCAGATTCAGCCCCGAATAGCCCGCACCGAAGTCGTCGATGGCAGTCTTGAAGCCGAATTCGCGGTATTCACGCAGAATATTGGTCAAATGGCGATAGTTATCTACATGCTCGCTTTCCAGGGTTTCGAAAATCAGCCGGTCCAGGGGGAAATTGTGCGCCCGGGCGGCCTCCAGAGTGCTGCGGATACACAGCTCGGGGCGATATACGGCATTGGGCATGAAGTTGATGGAAAGGTGAGTTTGCATGCCCAGGGCAGCGGCCCCGGCAATGGCCTTGGTTCGGCAGCGCTGGTCGAAGCGGTAGCGATTGGTTTCGTTGACCTGAGCCAGCACCGACAGCGCGCCTTCCCCCTGGGTACCGCGCACCAAGGCTTCGTTGGCGAATATAGAGCGGTCACGCAGGTCTACGATAGGCTGGTAGGCGAACGCAAAATCGAACCCCAAAGGCTCGCTTTGCTGGCAACCCACGCACCGCTGGTTGGGCGAGGTGAGTGAAAGGGGAAAGTCGGTCACAGCGTATCCTCGCGAAAACAGGGTGCTACCTGGCGTATCTTAGGTGAGCCTTGGGATTTATGCGTCGAAGGGTTTCAACGGTAAGGTTGCGACATTTTTCAGAGCGAGGAATTCAAGTGGGTCAAAAACAGCAAGAGGAAGAAAAGGTCCGACTGGACAAGTGGTTGTGGGCGGCACGCTTCTATAAAACCCGTGCCCTGGCCAAGGCCGCGATCGAAAGCGGGAAGGTGCATCATCGCGGCGAGCGCTGCAAACCGGGCAAAGAGCCACGTATCGGCGATGAGTTTCAGATTCGTGCAGGGTTTGATGAAAAGACTGTCGTGGTGCAGGCGCTTTCCATTGTGCGCCGGGGCGCCCCTGAAGCGCAGACGTTGTACGCGGAAACCGAAGCCAGCATTGCCAAGCGTGAAAATGCCGCGGCCATGCGCAAGGCTGGGGCCTCAGGCTTGACCACTGATGGCAAACCGAGCAAGAAGCAGCGCCGCGACCTGTTCAAATTCCGCGGCAGCGGCAATGACGATTGATTGCACGAGTCGCCCATGCAAACTCGACAAAATGTGGGAGCGGGCTTGCCCGCTCCCACTTTTTTTAGCCCTGGGGAGTTACGCAGTTGTGCGCATGACACTCAACCGCCCAATAACGGGCAACTTGCTCAGTAGCCCGAAAAGCGGCGCCGTCATCCGCAACAAAGCGCCCGACACCTTCGCCGCAAACGGCGTGTAATACCCCCAGCCCAGCGCCAACAACGCCAGCAGTACGCCGCCGATGTAATCGTCCTGACCCCAGTGCGCGCCCGCGACCAGGCGCGGCATCATGAACAACAACGCCAGGCCCCAGATCACCAGCACCTGGCTGATGCGCTTGGCGAATACGGTCATGAACATTCCCCAGATCAACAGCACCGACGCATGGTCACCCGGGAAACTTTGGCTGGAACGGTCCTTCAGTTCCCAGGTTTTCTCCAGCCCGGGGAAAAAATCACTCATCTGAATCGCGCCGCTGATCACCATGGACGGGCTGCTGTGCTGCCAGCCCATGTGCGCCGCGAGTTTGGAGAACAACATGCGAATAAACAGCAACAGCAGCAGAATGCCGAGGAAGCCAAAAAACGCCTGGCGCACCTGCACGGCCTTGAACACCCAGTCGCCGCGAATCAGCAGTGCCAGCAAAATCACGCCGACCACTGCATCAAACGGTCGCAGGCTGGCCACGGCCCATACATGCAACCAGGTCGAATTCGTGGACAGCGGGCCATTGAGCAGATGAAACAGCCACTCGTCGAAAATTACACACAGCATCTGCCCCGTGGGCCACAGCCAAAAACACAGCAGCCCGATAGCGAGTAGATTGCAAAGAGCCCATCGCCGGAGGTTCCAGTTGGCTTGGAACAAACCCGGATTGTTCATAAACTGTCCCTCATCGCTTTATTCAGCTCCTTGAATTCAGGAGAAGTCGCACCAAGATGGTGCTAAAGCGTTTAATTTTATAAACCTTGTAATCATTTTGTCATCACTTCAGATACCCAGACCTATGACTGATCTACCGGATACCGACTTCACCCAACGCTTCATCTTCGATGAGAGCGATGCCCGCGGCGAGATGGTGTCGTTGGAGCTCAGCTATGCCGAAGTCCTTGCCAAACACGCCTATCCGGAGCCGGTCGCGCAATTGCTCGGCGAGCTGATGGCCGCCGCGGCGCTGCTGGTTGGCACCATGAAGTTCGACGGTTTGCTGATTTTGCAGGCGCGTTCCGAAGGGCCGGTGCCCATGTTGATGATCGAGTGCTCCAGCGAGCGCGAAATCCGTGGCCTGGCCCGTTACGAGGCCGACCAGATCGCCGCGGATGCCACCTTGGCCGACCTGATGCCCAACGGCGTCCTGGCACTGACCGTCGACCCGACCGAAGGCCAGCGCTACCAGGGCATTGTCGATCTCGATGGCCAAACCCTGTCCGAATGCTTCACCAATTACTTCGTAATGTCCCAGCAGGTGGGCACCAAGTTCTGGCTTAACGCCGACGGCAAGCGTGCCCGTGGTTTGCTGGTGCAACAATTGCCGGCCGACCGCATCAAGGATGAGGATGACCGTGCCGAAAGCTGGCGGCATATCATCGCGCTGGCCGACACGTTGAAAGCCGAAGAGCTGCTGGGCCTGGACAACGAAACCATCTTGCATCGCCTTTACCACGAAGAGGCTGTGCGGCTGTTTGACTCGCAAGCCCTGCATTTCCATTGCAGCTGTTCGCGTGAGCGTTCCGGCAACGCCCTGGTCAGCCTGGGCCTGGAAGATGCGCAGAATCTGGTGGTGGAACACGGCGGCCATATCGAGATTGACTGCCAGTTCTGCAACCAGCGCTACCTGTTCGATGCGGCTGATGTAGCCCAATTGTTCGCTGGAGCAGGCATCGATACCCCTTCCGACACCCGCCACTAAAACGTTTAAGCACAGGTAAATCACCTGACAAACGCCGGATTAGAGGTGTTCTGACGGGAGGGCCCTACTCTTTTTGGGCTTTTCTGGCATAATCCGGCCCACTTTTTTCGCGGTAGTAGTGCGCAACTTTCTACTACAAAACGTTTGGAGCACTCGGCCATAGGCCGACGGGGAACCTCATGACGCAAGCCAATAACACCGTATACACCGATCTGAGTGTTGACGATCTGGTCAAAGAAGCCCTGCAGCGCGGTGAAGGCGTGCTTGCCGATACGGGTGCGCTGGTTGTCGAAACCGGTCACCGCACCGGTCGTTCGCCGGTCGATCGCTTCATCGTTGAAGAGCCTTCCACCCAGGACGCCATTGCCTGGGGCCCGATCAACCGCAAGTTCCCGGCCGACAAGTTCGATGCGCTGTGGGCTCGCGTCGAGGCGTTCAACAACGCGCAAGAGCATTTCGTTTCCCATGTTCACGTAGGGGCTGCAGAAGACCACTACCTGGCCGTGAAAATGACCACCCAGACTGCCTGGCAGAACCTGTTCGGTCGTTGCCTGTTCATCAACCCTGCTCAGTACAACCCGGCCGGTCGTGAAGAGTGGCAAGTGCTCAACGTGGCTAACTTCGAGTGCGTGCCAGAGCGTGACGGCACCAACTCCGATGGTTGCGTGATCCTCAATTTCGCTCAGAAAAAAGTACTGATCGCCGGTATGCGTTACGCCGGTGAAATGAAAAAAGCCATGTTCTCGGTGCAGAACTTCCTGCTGCCGGCCGCCGACGTACTGCCGATGCACTGCGCCGCCAACATTGGCGAAGCGGGCGACGTGACCCTGTTCTTTGGCCTGTCCGGCACCGGCAAGACCACTCTGTCTGCCGACGAAAGCCGTTACCTGATCGGTGACGACGAACACGGTTGGGGCGAAGGCGTGGTGTTCAACATCGAAGGCGGTTGCTATGCCAAGTGCATCGACCTGTCCGAGAAGAACGAGCCGGTTATCTGGAAAGCCATCAAGCACGGCGCTGTGCTGGAAAACGTCGTAATCGACGAGGCCAAGCACGCCGACTACGCCGACGTCAGCCTGACCCAGAACAGCCGTGCCGCCTACCCGCTGGAGCACGTTGCCAAGCGTTCCGAGAAGAACCTGGGCGGCGAGCCAAACGCGGTGATCTTCCTGACCTGTGACCTGACCGGCGTACTGCCGCCAGTGTCGATCCTCAGCGAAGAACAAGCGGCCTACCACTTCCTGTCCGGCTACACCGCACTGGTGGGCTCGACCGAAATGGGTTCGGGCAGTGGCATCAAGTCGACCTTCTCCACCTGCTTCGGCGCGCCGTTTTTCCCACGTCCGGCCGGTGAGTACGCTGAGCTTCTGATCAAGCGTATCCGTGGTTTCGGCTCCAAGGTCTACCTGGTCAACACCGGTTGGACTGGTGGCGGCTACGGTGTTGGCAAACGCTTCAATATCCCGACCACTCGTGGCGTGATTGCGGCGATCCAGAGCGGCGCGTTGATCGGTGCACAGACCGAACACCTGGACACCATCAACCTCGACGTGCCATTGGCTGTACCGGGCGTTGAGACCGGCCTGTTGAACCCACGCAACACCTGGGCTGACAAGGCTGCCTACGACGAAGCAGCGAAAGCGCTGGCTGGCCTGTTCATCGAGAACTTCAAGAAGTTTGAAGTAAGCGATGCGATCAAGGCCGCGGGTCCCAAGTTGTAAGATTCGCCGGTTGTGAAAAAGCCGCCTCTTTGCAGGCGGCTTTTTTGTGCGCGAACGGTCAGTCGGCGATGTGCAGCACCACTGCACCGACCAGCACCAGTACGACGCCTAGCACTTGCACGGCTGACAATCTTTCCTTGAAAAACACAAACCCAAGGATCGCCGCAATCCCGCCTGACAGCGTACTGATCACGGTCACCACCGACACCGAGCCGGCCATCGCGCCCCACGAAAACGCCGAGAAGCCGCCGAGGTTCATCAAGCTTGCACCGGTCAATGTCGCGCAGTTTTTCAACGGCGGGATCTTCAGCCCGTCCTTGATCTTCAGCACCATCACCACCAGCACACACAAGCCCACCAGGTAACCCAGCCATAACATGGTGATCGGCCCCAGCGCCGGCAGGGTGTAGCGACCTTGCAGCCAGAAACTGGTGCCATACAGCGTTGCGGCGAGCATGGCGTAGGCAATGGACAGGCGCGGGTTGTTGTGGGGCGTGCCGTTGTCCTTGTGGAGGCTGGAAAGGACAACGCCGAGCACGCACAGGGCGATGCAGCCCAGCTGTATCAGGCTGATGTGCTCACCGCTGGCCCAGGACAGCAGGGTGGTCACTACGCCATAGGAGGTGACCAATGGCGCGACGATGGCGGCTTTGCCCAGGGCGAAAGCCTTGGACAGCGCGAGGGCTCCGGAGACGGTCAGCAGTGCGGCCGCTATGCCCAGCAGCCAGACGCTCAATGGCGCATCAAGGGACTTGAACAGGAAGGCCGGGAGAATGACCAGCAGCAGGGTCATGATCAAAAAGCCAAGCGCTTGGCCGAAATACACCGCGCGTTTAACGCCAACGGCGCGGGCGTTGAGGCCCACCAGAAAGTCCGTGCCACCCCAGAGCAGAGCGGCCAGCAGGCCCATTGTTACGTCCATGTAAGGTCCTTGTCATGTATACCGCTGGCCAGATTAACGCAGAACCAAGGTGGGAGGGGGCTTGGATTCAGCTCAGGTTCTCCAGCGTTTGCGTGTCCCAGCTGTGGGTCTTGATCGCCAGGTAGAGCATACCGATGGTCAGCGGAATTTTGTCACCACGGCCCTTGGCGCGACGCTTGAGGAACACGTCGAATACCGGCGGCTGGAAGTAACGATAAGCGTCGTAGTCGCTCAGGTCGACCCCGAAATCCTGTTCCAGTGTCTCCATGAACTGCTTGGCTTCGGCGCCATCGCAACCAAGGTCGAAGTTCAGTGAAGTGTGCAAGCCGATGGCCTTGTGCTTCGGCAGCCCGATTTCTTCGTGCAGCAACTGCAGGAGCTGCTGCATGGCAGGGTCTTCGGGGAAGTTGGCAGACAGGTTCATGAGTGCAGTCATCAAAGGGTGAGTGTTATTTACCTTGCAATAGATATTCGGGGTGCTCAGCAACCCGATGCCTGTCACAAAGGTGACTATCGGCAGACTTTCAAGCTGCGCCGCTATGATCCAGGACGTGGCATACAGCAGAAGTGTTGGACCGGTTATCAATAGGCAGAGCCCGAACCACTTCCTGAGTAAGGGCAACCTTATTGTCTTATCAATGACAGCGGCGAGTATCAAGAAGAGAAGCAAATTGATCCATTGAATGTGTTCACTCATCGCACCAGCCACCTTTGTACGTTTCGGCGGGTTGGTAGAGCCGTAAGGCGAATCACTGTGGAAGTGACGCCATAGTGGCCGATGTGTTGAGTCCTTTCGATGTTCACGGTTTTTGCCGAGACAGTTGATAGGGCGTTATTTTCTGTCAGCTGCGCGTAACTGCTAAAGAGGTTGAACGGGTATTTGAAGCAGTTTGGGAAAGGGATGGCGTGGCGTTTGGCGGTGTCCTACAAAAGCCTGCGGCATTTATGGCTAGGCACTGATGCAACAGGCAAAGCGAAACAACTGTAGGAGCGAGCTTGCTCGCGAAAAACTCAAGAACGCCGCGCTTTTCTAACTTACCCCGTCATCGTTGACGATTTTCGCGAGCAAGCTCGCTCCTGCACAGGTGTTGCTTAGACTTGCGCTTGCTCAGGTTGCAGCTGGACGTGCTGCGTACTCGTGGGTAAGTCGTCGCCAGTATCAAAATCCTGGCGAAGATCTTAATTCAATGTGAGCTTTCGCAATATTCCCGTCCGGCCCCCGGCCATCCTCTGCCTGTGTATCATCCTGTCTCTTATTTCCTTGCGACCTTTCTCGATTCGCCGAACTTACTGGGCTACGTTTTTAAGCCACGTTCAGCGGTCAATGGAGTGACAGCCTTATGCACGACACCCTCCAGCAGGTCTTTGGTTATTCACAATTTCGCCTGGGCCAGCAAGAGACGGTCAGCGCCGTTCTGGCCGGGCGTTCGGCAGCAGCCATTTTCCCTACGGGGTCGGGTAAATCCTTGTGCTACCAGCTATCGGCGGTGCTGCTGCCGCACCTGACGCTGGTGGTGTCGCCGTTGCTGGCATTGATGCAGGATCAGTTGGGTTTTTTGCAGCGCCATGGCATTTCGGCAGGCAGTATCGATTCGGCCCAGAGCCGTGACGAGGCCAACGAGGTGATGGCCCGTGCGCGTTCGGGCGAGTTGAAAATCCTGATGATTTCGGTGGAGCGCTTGAAGAACGAGCGCTTTCGTAACTTCCTGCACAGCGTGCAGATTTCTCTGCTGGTGGTGGATGAGGCGCACTGCATCTCCGAGTGGGGCCATAACTTCCGTCCCGATTACTTGAAGCTGCCGGACTACCAGCGCCAGTTCAATATCCCGCAAGCGCTGCTGTTGACGGCCACGGCTACGCCCAAGGTGATTGCCGACATGCAGGCCAAGTTCGCGATTGCTCCGGGTGACGTGGTCACCACAGGCTTCTACCGGCCTAACCTCAATCTGCTGGTAGAACCGGTCAGCGGCCAGGACAAACGCCGCCGGCTGGTGGAGTGGATGAAAGAGCGGCCCAACCAGCCGAGCATTGTCTACGTCACCTTGCAGAAAACCGCCGAGCAGATTGCTGAGCACCTGAACCGCCACGGCATCCAGGCCGAGGCTTACCACGCGGGTTTGCCCCACGATAAACGCGAGGGCATCCAGCAGCGGTTCATGGGGGGGCGTTCCAACTGCATTGTCGCCACCATCGCGTTCGGCATGGGCATCGACAAGAGTGATATCCGCAATGTGGTGCACTTCGACCTGCCCAAGTCCATCGAGAACTACAGCCAGGAGATCGGCCGTGCGGGGCGGGACGGGCAGCCGTCGGATTGTTTGGTCTTGGCCAACCGCGACAGCCTCAATGTGCTGGAAAATTTTGTGTACGGCGACACGCCGGAACAAGAAGGCATTCGCCGGGTGCTTGAGGAGCTGCAGGCAGCGGGCAACGAAGGGCAGTGGGAGTTTCTCCTCCGGTCGCTTTCGGACCACAGCAATATCCGCGAACTACCGCTCAAGACGCTGCTGGTGCAGTTGGAGCTTAAGGGCGTGATCGCGCCGCGCTATGCGTTTTATGCTGAATACCGTTTCAAATATCTTGTTGAACCTGATGCCTTGCTCGCGCGCTTTTCCGGCGAGCGTCAGCAGTTCGTCGCGGCAATCATTCAGGTATGCAAGCGTGCGAAGACCTGGGCGACGGTGGATTTCGACGCGCTTTATCAACAGCACAATGCCGAGCGCAGCCGTGTGGTAAAAGCGCTGGATTACTTCCAGGAACAGGGCTTGATCGAGCTGGAGAGCAAGCAGATGACTGAGGTCTACAGTTTGCTCGACACCGATTTCGATCCACAGACCTTGAGCGCTGAGTTATACGCAGGCTTCAAGCAACACGAGGTGACGGAGGTGGCGCGGATTCACGCCATGCTCGATCTGTTCGCCACCGAACATTGCCTGGGGCAACGCCTGGCGCAGTATTTCGGTGACGAAAACGCTCCCCAGCGCTGCGGGCATTGTTCGGTGTGCCACGGTCATGTCGCCCATCTGCCGGATCCGCCGAGCCTGCCGGCGCTTGTGGATAAAAACTTCATGGGACTGTGCGGTGATTTTATCCACAGGCATCATGAGTACACCGGTCATTTGCCGCATGCCGAGCGGTTGACGCGTTTCCTCGGTGGTATCAGTGTGCCGCTGTTCACCAAGCTGAAGGCGCGGGGCATTTCCGGTTTTGCTGCGCTGGAAGACTACCCTTACGCCGAGGTACGCGATTGGGCCCACGCCCAATTGGATTCACTCTGAAGAGACTTACCGATGACTGACTCAACGCCTTTACGCGCCGATTACCGCCACTTCCAACCGATTACCACCCGTTGGCACGACAACGATGCTTATGGTCACGTCAATAACGTCACCTATTACAGTTTTTTTGACACGGCGGTGAATACCTACCTGATCGAACAGGGCGGGTTGGATATTCACGACGGTGAAGTGGTGGGCTTTGTGGTGAGTTCGGCGTGCGACTATTTTGCGTCGATTGCTTTTCCCGAGCGCATTGAAGTTGGCCTGCGGGTGGGTAAGTTGGGCAACAGTTCGGTGCAGTATGAGCTGGCGGTATTCAAGGCAGGCGAAGAGGAGGCCTGTGCGGCGGGGCGCTTTGTGCATGTGTTTGTGGATAGGGCGTCGAACCAGCCTGTGCCGATACCGGAGATGTTGCGCGAGGCGTTGCAGCGACTGGTGGTTTGATGCTGTCTTGAAGCAAATGTGGGAGGGCGCAACCCTTCCCACATCAGTGCTGTTGTGGCCTTTAGGGCTTACCGATGACGGTAGTGATGCTTGTTCTTGCGATGGCCATAGGCATGACCGCGGCCCGGGTGGCCGTCGCGGTAGTAGCGACGGTCGTCACGGTCGCGATCGCGGTAGCGGCGGTCGTCGCGGTCACTTTCGTTGCCCATGTAGTTACCCAGCGCACCGCCGGCACCACCGCCGGCTGCTGAGCCGATCAGTGCACCGGTGCTGCCGCCGACGCTGCGGCCCACGACGTTGCCGCCGGCTGCGCCCAGTGCGCCGCCAATAGCAGCTTCGCCACGGCTGCGCTTGTCGGCGCCGACCGCACTACCGCCCGCGCCGCCCAGGGCCGCGCCGATGGTCGAACCGGTATTGCCGCCCAGCTGCTGGCCGACAACGGAACCTAGAACCCCGCCCAATGCGCCGCCTACACCGGCTTCGGTGGTGCCACCGGCCATGGCTGCGCCACTGACCAGGCCAAGGGACAACAAGAGAATCGAGGAGAACTTCATTCAGGGAAACCTCAAGGGGATGACGGCGCGATCCTGAGGTTGTATCGAGCCGCTGACAATCGAAATCCGACCGGCGGCAGAGGTTGTATACAATTCGCTAAGTTGCTGTTTTGTATAGGGAACTTAAGTCGTTTTTGCAGGTCTTTAGTTACTTCGGAACGGCCGCTTTTATGCAAAAGCGGCCTTTTTTTGTGCCTGTAGAATGTGCGGTGCTTGTGCTGGCCTCTTCGCGGGCAAGCCCGCTCCCGCATTACATCGGTCCACACAGTCTCAATGGTGAACCCATCCCAGTGTGGGAGCGGGCTTGCCCGCGAAAGCAGTAGTTCAAGCAACACATATCTCGGATCAAGTCAGGCCGAGCGCGCCATGATCAACCCACTGTCACTCGCCGCTTCCAAGCGAATCGCAACAAACTTCGATGTTGGCGTATGGCTACCGTCGCCCGTGCTTTCCAATGGCACCAATGGGTTCACTTCCGGGTAGTAAGCCGCCGCCTGCCCCGCCGGAATATCGAATGCCAGCAGCGTAAAGCCCTTCACACGGCGCTCACGGCCGTCTTCCCACAGCGACACAATGTCGGCCTTCTGCCCCGGTTTGAAGCCCAGGCGGATAATGTCGGCTTCATTGACGAACAGCACGTCACGCTGGCCTTTGACCCCGCGATAACGGTCGTCCAGGCCATAGATGGTGGTGTTGTACTGATCATGGGAGCGCATCGACTGCATGATCAGGTCCGGCACCCGGCCCGTGGCGTGGGTGCGTTCGTGGATCAGGTCCTTGGGCAAGATGTTCGGGCGGAAGTTGGCGCGGCCCGACGGTGTGTTCCAACGGCGTGCGCCGGCGGAGTTGCCCAGGTAAAACCCACCCGGATGTTTGATCTTCTCGTTGAAGTCCTTGAAGCCTGGGATGGTGTCGGCGATCAGGTCGCGGATGCGCCCGTAGTCGGCCACCAGCCAGTTCCAATCCACGGGCTTGCTGCCCAGGGTGGCGGCAGCAATGCCTGCCAGGATCGCCGGCTCGGACTTCATCAGTTTCGACAGCGGTTGCAGTTGGCCATTGGAGCCGTGGACCATGCTGAACGAGTCTTCCACCGTCACCGCTTGCGGGCCGTCGGCCTGGATGTCGATGTCGGTACGACCCAGGCACGGCAGGATCAGCGCGTCTTTACCGTGCATCAGGTGGCTGCGGTTGAGCTTGGTGCTGATTTGCACGGTCAGGTCGCAATTGCGCAGCGCTTCGAAGGTACGCAGGCTGTCCGGGGTGGCTTGAGCGAAGTTGCCGCCCAGGCCGATAAACACTTTGGAGCGGCCTTCAAGCATGGCGTGAATCGCTTCCACCACGTTGTGACCGTTGTCGCGCGGCACCTGGAACTGGAAACGACGCTCCAGCGCATCCAGAAACGCCACCGGAGGGCGTTCGTTGATACCCATGGTGCGGTCGCCCTGCACGTTGCTGTGACCGCGCACTGGGCACAGGCCGGCACCCGGGCGGCCGATATTGCCGCGCAACAGCATCAGGTTGGCGATTTCCTGGATGGTCGGCACCGAGTGACGGTGCTGGGTAATACCCATGGCCCAGCACATGATGACGTTCTTGCCTTTGGCGTACATGCGCGCCGCTTGCTCAATCTCCACCAGGGTCAGGCCGGATTGCTCGACGATTTCTTCCCATGAGGTGTCATCGATCTGGCCCAGATACTCCAGTACGTTGGCAGTGTGCTCATTGAGGAAGTCATGGTCGAACACCGCTTCCTTGCCTTCGGCCAGCGCTTGGCGTTCCCACAGCAACAGGAACTTGGCCATGCCGCGCAGAATCGCCATGTCGCCGCCCAAAGCCGGGCGGAAGTAAGCAGTGTTGGTCGGTTTGTCACCATTGGTGAGCATTTCCAGCGGATGTTGCGGGTGCTGGAAGCGCTCCAGGCCGCGCTCTTTCAGGGGATTGATGCACACCACCTGGGCGCCGCGCTTCACCGCTTCGCGCAGCGGTTCAAGCATACGTGGATGGTTGGTGCCGGGGTTCTGGCCCCAGACGAAAATAGCGTCGGCATGTTCGAAGTCGTCAAAGGTCACGGTGCCTTTGCCTACGCCCACACTCTGTGCCAGGGCGACGCCGCTGGCTTCGTGGCACATGTTGGAGCAGTCCGGGAAATTGTTGGTGCCGTAGGCGCGTACAAACAACTGGTACAGGTAGGCGGCTTCGTTGCTGGCGCGACCCGAGGTGTAGAACTCAGCCATGTTCGGGCTGGGCAGGGCGTTGAGGTGTTTGCCGACCAGGTCGAATGCCGCATCCCAGCTGATGGGGGCGTAGCGATCGGTTTCGGCGTCATAACGCATCGGCTCGGTCAGGCGGCCCTGGTATTCCAGCCAGTAGTCGCTTTGCTCCAGCAAGGCCGTGACGCTGTGCTTGGCAAAGAAGGCCGCATCGACGCGGCGCTTGGTGGCTTCCCAGTTGACCGCCTTGGCGCCGTTTTCGCAAAACTTGACCATGCCGCTTTCCGGCGAGTCGCCCCAGGCGCAGCCCGGGCAGTCGAAGCCGCCGTTCTGGTTGGTCTTGAGCATCATGCGCAGGTTTTTCAGGGCGTTGTCGCTGGTCAGCCAGGCTTGCGCCACGCTGATCAGGGCGCCCCAGCCACCGGCTGGGCCTTTGTAGGGCTTGTAGCGTGGGGTTGGCGTCTGGTCGGCTTGGTGGTGAAGGCTCATGGCTGGTGCTCCATCGCTGGGCTGTAGACCCGTGGCGCGCTTTTTTGCGGCAGGTGGATGAGATTGAGGTTGTGCCGGCGTGCCCATTGCAGGGCCAGGCCGGTGGGCGACGACAGGCTGACCAGGGTCTGGATGCCTGCGCGCAAGACTTTCTGGATCAATTCAAGGCTGCAGCGGCTGGTAACAATGGCCAGGCCACCGTCGGTCGGAATCTTTTGGCGGATCAACGCGCCGATCAATTTATCCAGGGCGTTATGCCGGCCGATATCTTCTCGGCCCAACAGCAATTCACCTTGATCGTTCATAAACACCGCCGCGTGCACGGCTCCGCTGTACTGGCCCAACGGTTGGAATGCACTGATGCGCTGGCGCAGACCGTCGAGCCATTGCGCGGGCGGCAAGGGCGCGCCGGGCAGCACTTGAAGGTCGGGCAGGGCCTGTTCAACCGCTTCTACACCGCACAGGCCGCAGCCGCTGGTGCCCGCCAATTGGCGGCGCTGCTGCTTGAGGTTCCAGAACGCGCGGCTGGAAATCTGCACCTGAGCGTACTGAGCGCAACCCTCGCCGCTGATCTTGAGGTCATAAATGTCGCTAACGTCGGCAATAATGCCGCTGCCGAGGCTGAAACCGACGATAAAGTCTTCAAGGTCCGTGGGCGTTACCAGCATGACTGCCTGACTGATGTCGTTGTAAGCAATGGCCAATGCCACCTCTTCGGCCAACGCGGTGCTGCCGACTTCGGTGTGTTCAAGATTGCAGTATTGGTAGCTCTGGCTGGCGGCGGGCGCAGGCGTTTCAAGGGCGGGCGCCGCGCAGGTTGGGCGCTTGGCGTTCATGGGGCAGTACCACCGACGGATTGATCAGTGTTCAGACTAGGCGCGACAAAGGGTCGCGTCTAATTGCCAGTATTGATGTATTGATAGATGGCGTCGATCAAGGTTCCCGGCCTTTTCGCCGGCGGCTTATTCCAGAGACGGCGGATCAGGATACTTTTTGAGTCTTTAGCCAGTCAGGAACCCAAGTCTGCAGGACTGGTCTAGTCTTGGGCATCTGGAAATTAAATCCCAAGGAGAGCGCACCATGAGTATTTTTAGCTTTATCAAAGAAGCCGGCGAAAAGATTGTTGACCTGTTGACGCCGGGTAATGCGAACGCCAGTGAGCAGTTGAAGGAGCATGTGAGCAAGGTGGGCCTGGGTAATCCAAACGTGCAGACCACGGTGGACGGCGATAAGGTCACTGTGACCGGTGAAGTGGCGACCCAGGAAGAGAAAGAAAAGATCCTTTTGGCGCTGGGTAACATTGCCGGTGTGGCAAGCGTAGATGACCAGATCACTGTCACCGGCCCTGCAGTTGCCGCGGCTCGCTTCGTCGTGGTGAAAAAGGGCGACACACTCAGCGCGATTTCTCTCGCGGTGTACGGTAACGCCAACCAGTACAACAAGATTTTCGAGGCCAACAAGCCGCTGCTGTCGCACCCGGACAAAATCTATCCAGGCCAGACACTGCGTATCCCTGAGTAATACGCAGGACAAAATGTGGGAGGGGGCTTGCTCCCGATGGCGGTGGTTCAGTCACCTGATACATGGCTGATACACCGCTATCGGGAGCAAGCCCCCTCCCACATGGGTTCAGAGCCCAGCAATGAGATCTCGGTAATCCCCGACAGCCGCGAATTCAGCGGTGTCCTTTGGTCCTTTTTTGCTGTCCGGCTCTTTCACCGCCAGCAAATGCCCCACGCCGAAATCCCGGGCACTGCGCAGAATCGGCAAGGTGTCATCGATAAACAAGCTACGGGCCGGGTCGAAGCGGATGTCGGCTTGCAACGCTTGCCAGAACTGTGGGTTCTCCTTTGGAAAACCGTAGTCATGGGAGCTGATCAATCGCTCGAAATACGGCGCCAGTTCAATGCGTTCCAACTTCAATGACAGCGAATCACGATGAGCATTGGTGATCATAATCACGCGCTTGCCGGCCTGTTTGATCGCCTTCAGAAAAGTATCGGCATCCGGGCGCAGGGCGATCAAGTGGGCCGTTTCCAGCTTGAGCTCACGCACCGGGATCGCCAATTCAGCGCTCCAGAAATCCAGGCAATACCATTGCAACTGTCCGGCGTTACGCTCAAACAACGGCTGCAACTCCATTTCGGCCATGGCCCGGCTCACGCCGTGCAGTTCGGCGTAGCGGTGAGGCAGGTGTTCCATCCAGAAATGGTTGTCGTAATGCAGGTCGAGCAAGGTGCCGTCCATGTCCAGCAGGACGGTGTCGATGGCGTGCCAGGGCAAAGAGGGCATGGTGCGTTCTCATGTAAGTAAAGATATCCGACACAGACAATCGGAAAAGCCACGGTATAGTAACCCGATCACGCCAAGGAGCCGCTTATGCGCCAGAAACCCACCGTCCTCGCCCGCGACATAGTCGCCAGTAGCCGTTTGTTCCGCGTGGAGGAAGTGCAGTTGCGCTTTTCCAATGGCGTTGAACGGACCTACGAGCGCCTGGTGGGGCGTGGTGCTGGCTACGGCGCGGTGATGATTGTGGCGATGATCGACGAAGATCATGCGTTGCTGGTCGAAGAATACTGCGGCGGCACCGACGAATATGAATTGTCCTTGCCCAAAGGCTTGATCGAGCCCGGCGAGGACGTGTTGGCGGCGGCGGACCGCGAACTCAAGGAAGAAGCCGGCTATGGCGCGCGGCAGTTGGAGCACATCACCGAGCTGTCATTGTCGCCGGGCTATATGAGCCAGAAAATCCAGGTGGTGCTGGCCACCGACCTCTACGAAGAGCGTCTGGAGGGCGATGAACCTGAGCCGATGCGCGTGGACAGGGTCAACCTGCGGGAGCTGTCGGCGCTGGCGCAAAACGAACAGTTCAGCGAAGGCCGAGCGCTTGCCGCGCTGTATCTGGTACGCGATCTGTTGACCCAGCGTGGAGCGTTCAACGCATGAGCGAACTGTTTTTAGGCCACCCGTTTATTGCCCCCGTGATTGAGCTGGCCCGCCAGGCCGGTGAAGCTATCCTGCCCTACTGGCGCGCAGATGTAGCTGTGACCTCCAAGGCGGATGATTCGCCGGTGACGGCTGCCGATCTGGCTGCGCATCATCTGATACTCGCAGGTCTTACCGCGCTCGATCCGAGCATTCCGGTATTGTCCGAAGAAGACGCCAATATCGATCTGAGCGTGCGTGCCCAGTGGCAGCGGTGGTGGCTGGTGGACCCGTTGGATGGCACCAAGGAATTCATTTCCGGCAGCGAAGAATTCACGGTCAATATTGCCTTGATCGAACAGGGGCGCGTGGTGTTCGGTGTCGTGTCGATGCCGACCACCGGCCGTTGCTACTTCGGTGGCGCGGGCCTTGGGGCATGGCGTTCAGATGTGAAGGCAGCGCCCAAGCAGATTCAGGTGCGCCAGACTCCGGCCGCAGGGGAAGCCTTTACGGTGGTCGCCAGCCGTCGGCATACCAGCCCTGAGCAGGAACGCCTGCTGGATGGCTTGAGCGAAGGCTTGGGCGCGTTGAAACTGGCGAATATCGGCAGCTCGTTGAAATTTTGCCTGTTGGCCGAAGGCAGTGCCGATTGCTACCCGCGCCTGGCACCGACCTCGCAATGGGATACCGCGGCGGCACAGGGCGTACTGGAAGGGGCGGGAGGCGAAGTATTGGAGTTGAGTGGTGAGCGTTTCAGCTACCCCGCACGGGAGTCGCTGTTGAACCCCTTCTTTCTTGCGCTGCCAGCCAAGGCCGCATGGCGTGAACGCCTGTTGACCCTGGCCAGAACTTAAGACCGCGGCAGATCAAAATGTGGGAGGGGGCTTGCCCCCTCCCACATTTTTTATCGGTGCAGGACGTACTGGCCGGTAAAGGTTACTGCACGCGCCTCACTGCCCTCATTCACAATCCATGTCTCCAGCGCCAACCGTGCCCGACCATAACGCTTGTACGTCGCCAAGAAACGTTTCCACACTTTTTCTTCCGGCGCCGCGCAAATGGCCGTCGCATCCTGCGTCACCGGCAGCGGATAGCTGATCTGCCCTTCCTGAATCACGATATGACCGTCGTCTATCCCCGCTTCGTGCAGCTTCAGATGCAACCAACCCCAGCCTGCCAGCACGGCACCGCAGTAGAGGCTGCCACCGAACATGGTGCTCTTGTGGTTGATATTGGCTTGCAAGGGCAGGTGCAGGTGCAGTTGGTCATGCTGCCAGTCGAGCACCTTGAGACCCATCTCACGGGTGAGGGGAATGTCATGGTGGAGTACGGCTTGCAAGTAACGGCTGTCGCGGCTCATAGCGGTCTCTTGGCGGTAGGCGGATTCATTCGTCGTCGGCGCTGTGGCTGGCGCTGTCGGCGAAGTTCAGGCCGTGTTTGCGCAACTTGTCGTGCAAGGTCTTGCGCGGCACGCCCAGGGCTTCGGCGAGGCTGCGCACGGAGCTGTGAGGGCGGGTGAGTTCGGCGGCGATCAGGCTTTTTTCGAACTGCTCCACTTGCTCGCTCAAGCCGCCGGGCGTGGACGTCAGCACGCCGGCGGCGGGATTGTCCTGGGCGTTATCGAGCGCCAATTCCAGGCCCAGAGCGAAACGCTCCGCGGCGTTTTGCAGTTCCCGCACATTGCCCGGCCAGCTGTGGCGCAATAACAGCGCGCGCTGGCCCGGTTGCAGCTCATGCAGGGGCAAGCCATGGCGGCTGCTGGCCTCGTCGGCGAAATGCTGGAACAGCATCAATGCATCTTCACCACGCTCGCGCAGGGGCGGGATGCGTAGCGGTGCCACATTGAGGCGGTAATACAGGTCGGCACGGAAGCGGCCCTGGTCGGCGGCTTGGCGCAGGTCTTCCTTGGTGGCGGCGATAATGCGGATATCCAGCGGGATCAGTTGATTGCCGCCCAGGCGTTCCACCACGCGCTCCTGCAACAGGCGCAGCAACTTGACCTGCACATCCAGGCTCATGCTTTCAATTTCATCGAGAAACAGCGTGCCCCCATTGGCGAACTCGAACTTGCCGATGCGGCGTTTCTGCGCACCTGTGAACGCGCCCGGCTCATGGCCGAACAGTTCGCTCTCTACCACCGATTCGGCCAGCGCTCCGGCGTTGATCGCCACAAAGGGGCCACTGCGGCGGCTTGAGAGGTCATGCAGGGCGCGGGCGACGACTTCTTTGCCGGCACCGGTTTCGCCCAGGATCAGCACGTCGGCCTTGGTCGCAGCCAAGGCACCAATCTGCTCGCGCAGGCGCAACATTTGCGGGGAGTGCCCCACCAGGCGCGTGCTCAGTTGCTGACGATCGCTGAGGGCCAGGCGCAGGCTGCGGTTGTCCAGCACCAGGCGGCGCAGGGCCAGGGCACGGCGCACGCTGTCGAGCAGTGCGTCGCTGGCGAAGGGTTTTTCGAGGAAGTCATAGGCCCCGGCACGCATGGCCTGCACCGCTAACGGTACGTCGCCGTGGCCGGTGATCAGCAGCACCGGCAGGTCCGGGTCCTGGCCGTGCAGTTCAGCCAGCAGCTCCAGGCCGTCCATGCCGGGCATACGGATGTCGCTGACCACCACGCCTGGCCAATCGCGGGACAGGCGGGCGGTGAGGCCGGCGGCTTCGCCCAGGGGCAGGACTTTCAGGCCGGCCAGGTCCAGGGTTTGGCACAGGGCTTGACGCAGGTGTGGATCGTCGTCGATCAACACCACCTGAATCTGGTTGTCGATGCTCATACACTGCGGTCCTCGGACGGTTGCAGACTGACGCCCGGCGAGCCGGCACGCAATTTCAAGGTTAACAGCGCGCCGCCTTCCTTGTGGTTGGCGAACAACAGTTCAC
Source organism: Pseudomonas sp. MF7453 (assembly GCF_016405455.1). Taxonomy (NCBI): domain Bacteria; kingdom Pseudomonadati; phylum Pseudomonadota; class Gammaproteobacteria; order Pseudomonadales; family Pseudomonadaceae; genus Pseudomonas; species Pseudomonas sp. MF7453. The sequence continues at coordinate 54,945 of NZ_JAEKCN010000011.1, read as the reverse complement.
CGCCGAAGGCGCGCATCAGGGTGTCGCAGATTGCCAGGCCCAGGCCCAGGCCCTGGGTGCGCGTCTTGGTGGTGTAGAACGGCTCGCTGGCGCGGCCCAGGGCTTCCATGCAAAAGCCCGGGCCATTGTCGCGAATGTACAGGTTGACGCCCTGGGGCGTGGTTTCGGCACTCAGCCAGAGCTTGCGCGGCGGGCCTTTTTCGGTGAGGGCGTCCAGAGCGTTGGCCAGCAAGTTACCCAGTACCTGGCGCAGACGGGTTTCACCGGCCTGCACCCACAGGGTTGCCTCCGGGAGGTCGCGGATCAACTCCACTTCCATTGAGCGCCGCCGCTTGGCCAGCAACGCCAGGGCGTCATCCAGTGCCGGTTGCAGGGCCACACTCTCCGGTGCGTGACGGTCACGGCGAGCGAAGGCGCGCAAGTGCGCGATGATCGAGGCCATGCGCCCGGTCAGCTCGCTGATCAACTTGAGGTTGCCGCGGGCGTCGCTGGTGCGCTCATGGTCGAGGAGGATTTCGGCGTTTTCCGCATAGCTGCGAATCGCCGCCAACGGTTGGTTCAGCTCATGGCTGATACTCGCCGACATGGTGCCCAGGGCCGAGAGCTTACCGGCCTGGACCAGGTCGTCCTGGGCGCGCACCAGTTCCTGCTGGGCGTGTTCGCGCTCCAGCACTTCCTGTTTCAGGCGCCGGTTCAGGCCCTCCAGGTCGCTGGTACGCTCGGCCACGCGCATTTCCAGCTCACGACGAGCCTTGGCTTCGAAGGCGATGCGTTCCAAATAATGCCGGCGGCGCTGCATCAATAATCCCAGCAACAGCATTAGCACCAACAACGTGGCACCGCCCACGGCGACAACCGTGCGCACCGGACGGTTGATCAGCGAGCGTGGTGCGAGAATTTCCACGTTCCAGCCGGTTTCGGCGATGGCCGTGGATTGACGCAGCCAGGCGCTGCTGCTCAGGCTCAGCGGCTGCGGGTCGCGGGTGGGGTAGGGCTGGATAGCGATGATGGCCTGGCGCTCTTCGGCGGTCAGTGGCCGCGTGGCACGGAATCGCCATTGCGGGCGCGAAGTGAGGATCACCACGCCGTTGTGATCGGTGACCAACAGTTGTTCCGGTGTGTTGCCCCACAGGCTTTCGGTGTGGTCAAGGTCGACCTTGACCACCAGCACGCCGATGATGGTATCGCCGTCATGCACCGCGGCGGCAAAGAAGTAGCCGCGCTTGGCCGAGGTGGTGCCCAGGCCGAAAAACCGTCCCAGGCGCCCGGCCATGGCTTCGCTGAAATAGGGGCGAAAGGAGAAGTTGCGCCCGACGAAGCTGTCTTGTTTGTCCCAGTTGGAGGCGGCAAGGGTCTTGCCGGTGGTGTCCATCAGGTACATCACTTCCACACCGGCCTGCGCGGCGACATCCTTGAGCAACGAATTGGCATTGGCCAGGTTGGTGCTGACGTGAGGCGCGTCCAATGCGATGCGCAGGGCCGGCAAATCGCCGAGGATCTGCGGCAGCACTTCGTAGCGGTGCAGGGTGCCCAACAGGTTGGCGACATACAGGTCGAGGGTCTGGCGGTTTTGCCCGGCCAACTCGCTGCGGTAGTAGCGCTCGGCCAAATGCTCCAGCGGCCATAGCAGCGGTGCCAGGCACAATGCCAGCAGGGCGAGGCTGCGCCAGCGGGGTCTTCGCGGAAGGGGTGGAGTCATGGGGAGTGTGCGCCTGTGGGTACAGGCGCATTATGCCTAGTGCTGCTCGGCAAGACACTCGTGCAATGCGTCCTGCCAATGGGGCTGGCTGACGTTCCATTGCTGTTGCAGGCGGGTGCAGTCCAGTCGCGAGTTCAGCGGGCGCTTGGCGGGGGTGGGGTAGGCGCTGGACGGAATCGGCTCCAGCTCGGCGCAGGCTTTGCCTTCGATCCGCAATTGCTCGCCAATGGCTTGGGCGAAGCCGAACCATGAGGTCTCACCTTGTGCGGTGAGGTGGTAGACACCCCAGTCTCCAGCCTTGCCGGCCTGCCACTGCTCAATCAGCGCGCGGGTGCTGTTGGCGATGGTGCCGGCCCAGGTCGGGGCACCGATCTGGTCGGCGACGATGCGCATCTGCGGTTTATCCTGCAGCAGGCGCTGCATGGTCAGCAGGAAATTCTTGCCATGGCTCGAATACACCCAACTGGTGCGCAAGATCAGGTGCTCGCCACCTACGGCAGCAATCGCCTGCTCACCCGCCAGTTTGCTCTGACCGTAGACACCCAACGGGTTGGGTGTGTCGCTTTCGGTGTAAGGGGCAGGTTTGCTGCCGTCGAACACGTAGTCGGTCGAGTAATGAATCAACGGGATGCCCAGGGCCTTGGCTTCCTCGGCGAGGACGCCGGGGGCGATGGCGTTGATGGCAAAGGCTGCGTCCGGTTCGCTCTCGGCCAGATCCACGGCGGTGTGGGCTGCCGCGTTGATGATCAGGCCGGGGCGGTGAGCGCGTACCTGTTGGCGGATGAGGTCAGCGTCGGCCAGGTCAAGCTGCTCGCGGCCCAGGACGATGAGTTCGCCAAGGCCCTGGAGCCGCTGTTGCAGCTCTTGGGAGACTTGGCCGTGTTGGCCGGTGATGAGGATTTTAAGGGGCGCTGTCACGGGAATAGGTCCGCCTCTTTCAGCGTTGTACCGTTCTGATCCTTGGCGGACAACGTCGGTGTGGCAGTGAGCTGCCAATCGATATTGAGCTCCGGGTCGTCCCAACGAATGCAACGTTCCGCAGAAGGCGTGTAGTAATCCGTGGTCTTGTAAAGGAATTCGGCGCTATCGCTGAGCACCACGAAACCGTGGGCAAAACCTGGTGGAATCCACAACTGGCGGTTGTTCTGGGCAGACAGTCGCACACTGGTCCACTTGCCGAAATGCGGGGAGCTGCGGCGGATATCCACCGCCACGTCCAACACTTCGCCAGCGGTCACACGCACCAGTTTCCCTTGGGCGTGTTCTACCTGATAGTGCAAGCCTCGCAGCACGCCTTTTTGCGAGCGTGAATGGTTGTCCTGCACAAATTGCAGTTGCAACCCACTGGCCTTCTCAAACTCGCGGGCATTGAAACTCTCATAGAAAAAACCGCGCTCATCGCCAAAAACCTTCGGTTCGATGATCAATACATCGGGCAATTCAGTGGCGATCACATTCATTTAGTGTTCCCGGCGAGCATGTACAAATACTGGCCATAGCCGGTCTTGCCGAAGTATTTGGCGCGCTCCAGCAGATAGTCGCGGTCGATCCAGCCGTTTTCGTAGGCGATCTCTTCCAGGCAAGCCACTTTCAGGCCCTGGCGATGCTCGATGGTTTGCACGTAAGTCGAGGCTTCGAGCAGGCTGTCATGGGTGCCGGTGTCGAGCCAGGCGAAACCACGACCGAACCGCTCTACGTGCAGATCGCCGCGTTGAAGGTAGGCGTTGTTGATGTCCGTGATTTCCAGCTCGCCGCGTGGCGAAGGCTTGACCGCCTTGGCGATCTTGATCACGTCGTTGTCGTAGAAATACAGGCCTGTCACGGCGTAGTGGGACTTGGGCTTCAGCGGCTTTTCTTCAATAGACAAGGCTCGGCCTTCGCTATCAAAGTCGATCACACCGAAACGCTCCGGGTCCTTGACCCAGTAACCGAACACGGTAGCGCCCGACGGACGTTCGGCTGCGCCGCGCAGTTGATCGCTGAAATGCTGACCGTGGAAGATGTTATCTCCCAGGATCAGGCACACCGGATCATCGCCAATGAACTCTTCACCGATGATAAACGCCTGGGCCAAGCCATCCGGCGAAGGCTGCTCGGCATAGCTGAAGCGCACGCCGAACTGGCTGCCATCGCCGAGCAGGTTCTGGTATTGCGGCAAGTCCACGGGCGTGGAGATCACCAGGATGTCCTTGATCCCTGCCAGCATCAACACCGAGATCGGGTAGTAGATCATCGGTTTGTCATACACCGGCAACAGCTGCTTGGATACGCCCAGAGTAATGGGGTGCAAACGGGTGCCGGAACCGCCGGCCAATACAATGCCCTTCATCATGCGATCAAATCCTTTGCGTCAGTATTGCCGAGTCGTTCACCTTGATAACTGCCGTCCTGGACCCTGCGGCACCATTCCAGGTTATCGAGGTACCACTGTACGGTTTTGCGCAGGCCGGTCTCAAAGGTTTCTTCCGGGACCCAGCCCAGCTCACGTTCGATCTTGCTGGCGTCGATGGCGTACCGTTGGTCGTGGCCCGGGCGATCCTTGACGAAGGTGATCAAGTCAGTGAATTTTTCCACGCCGGCGGGGCGCTGCGGCGCCAGCTCTTCCAGCAGGCCGCAAATGCCGCGTACCACGTCGATGTTCTTCTGCTCGTTATGGCCGCCGATGTTGTAGGTCTCGCCCACAACGCCTGTGGTCACCACTTTGAGCAGCGCACGGGCGTGATCCTCGACGAACAGCCAGTCACGTACCTGCAAACCATCGCCGTAGACAGGCAGTGGCTTGCCCGCGAGGGCGTTGAGAATGACCAGAGGGATCAACTTTTCGGGGAAATGGAATGGCCCGTAGTTGTTCGAGCAATTGGTCAGCAGTACCGGCAGGCCGTATGTACGCTGCCAGGCGCGTACCAGGTGGTCGGACGCCGCCTTGCTCGCGGAGTAAGGCGAGCTGGGTGCGTAAGGCGTGGTTTCGGTGAAGAGGTCGTCTACACCGTGCAGGTCGCCATACACTTCGTCAGTGGAAATATGGTGGAAACGGAACGCGCTTCTGGCCGGTTCTGCCAGCTTCTGCCAATACGCCCGTGTGGCTTCCAGCAGGCTGTAGGTGCCGACGATGTTGGTCTGGATAAAATCCGACGGACCGTCAATGGAGCGGTCGACGTGGGACTCGGCGGCCAAGTGCATGATCGCATCAGGTTCAAAGCGTGCGAGTACGGCGCTGACGGCGGCCTGATCGATGATATCGGCCTGGACAAACTCATAGCGGCTGTTGGACGCGATGCTGGTCAGCGACTCAAGGTTGCCGGCGTACGTCAGCTTGTCCAGATTGAGCACTTCGTGCTCAGTGTGTTGAATCAGGTGGCGGATCAGGGCAGAGCCAATGAATCCGGCACCGCCGGTGATGAGAATGCGCATGTCGAGGGCCTTTTCCTTAGACGGACAATAAGCGAAAGAAGCATAGCTTGAGTTGTGAATCGGGCCGGCGCAAGCGCGGCGAGCATAAGGGGTTGATTAACGCCCCGGAACAATGGCGATATAGACGTCTGAAAAAACAAAGGTCGTCACAATGTCGTTAGCCACATTGACCCACCGCGCCAGTTTACCGTGCCCACAAGTAAGCCCCGATCAAGCGGCAATCCTGCTCGAACGGCACTATGGAATGAGCGGCTTATTACACGCGTTGGGCAGTCAACAAGACCTCAATTACAAAGTTGACAGCGCCGATGGCCGTTTCGTTCTGAAAATCTGCCGCGGTGACTACGCCGCTGTGGAACTCCAGGCCCAACACGCGGCCCTCAATAGTCTGCAAGCACATCTGCATCTACGCGTGCCCAAGGTGATTCAGGCGTTGGATGGTAATGAGCTGCTGACGGTGAGCGTCGATGGGCAAACCCTGCACCTGCGGCTACTGGAGTACATCGACGGCCAGCCGCTCACGCATTTACCGCACCTGAGCCGCGACGTGATCGCAGGCTTCGGTGAGCTGTGCGCGCAGATGAGCCTCGCGCTGCAAGATTTCGAACATCCAGGCCTTGCGCGCACCCTGCAGTGGGATCCGCGCCATGCGCAGGCGTTGATCACTCATCTGCTGGCAGCCTTGCCTGACCTGCCGCAGCGCGCCGCATTGGAACACGTAGCCGCGCAGGTTCAGGCGCATGTCCTACCGTTGGCACCCCACCTGCCGTGGCAAGCGGTGCACATGGACATCACCGATGACAATGTGGTGTGCCAGCGTGATGCCCAGCGGCGCTGGCGTATTCAAGGCGTGATTGATTTCGGCGATCTGGTGCGCACCTGGCGGGTTGCCGACCTGTCGGTAACCTGCGCGGCCCTGTTGCACCACGCCCACGGTGACCCATTTGCGATTCTGCCGGCAATCCAGGCCTGTCACGCAGTGATGCCGTTACAGCACGAAGAGCTGGAGGTGCTGTGGCCGCTGATCGTCGCACGTGCGGCGGTGCTGGTGCTCAGCAGTGAACAGCAGCAACGCCTGGACCCGGATAACGCCTATTTAAAGAAAAACGCCGAGCACGAGTGGGAAATCTTCGATATAGCGACATCAGTGCCGTTTGAGTTGATGCAAGCGGCGATTCTCACCAGCGTTGGCGAGACATGGCCATCCGTTGCCAGCGATGACTTTGCACCCTTGTTGCCGGGCCTGGTAGGGCGCGAGTTCGCGCTGATCGACCTGGGCGTACTCAGCCCGCATCTGGAGGCAGGTAACTGGGAGGCGCCTGGCATAGATCGACGGTTGCTGGCTGAAGCAGCGGCAGTACATGGGCTGGCGGCCAGCCGTTATGGGCAATATCGCTTGTCGCGTACCTGTCCCGACAGCGCGGTAGAGCCGCAGACCTTCCCCCTGCATGTCGAACTGCACCTGCCCCCTGGCACCGTGCTGCAAGCCCCCTTCGCAGGCACGCTGCGTGAAGGCGCCGATGGCTTGCTGTGCTTGCACGCCGCCGCGATGAGCCTGCGTGTGTGGGGCGTAAAAACCTCCCTCAAGCCTGGGGCCGTGGTGGTCAAGGGGCAAATAGTGGGTGAGGTTCACGCGCCGCTGACTGTGCAATTATGCAGCGCCGACCTTGAACCACCACTGTTCTGCACGCCCTCCCGAGCCTCGGCCTGGCGGGCGTTGTGCCCGTCACCGGCGGCGCTGTTGGGGCTGGCCTGCGATGCCGAGCCGGAGCTGGACCCGCACGCCCTGCTGGCCCGGCGTGATGCCAGCTTCGCCCGCTCGCAGAAGCATTACTACATTGACCCGCCGCGTATCGAGCGGGGCTGGCGCAACCACCTGATCGACATGCAGGGCCGATCCTACCTGGACATGCTCAACAACGTCGCCGTGCTGGGCCATGGTCACTCGCGCATGGCCGCGGTAGCAGCGCGGCAATGGTCGCTGCTCAACACCAACTCGCGGTTTCACTATGCGGCGGTTGCCGAGTTTTCCGAACGTTTGCTGGCGCTGGCGCCGAAGGGCATGGACCGCGTATTCCTGGTCAACAGCGGTACCGAAGCCAATGACCTGGCGATTCGCCTGGCCTGGGCCTACAGCGGCGGGCGCGACATGCTCAGCGTACTGGAGGCGTACCACGGCTGGTCGGTAGCGGCAGACGCCGTGTCCACATCAATTGCCGATAACCCCCAGGCATTGAGCAGCCGCCCGGACTGGGTGCACCCGGTAACAGCCCCCAATACCTACCGCGGCGAATTCCGCGGGCCGCACAGTGCACCGGACTACGTGCTAAGCGTGGAACACAACCTGGCGAAAATTGCCGCAAGCCAGCGCCAGTTGGCCGGATTTATCTGTGAACCGGTATACGGCAATGCCGGGGGTATCTCTCTGCCGCCGGGTTACTTGCAGCAGGTGTATGGTTTGGTCCGTGCCCAAGGCGGCGTGTGCATCGCCGATGAGGTGCAGGTAGGTTACGGCCGCATGGGCCATTTCTTCTGGGGTTTTGAAGAGCAGGGCGTGGTGCCGGACATCATCACCATGGCCAAAGGCATGGGTAACGGCCAGCCTTTGGGTGCGGTAATCACCCGTCGAGAAATTGCCGAGGCGCTGGAGGCCGAAGGGTATTTCTTCTCGTCCTCTGGAGGCAGCCCGGTCAGTTGCCAAATCGGCATGGCGGTGCTGGACGTGATGGAAGAAGAGAAACTCTGGGAAAACGCCCAAGTGGTTGGCGGGCATTTCAAGGCTCGACTGGAAGCGTTGATCGACCGCCATCCGCTGGTCGGTGCCGTACACGGTTCGGGCTTCTATCTGGGCCTGGAACTGGTGCGTGACCGCTACACCCTGGAACCTGCGACGCAAGAGACGGCCCTGTTATGTGATCGTCTTCGGGAATTGGGGATTTTCATGCAACCTACCGGCGACTACCTGAACATTCTCAAGATCAAACCGCCGATGGTCACCTCCCGGCAAAGCGTGGACTTCTTTGTCGACATGCTGTCGAAGGTGCTGGACGAGCAATTGTAATAGGTCGATTGTTATCGGCTATTTTGTGTAATATTCGGGCGCTATTATGGTTAATAGCTTCCAAAGCCGATTTTTATCCAGATTGAGTCGGTCTTCATCCCATTCGGAGTCCTGAACGCCATGACCACTTTGCACAGCACCCCACGCGCCGATGGCTTCCATATGCCTGCCGAATGGGCGCCACAGACCCAAACCTGGATGATCTGGCCCGAGCGCCCCGACAACTGGCGCCTGGGCGGCAAGCCTGCGCAGGCCGCCCATGTGGCTGTGGCCAAGGCCATCGCGCGCTTTGAGCCCGTGACCGTTGCCGTTTCGGCAGGCCAGTACGAGAACGCCCGTGCGCGCCTGGATGTACCCAATATTCGCTTGGTGGAAATGTCTTCCGACGATGCCTGGGTCCGCGACACGGGCCCTACGTTCGTGATCAACGACAGCGGCGAAGTGCGGGGCGTGAATTGGGATTTCAACGCCTGGGGTGGTTTTGACGGAGGCCTGTATGCACCGTGGAACCGAGATTCCCAGGTAGGCGGCAAGATCCTGGAGATCGAGCGGGCGCCGCGTTACCGTACTAAAGGTTTCGTGCTTGAAGGTGGTTCGATCCATGTGGATGGCGAAGGCACCCTGATCACCACCGAAGAGTGCCTGTTGAACCGCAACCGCAACCCGCACCTGGATCGTGCGGCCATTGAGGCGGTTCTGGCTGATCACCTGGCGGTGGACAAGATCATTTGGTTGCCGGATGGCCTGTTCAACGACGAAACCGACGGTCATGTGGATAATTTCTGCTGCTACGTGCGCCCAGGCGAAGTGTTGCTGGCCTGGACCGATGACCCGCAAGATCCGAATTACTCGCGCTGCCACGCAGCCATGGAGGTGCTGCAAAACAGCACCGACGCCAAGGGGCGCGCGTTCATCGTGCATAAAATGCCAATCCCTGGGCCGCTGTATGCCACCGAGGAAGAATGCGCCGGTGTCGACCCGGTGGATGGCAGCCAGGAACGTAACCCAACCGTGCGGTTGGCCGGCTCCTACGTCAACTTCCTGATCGTCAACGGCGGCATCATTGCGCCGAGTTTCGATGACCCGCTGGACCACCAGGCCAAACAAATCCTGCAGAGCCTGTTCCCGCAGCACGAAGTGGTGATGGTGCCGGGCCGCGAACTGTTACTGGGGGGCGGCAATATTCACTGCCTGACTCAACAGCAGCCCGCTCCGCACAGAAATTGAGTGCAGTTGTAACAGCGCCTTGAGCGCGAGTGAGCGCTGCGCAACCGCAGTGTTCCAGCCAAGCCCGCGACCCGGCCAGGTCGCGGGCTTTTTCATGCCTGTATACCGGTGAGCACGGGACATTGGCATAGCTCTTGTATCGCTGTCGTTACAGTGGACCAAGGGCGATGACTGCACAGTTCTGTCACAAACCTTGAGTAAGTTAGCCGCTCACGCAGCAGGAGAGAGCGCTGAAATGAATGCCGATATCGACCTGATGAACACGCGCACGTTTCACCCCTTGCGAGTCAACGGCGATGCGATCCATGCGTTGGCGCTATGGTTGAAGGCAAACGGCTCGCGACAGGTCAGGCAGGTGCCTGATTTGCGCAGCGTGATGAATGAACGCTACCCGGTGGGGTTGTTCACAGAGGATGAAGTGCAGGCTCTGTGTGATCTGATGTGTAGTTAAGCCGCTTTTGTTGGGGGGAGCTTGCTCGCGAAAAATTTATAAGCGCCGCGTTCGGTCAGGAACCGAGCGTTATCGTTGACGTTTTTCGCGAGCGAGCTCGCTCCAACAGGGGGTGATTCGCGCCTGACTGGTGTTAGAAGCTGTAGGTACCGGTGACCACCAGGCTACGCGGCTCCCCCGGTTGAATCTGCGCCGCACTGGTCGCCGAGGCGTAGTAATTTTTGTCGGCAATATTGTTCAGCGCCGCCCTCACGTCCCACTCTTTCTGACGGAACCCGGCCAGCGCGTCCCAGCGGCCGTATCCCGGCAGAACCACGGTGTTGAGGTTGTCGGCGTAGCGATCGCCCACCAGAGTCAACCCGGTTTCCGCATACCAGCCCATTTCCGGCTTCCAGGTGATGAACAAGCTGGCATTGCGCTTGGCCACGTCGCTGATGCGTTTGCCTTCAAAGCCGTTGTTGTCCTTCTCTACCTTGGCGTCCTGCAGGCCCACGCCGCCGCGTACGTACCAGTTATCGATGATCTTGCCGGTGGCCGTCAGCTCCACGCCGCGTGAACGTTGCTCGCCGGTAAGCAGGGTAATGGTGCGGTCCAGCGGGTCGCTGGTACGGCGGTTGTAGAGTTCCAGCTCGTACACAGCGAGGGTGGTGCTCAGGCGATCGTCGAACCAGTCGCTCTTCACACCGATTTCCTTCTGCTTGGTCAGCTCTGGGCTCAGGTCGTTAACGCTCCCGGCGGCGTTCGGCGTGATGCCGATCAGGCCGCCACCCGCTGGCGAGAAGGTCTTGCTCCACGAGGCATAGAACGAATGATTTTCCAGCGGCGTCCACACCAGTCCGACGCGGGGGCTGGTGCTGTGGCTCTTCACGTTCTCCTGGGTGTTGAGCACCTTGCTGGTGGTATCCACTTCAAAGCGGTCGTAACGCAGCCCGCCCAACAGTTGCCACTGGTCGTTCAGGCGCAGTTGATCCTGCACGTACAGCGCGCTGCTTTCGACTTCTGTGTGGTTGTAACTCGACAGTCGCATGCTCCCGGTGTGGCTCAGGCGGCGATTGGGTTGGTTGAGGTCCAGGCTGGGTACCGTCCTGGCATCCCGAGCCGAATACAACTTCGGATCGCGGCGCTGGCTGCCCAACTCGATACCGGTGAGCAGGCGATGCTCCAGGCCAAACGTGTCGAAACCACCCTCCAGCTCAAGGTTGTTGAACACGTTGCGGGTGGTCAGGTCTTGCTGCCAGTGTTGGCGGGTGACACTGTTGGTTTTAGCGTCGTAGCCGGTCTGGTAGGTGTTGTCGAAATCGCTGTTGAGCTTGAACACCCCAAGGGTGTGGCGCAGTTGCCAGTTGGCATTGAGCTCATAGGCGAGCTTGGAGCGCAGTGACCGGGATTTATCGTCGATGTAGTCGCCGTGATCGAAATAAGTGGTGCTGCGGCTCACATCCGCCGGGCGCCCGTTGACCCCGGGAATGCCACGGTCCGGCGTGCGGTTGTAGCGGCTGTATTCATATTGCACCAGCCAGTTCAGGTCGGGCGTGAGCTGCCAGCTCATCGACGGTGCGAACAACTGGCGGTTGCCGCTGACGCCATCGCGAAAACTGTTGTTGTCCTGGTTGCCCATGTTCAGACGCAGGCTGATGGTGTCGCTTGGGTCGGCACTCAGGTCGGCATACAGGCTACGCAAATCGTTGCTGCCGCCTTGGGCTTCGATGCTCGATTTATGGCCCGGCGTGGGTAATTTGCTCACGCGGTTGACGATACCGCCCTGGCCACCTCGCCCATACAGCACGGCGGCCGGGCCCTTGAGCACTTCGATACGCTCGATGTTGTGCAGGTCGCGCACGTACTGGCTGTCGTCGCGAATGCCGTCCAGGTAGAAGTCATTGCTGGCGTCGAAACCGCGTATGCGCAGGCTGTCGAAGCGCGTGTCGGCGCCGCTGCTGACATTGGGAATGCCGCTCAGCGCCTGGCCCAGGTCGTTGGTGCCGTAAGAGCGCAGGTTGTCGGTTTTTACCGAGTCGATCGCCTGGGGCACATAGCGTACGGAGGTGGCGGTGCGCGTGGCGGTGTTGGTCTCTTTGACACGTGGGTCGTCTTCGTCAGCCACCGCGTTGATGGAGGTTTCGGGCAGTACCGTAGTCGCGCAGGCAAAGCCGGCAGACAACAGCATAGAGAGCCCAAGGGCGGTGGGCGTCAGGCAAGGGGTGGACATGGGAGTGTGTATCCAACAGGGTGGGCAGAAAATTTGCGCGAATGGTAATGCTTTGCATTTGCGCGTGTTATCTATTCCCTGTCATGACGCCTGTCAGATTTGTTACTTGATGTGTTTTTATCGGTGACGAGGGACATTCAGCCCTTTTCAACGTAGCGCTTTAGCTCGCCGCTTAGACGAATATCGCCTAAATACAGACGATTCACGAAATTGACACATAGTTCAACGCGCGCATAGGATTGCGCCCAACGCCTGTGGCTCACCGCCATGACTTACTCCAATAAAAAAGGCCCGCGGCAGTTCAGTCGTCCGCGGGCCTTCTTTTTGCGGCAAAAGTCGACACCAGAAAAAAGCAACACGGAGCCTGGTGTCACAGCGCGTACTCAACCCGTAATAAGGAATATAAGAATATGTTGAAGCAACGGATGAGTCTGATCGCTCTGGGGATTTTGAGCGCATCGACAGCAATGGCAAACGACCAGGAGCAATCCAAGGGTTTTGTTGAAGACAGCCACCTGAACATCGCCGCACGTAACGCCTACATCAGCCGTGATAAAAAAAATGGCGAGAAGGACAAAGCTGAATGGGGCCAAGGCTTCATCGGCAAGTTCGAGTCCGGCTTCACCCAAGGCACCGTGGGTGTGGGTGTGGACGTGATTGGTCAATACGCTATCCGTCTGGACGGTGGTAAAGGCCGCGCTGGCGCCGGCGGTATCGACTTCTTCAAGCAGGGCAACGGCACTGTCGATGAAGACGGTCAGCGGAAACCGGGCTCGGCACCCCACGACCTGGCCAAAGGCGGCGCTGCCGTGAAGTTCCGCGTTTCCAACACTGTACTCAAGTACGGTGATCAGTTCCCGGCTGTGCCTGTGCTGCAGTACGACAACTCCCGCCTGTTGTCGGAAACCTACACCGGTACGTCGATCGTCTCCAAAGAGATCGCCGGTCTGCAACTGGACGCAGGTCACTTCACCAAAGAAGCGCGCAAAAGCATGGAAGGCACCGACAGCGGTCGCCTGAAAAGCATCAACTACATCGGTGGTAGCTACAAATTCACCGAAAGTCTGTCGGCTGCTCTGTACGCCTCCGACATGCAGGACGTGCTGAAGAAGCAATACGTCAACGTCAACTACGTGCTGGCCCTGCCAGAGAAGCAGTCGCTGACGTTTGACTTCAACGGCTACAAGACCAAGCTCGACCGCAGTTTCGCCCTGCAAAACCAAGGTGACGCGGACGCACGCGACAACAAGATCTGGAGCCTGGGCGCGACCTGGGCCGTTGGCGCGCACAGCTTCACCCTCGCTCATCAGCGCAGCACCGGCGACACCGGCTACCTGTACGGCGGCTATCGCAACGCTGGCGGTATCGGCGACGGCGGCAATACCATCTTGCTGGCCAACTCCTACTGGTCCGACTTCAACGGCAAGGACGAGCGCTCCTGGCAAGCAGGTTACGGCATCGACTTCGCCACCTTTGGCGTACCGGGTCTGACCTACAACATTGCCTACGTGCGTGGCACCAACATTGACGACGGCACCGGCCGTGGCGATGGTTCCGAGCGTGAAATCTGGAACCAGTTCAAGTACGTCGTACAGAGCGGTCCAGCCAAAGACCTGAGCCTGCGTGCTCGCGCCTCGTGGCTGCGCGTTTCCAACAACGCCAGTGGGTACAACACAGGCGGAAACGAAATCCGTCTGTTCGCCGACTACCCGATCAACGTTTTCTAATTGATCGAGCGTCGTGCCTGATGTCAGGCAATAAAAAACCCCGACTGGTTCGGGGTTTTTTTATGCCTGGAGGCTGCCACCTAGGCCTTGGCTGGCGCGAGCTTCTTGCAGTTTTCCTTGCGTGTCGGGTACTGCTCGCACTTGCGCAACACCGTTTGCACCTGCTGCGCATTCTGCAGTTGCTGGTTGGCCAACAGCTTCTCGGTAATAAACAGTTCCTCCGAGCCCAGATTGCGTTCCGCTTTGTCGATCATCGCCAGCGCCGATTGCCCATCACCCCGCTTGAGGTGGTAGCTGATCATCAAGTCATAAGTAGAAGGGCCGGCCAGGGACCAGTCCTTGATCGCCTGTAACTCTTTCACCGCTTCGCTGTTTTTGCCTTGGGCCAGGCGCACGGTATAGGCGGTGCGCCGAATGCTCGGCTGGTCTTTTACCGGCGAGGCCAGGGCCTTGCGAATGAAAGCGTCAGCCTGTGGCACCTTGTTTTTCTCCAGGGCATCAATCGCGAAGTACGCGTCTTTATAGCCCTGCAAAGCTTTCGCCACCTGGGGCGTGCTCTTCATCTTCGACCAGCTTTGCGGGTTGACCCGGGCGCGGCGCTCCTGGCGATATTCGCGTTGCAAGTACTGGCGCAGCTCGGTGTCACGGTCCATGGCCGACATGTGTGAGCGATTGAAATACTGCGTGGTTGCGGTGATGCCGGTGGTCAAACCGTCCTTGACCAGCACGTCCAATTCTTTGGTGAACTGGTTGAGGTTGAACTGTTGCAGCGAATCCTGCATGGCATTCTTGCGCGCAGTGAGGAAGCCTGTGAGCAAGGGTTTCTGCTTGCCCTGGAAGTCGTTGAGGCGCTCCAGGCTATGGGTGGCGGCGCGAGGGGCGTAACCGGCGCGGATCATCAAGTCGGTGCCCAGCAAGTCCGCCTGGTCTTCCTGGCTGCGGCCCCAGGCGGTGCTCCATACATGATCGGAAAAGGTATTGGCCAGGGCGGTGTACAGCACGGTGTTACCGATGGTCTTTTGGGTGCCGGCCGGGTCTTTACTGAACAGTTTCATGGTCCCGGAACTACGATCGACGCCCGTATCAGCAGCCATGGTGGCCAAGGCGACCGTGGAGGCGACGGTGGTGAACATGTCTTTCTGCTGCTGGAAGGCGGCCATGCGGTCATGGTGATGCAGCAATACGTGGCTCATTTCATGGCCAAGCATCGCGGCAATTTCGTCTTCGCTGGCGACGTTGTCCAGCATACCCAGCGGCACGAACAGGTTGCCGTAAGGATCTGCCGACGGGCCGAATCCATAGCTGTCGGTAATCTTCACCTGCAGCGGCGGCAACTCCCCTGGCCAGCCCTTGGACAAGCGCGTGACAATGCCCTGCAAGTAGGTTTGCAGCATCGGGATATCCACCAGGTTCTGCTGGCGCGCTTCGGCGGCCGGCACCGCACGACCGTCGTAGCTCAGGCGCTGTTTGCTCTGGCGTTGGGGGTCGAGCTTGTAATACTGGCGCACGTCGGTGTTGTCCACATAGTGGCCCTGAACCCTGGATTGGGTCGAGGGCCCCACCAGGTTCAGGAACGCCTGGTCTGCGCCCTTCAAAGTGGCGCAACCGCTGAGCACCGAACTGGCCAACAGGCTGGCTGCTACAAGATATCCCTTCACCGCAACGCTCCTTTTATTGATTGCAACCGGCACCAAAACCAATGGTGGAATTATTGCGGCTGTCTTTGGCCTGGCTTTTGGTCAGACCCTGGCAGGGCAGGTCCACGACATTCAGCGGTGGTTCGATGCGCAGGTCCATGGTGTCCAGCCACACCTTCTGGCCCGCCAGCTCCACCTGGACCAGGTCCAGCGCCTGGTTGTACTGCAACACCGGTACGGGCTGAGTGGGTGCGTCTTTTTTTGCCAGCTCACGTTGTTGCTTGCCCTGCTCGTCCAGCACGGTCACCGGGTCGGCGAGGAACGCCTTGATACTGTGAATTTCCGCCCAGGCACCCTGGGTGAAGAGGGCGGTGAGCAAAACGACGAGACTTCTGTTCATCCTTGAATTCCTTGAGTCAAATGACAAAACGGCACACTCAACGGTCACGGTCGAAGAAGGCTTCGATCCGCTCGCTGAACAACACCAACGACAGCAACACAATGCCCAACACGTTGACCGGCGTGATGTCATTGAGGCTCAGCAACACACTGACCGCCGCCAACATCGACATCACCAACAGCCACGAGGGGCACGGCGAGGTAAAAAACCAGATTTCCTGGCGCCGCCAACGGCTCCAGGTGCGCTGGCCCGCCAGGCGACGTGCGTGCAGCGCCTTGAGCACGGCAATCAACGCCAGAAGCCCGAGTTCCAGCAGGTCCAGCCAATTGAAGGGCAAGCGGGGGAAGTTGGCCGGTTCATGGTCGTAGTCCATGCCCTCATTGATCAGGTTATCCAGGGCCATGGCGTGCAAATACACGCCGGGGAGCTGGCCATGTACCGGCGACTCCACCAGATCCCCGGTGGAAGCAATATTGGCGCCCACCAACACCAGGCGGTCGCGCAGTAACTCGGCGACCAGTGCCTGGTCATCGGGGTCGCTGACCTCAAGGTCACTGGCCGACAACGTCAGCGTATAAGGGCATCGCGCCTGGGCCGAGTCATCAAGCTTCCAGAACACGGCCTGAAAGAACTGCGCCACCCCGTCCAGCAAAAAATGCCGCGCGGGCGCGCAGTGGCTGATATCGGCAATACGCGTCTGTTCCGGCGCCAGCTTCAAGCCCCACTGCACGGCAATGGGCTGACGTTGCGCAGCGGTTTGCGCATCCACCGGCGGCTGTTTGCAATGTTGCGTGGCGCAGAACTCGCGGTACAGCGCCATCGCCGGCGTTTCCAAAAGCCCAGCCTGTGTGTGCATCGCCAGTGGATACTTGTCATCCACTCCTTCCCACACCACCAACGCCGGCTGGCTCACCTGCATAAACGGCGCCAGCGTATTCGCCTGGCCCGCCTCCCCGCGCGCCAAGCCCGTATTGGCCAGCCACAGCGGGATACCCTGGCGTTGATAACGCTCAAACACATTCGCCAACAACTGACTGCCCCGCGTCGGGTCGCCCAACGAGTGGTCGTGGCTATAAAGCAAATCCACAAACACCGCCTGAGGCTTGTACGCCAGCAAGCGCTTGAACAATTTGCTCTGCTCGCCATAAGGCATGGGCCACGAGCTGTTGTTGCGCATCAGGTAGGCATCATCGATCAACACCACCGCCACCCGCTGCTGCCCAAGGCTCGGGTAGTGACTGGCAAACATGCGATTGAGCCACTGCGCCGACGCCTTGTCGCTGGAACTGGCCAGGCCGAAAGGATCAAGAATCGCCAGCAACACGATGATGGCTGCCAGCCAATAGCGGCGGTACTTGAATAGCGGGGGGTTGGACGACATCCATGTCTCGATTAAAAGCATAAGCAGGGCGAGGTTTTTAACGGAGTGGGGAGGGGGTGTCAACCGGATAAGTGGCTAAGTGCCATATCGCTATGGGCGCATGGATCGTCGTTCGCAAAAAGCCCCGACCTATTCAGGCCAGGGCTTTCCTGTGCTGGGCTTGCCCGCGATGACCATGGGTATCTACACAATTCCTGGTGCGACGCCGGACCTGTGGGAGGGGGCTCGCCCCCGATGGCGGCCGTAGGGCCGACCAGGATGCTGGACTTTGATCAAGCACGTATCCGTTATTTAGGTAACGGCCACTTAGGGTTCCGCTCTGACAGCGGCTCACTTTCGAAAAGCCGGAATGCCGGCCCAGACAAAAGTAAGCAAAGCGCTCTTGCCCCACCACTCGGCACCTCGTCTGGGCTCGGTGTGCCCGTAATCCGCCAGTGATTTGGGGGGCCGTCGCCACGCGCCATCCATGGCGCGGGGCGGCTAAACCGGCATCCCTGCCGGTTTACCCCCCCAAATCAGTGTCGAATTCCGGCCAGCGTGGTTTGACGGGGCGCCTAAGATCAAAAGCAGATCAAGAGCGGCTCGCTTCGCATCGTGGTTACCGTCGGCAGTGGCTACAAAAGTTGTGTAGATACCCATGCCGCGATGACGTCAGCCCGCGCACCACACGACTTCTGTTAAGGCGCCTGCATCAAATCGGGCTCTCAGATCCGGTCGCGGAATCGGCAGCGACGGTCGGAAGGGTAAATTGGGGGGGAGTGGGGAGCAGTCGGGAAAATGGATCTGTTCCTTTTAGCCTCAAGGCCTTCAATGATTGTTACTGCCTCGTCACAAAGAAAAGCCCGCAATGGCGGGCTCAGACTCGCTTTTTCGCCGTGTCGTAAATTTCGCTGTCACGACGAGCTCCGACAGCAATGATCAGAACCTCGATTCTCTTTCCATCGACCCGGTAGACGATTCGAGTTTCGCCTGTTCGGATTCTGCGACATCCAGCCAGGCTGCCACTTAAAGGTTTACCGCTTTTGTCAGGCTCGCCGTTTTCAACTCTGTCTTCAATCACATCAAGGATCCGGTTTGCCGCAGCAGAACCAAGCTTATCGAAGTCTTCTTCTGTATCCGGGTGGTATATGACGCTCCAAACCATCGCAAATCCTTAGTCTTTTTTGGCGTACCTGGCCCGCATATCGGCGTGGGAGATAGCGTTTTGTGGGTCGAAATTTGCCACCCGATCACGTGCCGTCGCTTCAATACGAAGGTCTTCAAGCTCATCAAGCATTTCTTGATAAGCCTGGACATTTACGATGACTGCTGCGGGCTCATTGTCTTTGAATACAACCAGACGATCGGTGGTGCGGCTCGATACCTCTTTGAGCTTCGTACTGAACCCTCGAACCATCGCGGTAACCGATACGGCCTGATCAGCTCGCTCAAGCAACGCTGCCATGACTGTTACTCCATACAAAACAGACATTGAAACACAGGAGTGCATACAATAAAGCGATAAATCCTGCGTGTTTAAGTACGTAAAGTATTGCGCAATACATCACGCGATTCAACCGTCAGATGAATGTATTTATGTGCGAAACGTCGCTGTTTTCCTGTCACCAAGGTTGCAGACCCTCCGGGCAGCAGTGTCAGCGCGCCTAGTGCCTTGAGGCTCTTATCCCACCTACCTACTGCCTCGGGACTTTGTGCGGGTGATGAGTCTGGACCAACGGTCTTGTAACCGGTTGGTCAATTACCTGGGCGCATATGCGTTTCAACGATCACCAATCCTCACGACGCTCCGAGTGCTGGTGAGGAATACGGAAGACCATTACACGGCCACCTTGCAAGCTATAGGTCGCTCGATACGGATACGTGGTGAGAATCAGCTCACGGAAATCGGGCGCTGGAGACGCTTTCCCTGCATTAGGAAAACGTTCCAGCATTTGCAGGTTTATTGATGTGATTAACGGCGAAGGGGCGGAGTTCACCCCCACAGTGACCGGTCATGTCTACGAGGGTTGGGCCGTTGATGTGTCAACGATCAACCACTTTAGAGTTAGAGTAGGTCCATGGTGGCCATGGAATCAGTCATGCGGTAGCCCATCGCTTTGTAACCAGCCTGGCGTTTATCCCACATTCTCATCAGTGCGACATTACCTTCGTCAATGAAGTCGATCACTTGCACGTCGGCCTTACCGGCATGTGATCGATGCAACCGCCCCGCATATTGCTGAAGGATTCCCTTCCATGAGATGGGCATTGCCAGCACCAGCGTGTCCAACGGCGGATGATCGAAGCCTTCACCTACTAGTTTTCCTGTTGCCAGCAGCACTCGTGGAGCATTAGGGGGAAGGGACTCAAGCTCATGCATACGGGAAATCCGCTGTTTCTTAGGCACTCGCCCATGAAGCGTGAAAAGGTTATGCACGCGCTGCTTCAATTCTAATTCAAGGGCATCCACATGTTCCGTCCGCTCCGTTAGCACTAGAATTTTTCTACCCTCGTTGTACGCCAGCTCAATCTCCGAGACGATTTTGGCTGTCCGCTCAGAGTCGTCGGCTAGACGCCGAAAAACGTCCTGAATCCCAAAGCCGTCGGGGACCACTATTGGTTTGGGCAGCAATCGAGGCACGACAGATAGGTCATGGGGCGCACTCGTTGGTCGAGCAGCAGAATGTCGGATCGGTCCGCACTGCATGAAAATAATGGGCTGCTGCCCATCTCGGCGCACTGGGGTTGCTGTGAGTCCCAGTATGTACCGCGCGCGCGCGCTCCTCAGTAGTGCCTCGAATGACACTGCTGATAGGTGATGACACTCATCAACGATGATCTGGCCGTAATTTTTTACCTGATCGCTGATCTCGCCTTTTCGCGATAACGACTGCATTACGGCAATGTCGATGATGCCGGTAAGCTTCGCTTTTCCGCCCCCAAGAGTACCAACGACACCATTCCCGACTCCCAAGAACGCCTGCAAGCGCTCTTGCCACTGCCTTAACAGTTCCGTCCGATGCACAAGCACCAACGTGTTAATGCCACGTGCGGCAATTAACGCAGCAGCACTCACCGTTTTACCGAAAGCTGTCGGTGCGCAGAGGATACCGGTGTCATGACTTAGCATTGTGCTGACAGCAGCCTCTTGGTCAGAACGCAGGGTCCCGAGAAAGCTCACGTCGATGGGGTCGCCCGCGAAGCGTTCGTCTTTAAGAATAGGGGTAACCCCGTTTTCCTCTAAAAGCTCCAGCGCAGCATCCAAACAGCCACGTGGTAACGCAATATATTTGGGGAAGTTCTGGGCACAGCCGATAATCCTTGGCTTGTTCCACACTGACATGCGCATGGCCTGAGCTTTGTAGAACTCAGGATTTTGAAAGGCAGCGAGCCGGCCAAGCTGGTTTGCCAATGGCTGTGGCAATTCCGACTTTTCAAAGTAAATTAAGTTAGCCAGCGTGATGTTGACAGCAGCAGGCAACGGGCATGTCAATTTACGTGATCTCGATTCACGATCTTTCCAAGGTTCTGCATCACCTTCGTCATCGACATAGGCGACCCCTAGAGGGTCCCGATTACCCATCGCCTGGATAATAACGGGCTGGATATCTTCTGGACTCATGCGCTGAATCGATGCCAGGAAGGCCCATTGATCAGGATGAGGCTCAAGCGAGTCGTTTACAAAAACGCTATTGTTTTGGGCCCTGGCCCGCTTTTGTAAAGGGAGCGCGATGAGATTTCCAAAGCCGCCTTTGGGCATATAGTCCTGGTTTGGAAACAGTCGATCATAGGAGCTGAGCGCCAACTGGCGGGTGCGTTCACAGGCATGACTGATAATTGCGGCCCCGAGGCGGCGCGCATCGCAGGCAGGAACATTACGCTCAAAGAAAACCCAGGCATGAGCCCCTTGGCCTGAGCGCGATATTTCCAGCGCCACCGGGACGTTCAGCTCATGGCATGACTGCACAAAAGCTTTGGAATCATCACGCCATTCGGCCTCATCGAAGTCGACTGCCAAAAAATAACAAGTGTCATCAGAGAGTAGGGGGTAGATACCAACGACCACTTCGCCCGCCAGATGGCGATAGACCACCTCATCGGTCAGCGGAAGCAGCTGGCGGTTACCGCAGTCGCCACATTTAATTCGGGGCTTCTCACAAACGCCAGGCCTCCATTCGTTTGCGCAAGCGGGTGCGTATCCTGATTTGCCTGCCTTGCTTTCCCAGCGGAGGGGATAAACGTCCGTTCGACCACGAAACAAGCTTCGGAATAGGGCAAGCTTTCCATCAGTACCGAGTTGCTGTGATTGTTCTGCTTGGACAAGCGCTATCTTGACTGGCACAACTGGTCGGCGCCATTCGATGCCATGAGCATCCAGCAAGGCAACCAATCTTGCATTCTCAGTCCTTAACTTCGCCACCAGACTAGTATCTTTCACCGCCTACAGTCCCTACTTCTCAGGTGAAGCCTGTAGCGTCAAGCTACAACTCCCAGTCCCATCAATGAAATATAGACCAGGTCGCCTCTCAGAAATGTCTTTTTACCCGTGCGGCGCAGGCCAGAAAAAAAGGCTTGAGCGTAAGTTGGCATTAAGCACGCCAGGGTTCAGAAGCTTGTTTGCCATCGACTCAGCCAATTCAGGGTGCTGAGATCTGCTGAGAATGCAATTATCCTTATTGCCAGCCCATAATTGAGTATAAAGCTCTTGAGGTGGGCCTGTGGAACCTAACAGATTCGGTGGCCGAGGGGCATCATGGCGGCCGCGCGCGGGTAGAATATTAATGTGGCAGAAACAACAAAGCCCCCACATTTCTGTGGAGGCTTTGTTTTGTATGGTGCCGGCACCAGGAGTCGAACCCGGGACCTACTGATTACAAGTCCAACCCGATGTCCGGTATCCATTGGCAAAGCGCGTAGTGTCTACGATTTTCTGTCATATATGGGAAATGTGAGGCTGATTCTCCCGGTGGCTGTGGACACTTTGTGGACACTTTTTCTGCTTTGGGCTTCACACTTCTTCCAAAGATTTCGCTGCGTGACACTCTCAGGTAGTCCGGTTCTGGCGCTGATTCGCTTGGGTTGAGCTGCCATTTCTGAGTTTTTGTGATTTCGTAAAATGACCACGTGCGGCCCGTCGGCGGGAGGGGGAAAAGTGCTTTCTTAGCCCCGATTGATAAGCAATGGGGGTACGCTTGGTCAGAAAGGCCGTTTTAGGCTTAAAGTGAAGCGTTTTTAGTTGTCGAGGAGAAAGTATGTCTAGAGAATGGATTGATGAATTAATGCAGCTAATTGGTACCCGCTCGATGTCTCTTGAGAGAATTTCGGCGGCTCAGAGTTTGAAATTTGATCACTTCCCTAATTCGTTGTTTAAGTTTAGAGAGGTAAACGATTACTCGTTGAATAATCTTGAAAGTTCTACATTGCATTTGACTTTCGCTAGTAACTTTAATGATCCATATGATTCGGCAGTAGATTTTGATCCTAGCTTTGGAGTTTCACATGTTGAATCCTTGCTTAATCATGTTGAAGAGATTTCAGAAGCGGATCGTCAGAATATTTTGACCGCTAAAGATCCGATGTTAGAAATGCTTAGATATATCCCGGCTCAAATGAATGAGTCTGAGCTTAGCAAGCGTGAGATAGAAGCTATTTGCGAGGTTTTAAGGATGAGCCATGCGAAGTTAGCAGTTGATATGGTGAGCCAAATGAATACTCGGCTTCAAAACTCCTACAAGATCTGCTCATTAACAGAGAGGCTTAATTCTTTGCCCCTTTGGGCCCACTACGCCAAAAATCATACCGGGTTTGCCATGGAGTATGATTTCAAAGGTCTGTCGCCTAAGAATCTTTTGGGGTTGTCTTTATGGCCCGTCATATATAGTGGAGTATTTAACGCCTCCGACGTTCTTCGGGGTGAGATCCCTCGAAAGAACTTTAATAACCTATTTGGCTTGGTTGCGGCGCTTCATAAATCTCCTGACTGGGCATACGAGGAGGAATGGCGCTTAGTGTTGGTGGATGGGCCGGAGTACCCTGCTAGAAATCTTATTGCTCCGCTTAAGGCCGTATACCTTGGTTCGAAGATCAGTGAGAAAGATGAAGAGCGTGTTGTCTGTGCCGCGCGGGCGGCTGGTGTGCCTGTACTTCGGATGCGTTTGGTCCCACACAAATTCTCTATGGAAGCGGTGTCTGCGGGACTGTGAAAAAATGAGAGGGCTAAAGGAGGTTGTTGATTAATTGGAGGCATGAGTTGCCAAGAGACAATAAATAACCCACTATCGCTAGAGCTATAGCGGGTTTGGCATCGCGTCGTAAGTGGCTATCGAAGCGGCAGCATCAGCGTAATGGGCGAGAGTCCCGGACACGGTATAAATCCTGCGTACTTGATGTAAAAGCTCGACAGGCGTTCGTTCAGAGGGTGAACAATCAAGGCGGTCGAGCCAATCGTATTGGAGGCGCTGATTGCTCGCTCAATAGCATCTTGCAGGAGGTCGATAGCGAATCCTTGCCCCTGAGCTGCTTGAGTGATTCCCATACGACCCAGCAGTGTCACTGGATGAACGTTTGGTGAATTCCGTTGGTGGCTTTTCGGAACGACATTCGCGCGCGCAATGGAGCCGCTCGACAAGGAGTAGTAACCCATGACAATCAAGGTATCCTTGCGGCAGACAACGTAAATGACAGCTTGTTTGGCCGCTTGTGCTTTGCGCGCCTGCCTTTGGAGGTAGTCGTCAATGGACGGTTCACCCGAATCGAACTGATCCAAGATGTGCTCGTCGGTCAGCTTTTGCGGAGCACTTAGCTCCACCGTTTGGGTCTTTCGAGAAGTTGACGTAGGCATTCGTTACCTCGTATCGGGTTGGCTTCCATGGCCTGTTCGAATGCGTCAAATGCTATGTCGTCGAGAAGGAACAAGCGCTTATCCAGGATGACTTCTTCTGCTTTTTGGCAAGCAGCTTCCAAGATAAAGCTGGTTCGGTCGCGACCGGACATGGCAGCTGCCAGATCGATCAGGTTCCGTTTTCTTTCGTCCGCACGCATGTTGATCGCCACGGGCTTTGTTTTTTCAATGCTTTCAATAGTTACCGTCATGTTCCGTTCCCGCCTTGGAGTATTACGTGTGTGTGTAGAGGCCTCCTTATCGCTTTAGTGCGTCAAACTTCTGTTTTGTGTTTTTCATGGATGGATACCTTTGAGATGCCTCAGTGATTCGCTTGATGTGATCTCTCGTTTGAGAGATCTAACATTTGAGTTTTCAGGCCATGAAGGTGGCCTCGCGAGGAATTTTACAGTCTCGTGTATCTTTTGTCTATGCGTGTGTATCTTTGTGATATACGGACTCTTCGGCGATTGTGCCGTTCAGCACCCTGTATATTTGCATCAGAACCCGAGCGCCCTCATCCGATCAGGCCTCGATGAGCGACCGGAATAATTTCCTCAACGCCGCTTGCTCCGTCAGCCGCTGCGCAAAAAATTTGAATCATCCTTCTTTAAACGAGCCCTGGGACAGTGGCTCATTCGATGAGTGAAAAAATCCCCCGGTGCGTTGATTCTGCCCCCTTTGGAGGGGCAGAAAGGGCCATTTGATCTGCGCCAAGGGTGGGTGGATTGCCAGTGTGAGCATCTCCCAGCAGTCGTTCTCTACAAGGCTTGAGTTTTCGGCGATGTGGCAGGTGATGCCAGCTTTTGGAATTCGCATGATGGCGATTGGACGAGAATGAACACGTAGTGAGAGGTGGGTGTAGCAGGGGAAAGCGCTCCATGAAGAGCAATGAAGGCGGTTAGCAGAGTTATTACTTCAGCCAGAAAATGTAAGATTTTTTTAAGCCTTCGCATGATCGGTTGTTCCAATTTGAATGAGGAACAACTCATTTACAGTTTTGAAATCGGGGGATTGCACAGCGTTTTTGCTGGGGTTTCGGTTACCGCAGCGGCTGATGCTGCGGCCCGCGATTTTTCAGAAATTGTCCGGCATCCCCCTAATGAATATCGCGCCAAAGATGGCGGTCTCGTCATCTGCCCAGAGATAATTCCTATAGCCAGCAATTTATTCGAGCAGCCATGATTAGGATCCGCTGGCGTTACATCCCGTACTCAGCATCTAAAAGGAATTTCGAAATGATCCGAGTGATGGTCTCTCTAGACCTTATGAACGCCGAGCCTCGGCGTGACGATTTTTACAAGCTGCTCGCCACCAAGGGCTGGGTCAAATTGGCTCACGTGGATACGGTTTGGACGTTCAGCACACCGGGTCATTCCAAGCAGGACGAACTCAACGCAATGGCAGATATCGCCGAGGTGCTGACCGAGGCCGCAATCGAGTTCAAGCCCACACGCATCAATTATGTTGCCCAGATTGGAAACAACGTTGCCATTGAACGGGTTGTTGAAAAAAGGCGTAACCAATACTGTGCCTTTGACGCTGTGTAGCTAAGGCCGATCGCGTCCGCTTAATAGTAGGCGGACGCATTTTTTAGAAATCAAGGGGGACCGCTCTCGTGCCCTCCACCGCCCCCCGTCCAACCCATCCCGCCACCTGCTTAACAACGGCACTTCCGGCATGTATGCACCCGCGCGGTGTGGAAGGACGGCCTGTCATCCATAGCCGATTTCCAATTGGGGCATTACGCGTAGTAGATAAAACAATATGTCCGATCTGCTGCGGGCTCTCCCACTTTTTTCCGCTTTTTCCAAGTTCATGAGCTGAGTCGTATAAGGGTATGGTAAATTGCCATCATCTGAATGGAACTCGACCTCGGTGAGGCTTATGTCATTTGAACTAACCAAAGAAGAATTTCTGAAATTAGCTAATATTTCAGAAGAGGTTTTCACGAGCGCAAAAATTGATTGGGAGGTGCTTGTAGCGATTGCGTCGGATTATCAGGATAGCCATCAAGCGCTCGAGAGCGTCGCTGAGCAGGTTTCATCTAGGATTCGAACGTTCTTTGGTGTGCATTCAGTTCGCTGGAGGATTAAAGATACTTTGCACCTTTTGAAGAAAATAATTCGTAAGCGTGCCGAAAATGAACCTAAGCCCAAGTGGATGGATTTAAATTCATCAAATTATCTTTCCGTCGTAACAGACTTAATCGGTGTGCGGGCGCTGCATCTCTTTCGTAATGAATGCCTAGTAATTGATGATGCAATTCGTGAAACTTGGAATTTGGCAGAGCCGGTAATAATTTTCAAACGTGACGGTGATCGCATCCAACATGATATGGTCGAGCGAGGAGGGAAGGAAACGGTACATGAGGCAGGGTATCGTTCAATTCATTATATTGCTCAGACACAGCCTGAAAAAACCGAATTTTTGGTGGAGATTCAGGTGCGTACTATCTTTCAAGAGGGGTGGAGTGAGATAGACCATAGAGTTAAATATCCAGATTACTCTGACAATCCTCAGCTTGCTGTTTTTTTAAGCGTATTTAATGGCCTGGCTGGGAGTGCAGATGAAATGGGGTCTTTTGTTCAGGAGTTAACAAAAATACTCCAGGCGAGTGAGCAGGCAAACTTAGGTCGGGAGTTAGCTATAGCGGAGCGTGATAAGACGCTTTTGGATATGAATGAGAATCTGCAGGACTATGAGAAGTTGCGAAAAGAGCAGCCAAAAGGCAAAGCAACTATTAAGCAGCTGGAAGCGCAGAATGAGAAGTTTCAATCCGTGATTGAAAATCTCAAAGAGGATTTGGAGAAGCTAAATTCGGCCTCATATAAAAATCGAAAGGCTTTGAGTGGCCTCGGTATAAGCGGATTTTTTAATCCTAATATTCTTTCGATTGGTTCAAGCTTGAGCAACATGATGAGCGCCTCTGAGCTGTTGGCAAAA
This sequence comes from Pseudomonas sp. MF7453, assembly GCF_016405455.1. Taxonomy (NCBI): domain Bacteria; kingdom Pseudomonadati; phylum Pseudomonadota; class Gammaproteobacteria; order Pseudomonadales; family Pseudomonadaceae; genus Pseudomonas; species Pseudomonas sp. MF7453. The sequence continues at coordinate 27,937 of NZ_JAEKCN010000011.1, read as the reverse complement.
AATGGTTTGGGTTTGCCAGAACTGCCAACATCACTTTCTATCTCTGGATTAGGCTCACAGAATATTGAGAATCTAAAGCAATTGCGTAAAGAGCTGAATTTACCGAAAGGGCCACGTGAACCTGATGACGCGTAGTTTTAGGCTTCGCTCGCTTTGAATCTGATTTAAGAGCTATAACCCTCAGCCTACGCTGGGCGGGCGCGATTACGCGCGTCCGCTCATCCGAAGTGCTCTCATTGCCATGCATGTAGAAGGTCAGTGGCTCTGAATCAACCCCCGCCCAACCCACTCCGCCACCTGCGTAACAACGGCATTTCCGGCACCAAAAGCCTCCGCAAGGTTGGCCGCATCCAATCCGAGGCAAAACCCATCATCCTCAGACGCTCGCTGCCGCTCAACCATCTGATCCCATCCGTTCGGCTCAGCGACGAAAGTGGTACAGCCCATAGAGATCTGCGATCCGGCTTTGTTTGCCAATAAAGTATTGGCAGCCCAGGCATCCGCGGGCCGTGGCCAGTGCTGCGATTGAGACGCTGGAGATATTGCGTCCACTGGCGCGGCGTCAGCCAGGAGCTGGATGGGGGGCATTTGTCGATAACCGGCGACCAGGAATACGCGGCGACGTTGCTGGGGGACTCCGAAATATTGAGCATTAAGCACTCGCCAAAATCCCACATACCCGCAGTCCGCAAGGGCCCGGATGACTGTCTCAAAGTCGCGGCTATCGTTGACAGCGAGCAGGTTAACGACGTTCTCAAGGACCACCCAGCGAGGTTGTGTTTCTTTGAGGATTCGTATGACTTCCCAAAACAATCCGCTGCGCTCGCCTTGCAGACCTCGGCTGGCGCGGTTGCTCTCTCGGCAGCCGGCGACGCTGATGTCCTGGCAGGGGAAGCCGGCAGTGATGACATCGACGGCTGACAGGTTGTGAGCGCCGCACTGGCGCACGTCTTCAAATTGGCGTGCATGGGGAAATCGATCGGCAAGCACAGTCCGGTTGATGGGGTTGAGCTCGACTTGCCAGGCGGTGCGGTATCCGGCGTTTTCAAATCCGACATCAAAGCCTCCGATGCCTGCAAACAGGCTTCCAATGGTGGGTTGGTGCATTCATTCACTCGGTGATGGGTTTTAGTTGTGCGGCCTGCACCGTGGCAGACGCTGCATGTGTGGTGAATTCACCCGCGTTATCCGGTGGAGGTGTCGGGCCGTGTTTGTGTGCGGCGATAGCAATATTCATCTGCTGTACCAGCTCGATCAGGTCGCCCACCACCTGCAGCACGTTGACCGCCTCGGAGCCGAGCCAGGTCTTGGTCGCCACCAAACGTTGACCGACCGCCGCCATGCTTTCGCGCACGCCCTGGATCTGCTCGCGCATGTCGCCCCCCACGGTCGTGTTGTGCTCTTGCCCCACCACCAGATTCAAATCCCGCCCGGTGGCTATGTGTAGGTCATCTATCGCCGCCAGGCTGGCCGACCCACCCGATAGCAGTTTCACTGCCCCCAGCGCCTCGACCGTCTTGATCCCGCCGACCAACTCCGTGCTGTGGTCATTCACCTCCACGGTGCTGACTTGATAGCGTTCTGCGTTATCGAGCGCCTGGACCTGTCGTTCGCTGGCTTGATCGGTGATCCGGGCGTCGGTTATTCGCAACCAATTCCCCTCGGCATCCGCTCTCTGTTGCGTCGCCTCACTGTGTTGCCACACCTGATCCCCTCTCGGCACCCGGGGCAAACTCAACCCATGCGGTAAGGTCTGCAAAATGAACGGCTTGTTTGGCAGCCCATACGCAAAGCTGACCACCACAACGGTGCCTTCCTGGGGAAACCCATAAAAGCCCATCTCCGCACCGCCGGCGGGAACTGGCAGGGCAACGCCCAGCAGAGGGGGCAAATCGGCAGCCACTTCACCGTCCGGGCCCAGCACTTCAAGGTCGACGGCATAGCGCGGCCGAAAGTCGTCGCACAGCCCGGCACCGGCAGGCGGATCCGTTACGGCCAGCACGCGGGCAAAACGCGGCAGGTGATAGGCGCCGGCCAGTTCCGGGAAGCGGCGTTCAACGATGCGGGTTACGGCTTCTTCCACTTGAGCACCATTTGCGTACCAGTCAGCGTTACGGCGGTGATGCGCTGATGTTGGTTGATCATTGCGCCAGGGCGCAGGCCGGGGAGGGCGGCGATCTCGGCGCTTTGGCCGCTCTGATAACTGTCGAACAGCTCGACGGGCAGTTGCAGCGCCGGGCGCACACCCCAGTAGCTGTCGGCCCAACTGCCGACGAACACCTCGCCGTCGCCCTGTTGGTGCCAGATAAAGTCGGGGATGTTGAACACGTGGGCCATGCTATGCATGGCTTGAACGCCGCCGCCTAGGGAATAGAAGTAGGGCACACGCACACGTGCGTACGGCGCATCCGGCACCCGAAACCGCAGACCGGTCACGCGGCTTACTTCGACCAGCACGGCACGAAGGTCCACATGCCGCAAGGCCATGGGCAACGGGTAATCGAGCACGGCCGCGAGCTCCCGGCAGAACAGCAGCTGTTCCTGGCTATTGGCCGTGGTGCAGCGCTCTACGTAGCCGACGAAGTGCCGGTGAAGTGACTTGTCGTTGTAGCCTAGGTCGAGTGTCACCAGTCCGCGCTGGGCTGCGGGGGATTTGATCGTGAAGCTGGCGCGGCCTGGGGCGCGCAGCTCCAGCCTGACATCGTGCTGCACCAGGTCAAAGGGCTGGCCGTTTATCCTTACCGTTATATGTGGCTTCAAGATACGGGGCCCACGTAGTCGTCTACGCGCTTCAAAATCTGCTCCAACCCGCTCAACTCAGACGCATCCGATTCTGCCGATGAAGCCGCCACGCTGACCCCGGTGCCGCCTTGCTGTTGCACGTTTTTATCAGGTCGCCGCGTTTCCACCCGCTCCGGATTCGACAGTCTCTCAGTCAGCGTAAACTGCACTCGCCACGCGGCCAGGTTGTCATCCTCCCGCACGGTGATCGTGTCGCTGAATATCACCTGCCGCACCCCGAACGCCTCGGCGGTGTCGTTGACCACCCGGTAAGTCTTGAGCTGCCCGCCACCCGCCGTGACTTCCGCCAAGCGCATGATCTCCACGAGGTGTTGCCGATCGCGATAAGGGATCAGCAGCGAAACCGTCAGCGCCTTGGGTTTGAACCCCTTGTGTGCGCTGTCAGTGTTACTGGTCTGCCCTGACAGATCGACGCTCTCGATCCTCAAGTTGGCTGTCACCTTCAACGACTTGCCATTGATCTTCTGGCCATCGAGCAACAGCGTCATAGGCCGACCAACTCCTGCACAAAGCTCATTCCGTCTTTCGGTCCGACCAGCAGCAGCCCTGCGCACGACACCCATTCATGGCCAGGCGAGGACCCCGATAATAACTGCCGGCGCAACTCGCCGCCGTTCCCTGGGCCGACGAAGCGGACGACCATGGCTGTGTCTGGAATGGGATTGGCCAGCTGATCCTGCAGGTCTTTCAATTGCTGATCCCGCGCCGCCGCCTGCCCCACCTTGCGCGCTGCCAAGGCAGACAAATCCTCCAGCGGCGAACTGTCCGCCGTGTAGCTTTCCAACGCCGCCAACTGCCCTGATAACGAACACTTTGCCGCCTGGGTGATAGTGCAGCGTTCCAACGGCAAAGTGCCCCAACTCGGAAGAGCTGCTGCGGTAGGCAACTCCCACTTTTCTGCCTCAAGCCGCGATAAGTACCGCGCTCGCTTCTCGGTGCGCTGCAACTCAGGTACCGGCATCAAGGCATTGAATCGCGCCAGCACATTTGCAAGCTGGTTATAGTCGGAGGATAAAAATATCAGCGCCAACGCGTAACCGCCCGCGCCATCTAGCAGCTTGTCCGCCAACAGCTGCAATAGGTTCGGTGCCGACAAAAAACGCTGATACCCACGCCCCTGACCTACACCGCACTGAAACGGGGTAATCACCATGCACGCAGGTGCCTGCCCCAACTGCCCAGCCATCGCCGCCCGCCCGGCCCCAACGGCGGCTTTTGCAGCGGGTCCCACTGGTCCTGGGTTAGTAGTGGCGAGTCCTTCCAGTTCAGCAAGCCGTTTGGCTGTGCCCACCAGCTCGGCGTCGGCCAACGCTTTGGCAGGCCCCAGCTCATCCATCCACTTAGTCGCATGGGCAGGCCAGCGCATGGTGACTGGTGACCAGGTATCGGTTTTGGTCTGCATATTCGGCCTCAGTACTTGATGCAAATTAGAAGGGCCTGGTTGATGGGGCGTGCTTCGTTGCCACCGGTGGAGTCGATGGTGATTGCATGGGTGTGGGCGCCGCTACCAGTCACATAGACGGAGTGCACATGCGCGCCCGCCGCGCCCACACTGACCCCGTGGCTATGGTTGCCGGCAAAATCAGTCGCGGAGGCCCAGCCAGCGGAGCCGTTAGCAGTCGTCAGGTTGGGGCCGCCGTTACCGACGTTGATGTTTTGTGCCCTGAAGTTACTGTGTTGGTGATTGCCCTGGGCGTCTGTAGTTGCAGTGTGTATGTGTTCACCCTGGGTATCTGTCGAAGCGTTGTGTACATGGTCGGGAGCAGCTTTTGCCAAGGCGTGATGTGTATGCGCCGCGTTCTGTCCTTGCTGGACAGTGCTTAACTGGCGCCCGGAATCCAATCCACGGTGATTGTCCCAACCTCGGATAAACATTCCTCGACTGTCACCGACGTTAAAGGTTGTGCTGCCATCTCCTGAGCCATATCGGGTCCCGATCACGGCAAACAACTTGGCGTAGGTCGTGCGTGACACGTCTGCACCATTGCGTTCAAGCCAGCCCGGGGGAGCCGTTTCTCTGTCGAACGCGGCCACCATGCCCACCATCGCATCACCTATTTGTTGGTTCAGCCGGTTCAGTGCAGCGGTTGAGGCCAGGATCTCGCTGCTGTTGGTGTTCGGGTCGTCGCTGATAGCGTTGGGCAGATTGCCCAGATCAACATCTTCTTTAGTGGTCGCCCGCGCTCGCAGTTCTTTGTAATCACCTTGCCGAAACGCAAATTGTTGCACCAACGGGCCACGAATGGGCTCTACGCTCCGTAAGTCCGTCACGGTCCGTGAGTCGGTCAGGTGCGCCAATGGAATCAGGTAATGCTGAATGCCTACGCGGTCTTTGTAATCAGCGAGGTTTTCGCCCCACGCGACCGACCACTGCACGCCAACGCTGTTTTCCTGGCGAATGAGTGCGACGTCCAGATAGGCCTTTGTCGGTAAACCGGGCGGCGTGATCGGGAAAGCAACTTCCCGCTCAACACGCATGCCTTCGATGTACGTCACTCCAGGTCGGAGCTGATAACCTTTTTCGAGCTTTGCCACCTGCAGACCGTCGCCAAAGAAACACGCCCGCCCATACACATCCAGATTCGCCAATCGTTCCCGCTCATCGATATCACGCAGGCGCACAGTAAAGTCGTGCTGCCACGTACTGGCATCAATGTTCACCTCCGTCAGCACCTGCGCCCCGTCAAACATCAACAGCATGTTGCGCGTAACGTTATTGCCCATCTTGTGTGGCGGAATGTTCTTTCGCTTTTGCTGTACCGGCACGTAGCCGACGACCAGCAATATTCCTTCGGCGCTTTCCAGCCCAATCCAGTTCCAGTCGAAGTCGCCAATATCGCTACCCATCATCAGGCTGTACACCACTTGATTGGGGTTCACGAAACCTTTTTGGGTGTAGTTCTGGGTGTGCATGATTTGCTCGGGAGGCGGCTTCTCCGCGTCTCGGTCTACCGGTCTCGAGGGATCCAGGTCCGGTACTAGGGCAAGCACAAAGCGACTGATCACTAGCACCTCATGGGCGGCCTGTTTTTTTGCAATCAGTTGTTCGCCGGCTCGGGTAATCATTACTGCCATGCGGGCTCCTACAGCGTGGCAACCAGCGTTTGCTGGTCATCGTTAAAATCGGCCATGGTCATCAGCAGCGTGACTGGGGTAATGGTTTCAAAGTCGTAGCGGCGGCATGTTCGCCCGTATTGCTGCACGATCACGCGCAGCAGCTCGGGGTTGTCCGAGAGCTGCGAGTCACTGAGCTTGAGCACCACAACGTCCCAATCGCGCTCGGGCACGCGTTCTTCGATTTCCACGTAGCCGACGCCCAGGCGATTGAGGATCCGCATCAGCCCTGCTGTAGAACCGGCGTCGACCGAGTTGATAAAGGCGAATTTCACGCGCAGGCGATACAGGCTTTCCGGCTCGCCGCGAAAGCGCGTGATGTCGCGCTGCCAAGCCAGCAGATCAAGGATGATGAGGTGGCAGCGCTCCGGATCCATTTGCAGCAAGGGCCATTGCATCCAGCATTCGATGGTCTCCCACCAGGCCTGAGCAGCGGTTCGGAGCTTGGCCAGCTCGCCGGCGTTAAGCCAAAAAGGCAGCTTTAGCTTAAGCATCGAGCTGCACCTCCAAAGCTTTAATCCTCGGGATATTGAGCTCGGAAAGGATATCGGCGTTGGTGAAGCGCAACGACTCAATACGAGGAAATTGCGCGTGCAGCTCCTCGCCCAGGCGACTGAATGAAAACCGCGACTGTGGATAAGTCAGAGTGGGCTGGTAATTGTTTGGCGTGCTTTCCCGAAAGGCGGCACGGATGAATTGCTCGACCTGCTTGGTCAGTTGAATGCGTTGCTCTTGGGTAAGGTGCGCACGTGGCCAAAGCTTCAGTTGCAGCGAATGTTCGGTCTCGGGCATGACCTTCACCAGCAGATCGTCGCCGTGACCATGGTTGCCGGCGTCGCGGATGTAGGCGTTGATACGCGCCAGGTATTCGTCTGCGGGCACGCCTGCGTCGAACAACACAAAAGCGTTTGCGCTGCCGGGGCCACGCGGCGCGCCATGTTCGAAGTACACGCCGTCCGGGTGTACGCCGGGGAACGAGGTGATCATGGCGCGGTATACGGCGTCGGTGTGGTACTGATTCACCGCTGAAAACTGGTTGCGCACGCGCAGGCGCAGTTGGTCGTTGGGCTCGGAGTCCGCGCCGGGCTGGGTCATCCAATCGTCTGCGTTCACCACTTGTATAATCCCTGGCACCGGTACTGGCAGAATCGCGTAATAACCGGGCGCCAAGTTGAAGCCGCTGCCAGCTTCAATCGCCTCGGCCGCAATAGTCAGCTGCGATTGTCCGTCGGCGAACGTGCCGGGCAGGGTAGTGACCAGCTCATAGACGTGACCATTAATGGCTGCTGACTGAACCCGTGTGCCTGCGGGCACTTCCAGTGCACCGGCTGCGGAAGACCGGGTAAACAGCAACACGCCCTGGGCTTTGGTCGAGGCCTTGCGTTCAACGTTCACCGCCCAGGCGAGCATATCCAGCCAAGTGTCCACCGCGGTTTTCACGAAGAAGTTGGGCAGCACCGTGTCGACCAGGAACTGGATCAACCACAGCACTGGCGTGGTCACCAACGCCGTCACGATGCGCCAGAATGGCGAATAGGCGCTGGTGTTGCTGATTTTGCTGCCTTGTGCGGCGGCTTCCTTTTCCCAGGCCTTTTTCAGCTCGGCCTCGTTGGTTGGGATCCCGGCGTCACGTAGCGCCTGCTTGAAGTCGGCGCTCACATGGTCACCTTCACATCGCCAAATTTCACGGTGGTTGCCGTCACCAGGTACACGCCCAGTGCCTGCGGCAAGATCCGCACCGTGCCCGGCACCAAGCGTTCATCCGCTTCCACTTTGAGTTCCAGCTGTTGCAGGCAATCGCGCTGACGCAGCGGGTCGCGTTCGGCCACCAGCGTGACCAGTAAGCCGCTATCGCGAATCATGTGGGCGATGTCCTGGGCAATGCTGGCGCGGTCGTCGATCAGTAATGGTTGGTTGGACGGGTCCAGCACCAGGTCATTGCCAGCAATCCGCAGGTCCACGTAGTCGCTCATCCGGCCATCCCCATCAGCCCTTCCAGTTCGTGGGCTGTCATGGGTTTGTTGGTGTGGATCTCGATTTTCTCCACATGGGTGCCCCGGTTCTGGGTGGTGGTGCTCTGGATGCTGGTGAGCAAGCCGCCCGACGGCACGGCGGTGGCATGGGTGGGTGAAAGGGAAGGTATTGCCGCGTTAATCGTCCGCTGAGCGCGCTGCGCCGCGTCGAGACTGTCTAGGTTTGGCCCGGCTGGCAGTTCGCCGAATTGCGCCTTGATATCCACGCCTGGGATTTTGTTGAGCTGGGCGATCAAACCATTGATGGCGTTGTGGAAGACGGCTGTGATTCCATTCCAAGCGGCTTTAGCCATGCCTGACCAACCGCCCATCGAGTCGAACCAGTCGGACAATGCCGTCAGCTGTTCGCTGATCCACTGGAACGCGGCGGTGTCCATCAAGGCACCGGTCCACTCTTCCCAGAAGTAGATGGCGGTAATGATTACCGCCGCCAGCGCGATGATCCCCAGCACAATCCAGGTCACCGGGTTGGCCCACAGAGCGGCATTGGTCAGCCAGATTGCCGCCTGCCACAGCAGCATCGCGCCTTTGACCAGACCGAACCACAGCACCAGCGAGGCCAGTCCCGCGACGTAGAGTGTCACCAGCAAGATCTGCATCAGGTATGCGCCGACGCTGCGCCAGGCCACCAGGCCAAGCAGCTTCCAGAGCGCAATCACCGGAATAGCGGCGGTACGCCAGACGCCAAACGCAAAGGTCAGCAGCGCAACCGTCGCGGTTAGTCCGAGGATGGCCAAAGCGGTCAGGCCGATGAGTCGGGTCAGGTTGGGAAATAAAGTGGTCCAGCGCACCACAGACGAGCCGCCCGTGGCCAGACGTTCAAGGATCGGGTTCAGGATTGGCAACAGTTTCTGGCCGAAGGCAATGCGCACGGCCAGGATCGCGTGTTCGAAGCGTTCCCACGGATCGGCAATGGTCTGGGCCATCTTCATGGCCTGCTCCATTCCGTTGACCTTGCCCAGTTGGTCGATGCTGTTAGCCAGGTCAGCGGTTTTAGGCAGCAGTTGGGTGATCAAGCCCATAGCTTGTTTGCCGCCGAATGCTTTGCTGATCAAGTCGGTTTCAGCTGCATCTAATTCGCCGAACCTGGCGTTGAGCTTGTCCAGGATGTCGAGCATCGGCAGCAACCGGCCCTGGCTGTCGGTAAATGACAACCCAAGCTTGGCCTGGGCGCCGTAGGCTCCGGCGAGGAAGGCTCGGTACTTGGTACCAGCCTCGCCGCCGCTCATGGTCGCCTGAAGCGTGCCGAGGATAGCGATCTGTTCCGCTGCCTGAATCCCGGCCGATGCTGCGCTGGCGCCGAGCGCGGTAAAGGCATTGCTCATGCTTTGGCCGGTGGTTTTGAACATCTGCACGGCGGTGGCGGTTTGCCCGGTCAGTTGCTCTACCCAGGCGGCTTTGCCCATAGCGTCGGCCTGCTCCTGGAAAATGCCGTACATCGTGCCGACATAGCTGGTCACCGTGGCCGCGTCGGCTTTGGTGGCCTTGGCCAGCACGTTGGAGGCGTGGGTGAATACCGCCAGCTGATTGCCGGTGAGCCCGGCTATGGCGCTTTGAATGTCGTAGGCCGAGCGCACAAAACTGGTGGCACTCTCGCCGTAAGCAATGCTGAATTGCAGTGATTTGCGGTTCAGCAGCTCCAGGGCATCCGCCGCCACGCCCAAACTTTCCACCTCGCCCAGCGCGGCGTTTTGACCCAACGCAGGCGCCATTGCCGCTTTGAGCGCATGCGCGGCGCCGATCATGCCGGCCATGCCTACCCCCATCTGAACAAGACCCTTCTGTCCCTGTGCCGCCATATCGCTAAAGCTGGTTTTAACCTTGCCCAGGGGCTGGCTCACGCGATCTACCAGGCGCAGGATGAAGTCGAGTTTGCGGGTGGTGGTGACGCTCATCAGTAAGTCCGTTGCTCAACCATTCAAAGCCATGGCAATCCCGTTCGCCACGGCGATTTCCATGCGTTTCCAATGCTCATCTTCCAGCCACTTGGCGGTGCCCAGGTTGTCGGCGGTGGGCTCGGCGCCGGGTAGCCAGCGTTCGGTCAGGGCCATGAGCTGGCCAAGGCTGTCATCGCTCAGGCGGTCAGCACGGCCGAGGGCTTTTTTACGACGATTTCTACGTCTGGGCCGTATTCCTCCAGTAGCGTGCCGGCCAGTTGCATGGTCAGCACCGGGTTGCGCAGCAGCGGGCGCAGCGCGTCGAGGTGGGCGGGCAGCACAGTGGTGGTCAGCAGGTTGTTGGATGGTGCCACCTTGTTGTTGGGCGTCACCGCGTTGAAGTACTTGGTCACGTCCTGAGGCGCCAGGGTGAAAGTGAATTCCTGTTCGCCGATTTCCAGGGTGATGTCGCGGCGGTCGCTCATGGCGTGGCCCTTTGGTTGAGGTTGGAAAAGTAGGTGTCCAGACACTGCTCAAGGCGTTTTTCAAAGCGGTGTTCGAGCTTGTCCAATGCCTTGTCGAAGGCTTCTAGGCGGCCGTTGTGCGTGGCCATCTCAATGCGCAGTTCCAGGTTTTCGCGCCGTGCGGCGTTGACTTGGCGGAACAGGTAGATCTGGAAGCCGGCGACCCAGGTGAGGACCAGTTCGGTCAGCAGCAACATGACGCTGATATGCAGCGGGGACATTTCCATCAAGGCCGCCCCCAGGCACCGCGCCCGCCGAAGCGCACGGCTTGCCACATCAGCCAGGCCAGTGCGTCGCTGGTGCCTTCGTCCAACAGGGCTTCATAAAAGATCTGGTCGGCCTCGCGCTTGTTAAAACGGTGGGTCAGATGCGTGTAGATGTAGTCATGGATGGCGGCCGGTCTACGTGCGGTCGGGCACTGGGCGTCGAGCAGGCCGCGCACAAACGGTGGAAAGCTGGCCAGGTCCGACAGCGCACCCACCGGCACGCTGATCTGTCGACCGTCGCGGGTGGTGTAGTCCAGTGGCAGGATCACTTCCCAGCGGCGATGGCCCGGGCGGTGACGCAGTTCCAGATGACTTTCAAAGGGCATGTTCAGTAGCTCCAGATCGCAGGGCTGGGCAGCCGACCGCCGTTAGGGCTTATGGCTAGATGCAGAAAGCGCTCGTGGCCTTTCTGGTGGATGCCTATGCGGTTGAACCCAAGGGGCAACGCCAGGCGCAGCAATGCCAGCGCATCGGCGCCACGGCAACGCACGTCCACCGCTCGGCCGTCGAAGTGTTCGCCCGGCGCCGTCTTGCTGGCTTCGATGGGGTGACGTGCGCAGCGGTAGGCGCTCGCTAATGGCATGGGGCGGCCAAAGGCGTCACGTAGCCGTTGTAGGCGAGTCATAAAAGCAGGTTCCATCTCACGACCTGTGCTGTCGCATACGCCGCAGCGGCAACGCAATTCGGAATAGGCAAAGTTCGGCCAGGGGCTGTCGTTCATTAGCGCAGGCCCTCGATCTCGCTGGCGTCCAGATAGGGCACGCCGTTAATGCGGATAAAGTCCGGGCTGGTCACGTCGAACGGGACCTTGTGCATGGACTTCTGTCCACCCTTGGGGTCGATATCCAACAGGCTGGACATCTTCAGACGGCAACCGAAAGCTTCCACACGCAATTCATCGGTAGCGGTTTTGGCAAAAAATAATGTGTCGAAGGGCTCCAGCTTTCGAAACGACCCGGCGCGGTTCGCTGCCTGAATGAGTAAGCCGAGGTTGGCACTGTCCAGCTCGAACTCGCCGCTGGCCGCCACGTCACCATCCACGTAGCCGTCCGGCACACCTTTGGTTTGGGCGACGGCGCTGTTGTCGGTGATGTCCAGGGTGGCTTTCTCGATGTGCACCTGCAGGTCGCCCAGGCTCACGTCGAAGTTCATGCCGCTGATTCGGGCCATAGTTTATTCCTCATCGTCCAGGGACAGGTCCAGGGCGATGTTCGCCGTCAGGTCCTTGGGGCAGTTGTAGGGGCGCACGCGCAGGTAGGCTTCGATGGTGGTGCGGCTGTTCCATACCAGGGTGATATCGCCGTCTTTGGGCGGCTGGATATCTCCGGGGAATTGCTTGCCGGCGAAGGTCGCGGAGCGCGACATTTCGCGCAGTGGGCGCATGAGTTTCAGGCAGGTGTTGGCCATGCTGTTGGGCGTGTTGTTGACCTTGCGGTCGGCCACCATTTGGATCAGCAGAATGCGTATGCGGCGAGCGGCCTTGTCGACGATGCGTAAATTCTCCACCACGGTGAAGTCGCTGCCGGTAGCGTCGAGCAGGTTGGCATCGCCCCAGAACATACCGGGGTAATCCGGATAACTCTGCGGTACCGAAAGGCGCAGTTTGTCCAACTCGGCCAAGGTCGCAGACGACAGCGGCACCGCATCTTTATCCACAGGCGTGGCGCCCAGGCCGACCAAGGCACCAGTGGCGACACGCATAGGGCTGTCGGCAATGCTGACGGTGGCGTTTGCCAGGCGCCCGGCCAACACCCCCAGGTCGTTACCGTGCAGTTGCGGCACGATCCCCACGCGCGGCGCTGCCATATCAAGGACAAGTGCGCGCTGCTCCTCGCGGTACGCCGGCCAGTCCTGCGCGGGTGTGATGCCAGCGCTGGCAGCCAGCATGAACACGCGGCGCCCGTAACGGTTGGTCAGGTGCACCGCAGCGGTGTGCATGGCCGTGATATCGGCGCTGTTGGTCACCGGCTTGGTGATCACTACGGCCTCAACGGAGACGCCCGCGCTCTGTGCTTGATCCAATGCAACCTTCCAGTCGCCATCGGCAGCCAGCGGTGCGGCGGCGCAGGCCCAACGGTCGCCACCGTTATTGCGGGCGGCAGTCACCTGGGTTTTCAGGTCGCTGGCGGCCACGCCCAACTCGGTGTCCAAGTCGCTCTGTGTGTTGAGCGCCAACAGCTTGCCGACGTTCTTGGTCGCTGCGCCGATAAACAGAAAGTGGCGCTCAATCGCGGTCACCGAGCCTTGGCCGAGGTTGAGATTATTAACGCTGACTTGACCTTGAGCCATGGGACGGCCTCTTTACCTGGGCGATTTAAGGGTTTGCTGCAACACGGTGCTGATGATTTCGCGGATGTCTTGCGGGTCGGCGCCGAGGGTGTCGCGCGCCGGAAGATCGATCTTCCAGCTGCGCCGTTTGCCATGGCGCGTAGTGGTCACCGTGGTGGACAGGCCCAACTGGTGTTCACGGGCGATGCGCTCGTTTCGACGTTGGCGCCAACCGAGGGTGGCGGCGTCGGCTGACAGTCTGGTCACCTGCAAGCGCGTGCTGAGACGGCGCAGCATCTTGCGTCGGCTCTTTTGCTTGCGTGGTGCGAAGGGCGAACCATTGAGGTTGCTCTGTGCGCTGATTCGCCGGGTGTTGCGAGTGCGCAAGCGTTTGCTGGCGTTGTTCAACAGGCGCCGTCGCTTCGCCACTGGCAGGGCCAGCAGCTGCAACTGCTGTTGAGCGTCGATCAGCCCGCGAATGTCGACATTAATCATCGGTGCGGTCATGGCTGACGGCTCCCTGCTCGGCGATCCACAGGTCATACGGCATAAAGGCCCAGCGTTTGCCGAAGGCGTTAATCTCGCCGTCGACGGCTTCGGCCAAGTGCAGCGGTTCGATGAAGTCCAGTTGCAGCTCAACGTCTGCGGCATCGGGGGTGAGTTGATCGATCTCAATCACAGGGGCGGGCAGTTGATCGTCCTCGCGGCCGGGGTCGTTCACCTCAAGCCATGAGCCAAGCAGCGCCATGAGCCGCGCCGCGTTGTCGGCAAAGCGGGCGATCACGATGACAGCGCGGTAGCGCATGTCACCCATGTGCAAGCCTTGCGCGGTGGGCTTCCAGTCCAGGGTGAGCGTGACCTGTTCGGCCCAGCTGTCGAATTGCTCGGGTGCGACCATGAAGCGTTGCAGCAGGTCGCGGGTGAGGGCGCGGAGTTTGTCCATCACATCAGCTGCGCTGTGACGCGGCTGCGGCCTTGAAGCAAGCGCACCGCCTGCTGGCTGAAAGACAGGAATCGCTCGGCGGTTTCCGGGGCTTCTTTCGCGAGGTTTTCTGCGGATTCGCGGCGGATAAAGGTCGCGAACTGGCTCAGCAGGTAGGCTTTGGCGCGGCAGTAAACAGCACGTTTGTAGCTGGCAGCCATGAAGGTGCGTTCCGGGAGAATCATGGGGTCGGCGGTCGCTACGTGGGAGATGCCGACGACTTGCCACTGCGCTTTGCGCCGGGCCAGGTCGTGGTTCACTTCGCCCATGGCCAGGGTGATGCCGTCCACCAACAGTTCCACCAGGTACTCCGCCGGCAGCCGGTAGCCGCGCTGAAATTCGGCCACATCCAAGTCGGGCCAGAAGCCGTCATTGGTGATCGGTTCGGCAATCAGGTGGGTGGGTCTACCGGAAAAGCTCATGGATGACGGCTCGCTCAAATAAAACGCGGGGGTGGCTGCTTGTGGTCATTTGCACACGGCAATGGCCTCGGCAGGCCCCCGCTGGGGGGGTAAGTCAGTTAGCCTGGCGACGCAGGGCTTTGGTGGCTTCTTCGTGACGGGTTTTCACGCCGATGCCGGGGTACAACGCGGTGGCGCGTTCGAAGTGTGTGATGGCCTGGGCCCATTGCTTCTGGTCCATCGCCAGCACACCCAATAACTTGTGGTAGCGCGCCGGGATGCGCTCAAACAGCTGCCATTCACCGTCCACACGCGGTAGCAGTTGCGACAGGTAGGGCTCGGGAGAGCGCTTGGCGTCGTACTCGGCTTCGGCCCAGTCGATCAGTGCGTCGGCGATAAAGGTGGGGATGTCACGCTTGAAGCGCTCGGGCATGGCTTGGCCCTGCTGCAGGGCGAAGTCGGCCAGCTCCAGGCCTGCCTCGAATTGTTCGGTGTCGAACAGCCACACCAACACCTGCATCAACACCGGGTTGGGGTGATTCAGGCCGGATTCTCGGTAACGCTGCACATAGTCCAAATACTTGGGCAGCAGCTCGTCACGCTTGAGGCGTTGGCGTTCGCCCATGTTGTTCAGGTCGGACAAGCGGGCACAGTCTTCGGCCAAGGCCGTACTCATCAACGCCAAGTGCTTCTGGGCGTTGGCGGGGCCTGCGAGGGCGGTGTTGGGCGTGTAGACCTCATCGGTTGCGACGGGGCCCTGCTCGAGCACGCGCTGTTTATGCTTGAGGGCCAGGCTCATGCTTCGGGCTCCGCAGGTGGTGGTTCGACGAACTCAACATTGCCCGCTTCAATACCGGCGAATTTGCCCAGTTGCTCGACCACGTAGCCTTCGTTGCGGCTGTTGTAGTCCTCGGCGCGGGAACGCTTGGGGTTTTCCAGCAGGTAGCGGCGCCACGAACTGTCCTGAAAGTAGATTGAGAGGTTATCGAACGAGGTCACCACCACACCTTTGGCCGGAAAATGCGGGCAGGTGTAAGAGGGTAGGCCGCCGTAGGTGTCGATCACCTGGGCCAGCTCGACCTTTTGTTTCTCGCTGGGCGTGTGGCCTTGCTTGGCGTACAGCTTGCCCTTGTCGTGGGCCAGCAGGTCGCGGCCGATGATCGCTACCAGATCGCCGCCGTCGCGGAATTCTTCGTCGATCATCAGCGACACATCGAACACCAGGCTGTCGAGGTTCACATAGTCGCCGCCGATACCAATGCAGATTTTGCCCTTGGTCGCGCCCTCGACCAGCAACTGCTGCGCGGCTTGTTCGCGCACAATCTGCAACCAGCCTTTGTTCACGTCTTGCAGCAACGGAAAGGCCACACGGTCGGTGTTGGGCGCGACCTTCACGCCGTGCCAGCCGATCATGATGCGGTCCAGGGCGATCTGGCGGCGCACGGCGGCGTAGCGCTCGGCAAAGTCCTTGAACTTGGCCCAGGCGTCGATGGTGGCGAATTTCAGGGTCACATCGCTGTGGGTGTCGTGCAGCTCGTAACCCTTGCCGTCGAGGCCCAATACGTTGCGTGGCTCGCGCTCTTTGGTATCGGTGTCGGTGCGCCCGGTGACGGTGCCGTTGACGCCCAGCATCACCTTCTCACCCTTGATTTCGCTGACGCCGATCACGTTGATGCGCTGCAAAAATGCGGAGCTGAGCGTGATTTTATCGTTGAGGGTTTGGGCCAAAGAGGGCTCGACGTTGAACTCCTCGCGGGCGCTGCCCACACCGTATGTCTGGGCGACGCGGGTTTGCAGCGCGTGGTAGCGCTGGCGGGCGGTAAGGCTGAGCTGGCTCATCAGTAAACGGGCTCCAGTTCTTCGGTGACCGGGCCGGTGCTGAGGGGGATGGTGTGCCCGGTGCCTTGGTTGAGCGCGGTGTTGAACGTCTCGTGGAGTTTTTCCAGCGAGCTTGTAAGGCTGTTGAACTGTTCGGCAGTGACTTCGGTTTTTTGCGGCTCAACCGGGGCGGGTGCGAGCTGTTCAAGGCGGGTGGCCACGCTGTCGAGTTTGTCCACGGCGGCGGCGAAGGCTTCGGCGGTTTTTGGGTCCATGGCGGGCGTCTCGTGTTTGGGAGTGTGTTTGCCGCTCAACTGGTGAAACAAGCGGGTGACAAAGTTGAGGGCAGATTCATCGCCCAGGTCTGGCGGTAGCAGGTCGTCCAGGGGCTCCACGGAGGCGAAGTAGTTGCCCGCGTCGGCACGCCGGGAAAAGTGCAGCGGTTCGGTGCCCAGGCTCGCCGGGTCATCGGTCACGGCCAGGCCGCGCAGGTAGGGTTTGCCGGTGCCGGCGAACTGCGGCTGGATCTCGATACTGGTGAACAGCTTCTGCGCTTCTTTGTTGAGCTGCAGCAGCCTGTCGTTGGGGGCGAGCTTGGCGAACAATGCAACCTTGCCGCCGTCCAGGTCCTCGGCTTTTGCCTCGACCACGCTGCCGAAATTGCCCATGTAGCGGATATGTTCAAACCAGATCACGGCGGTGTAAGTGGCCGGGTCGTAGCTGGCCGCCATGTCGCGCAAGTCCTGCGGATCAATCGTGCGACCGTCGGCGGTTTTGCCGCTGGTGGCGACACGTTTCCAATCAGAAACAAGGGTGCGGGGCATGGGGCTGATCGCTCGGCTTCGTTTGCAGTTGCCGCCACGATAGGCAGCGAAAACCGCCCGAACAAACGCTTTGGTTGCGCGCTATTCCTATATCCAATGGGTAGGAATTCTTAGGATTTGCGACGCAGGTTTGTGGGGTTTTGGCTGCATAGACTGCCGTTCATGCCCTACTCGAACGAAGTCAAAGACGCTGCCAGACGGCTCTATCTGCGCCGCTGCAAACCGCGTGAAATTCAAGCCGAACTCAAGCTGGCGAACGTGCGTATCGTTTACTACTGGATCGCCAAGGGCGGCTGGGACGAGTTGCTGACGGACGAGGAACCGCTGACGGCGGTGAGTCGGCGGATCACCTTGATCCTGGAGCGATCGGGCACGCTCGCCAAGGTCGATTTGGATGAGTTGGACCGGCTCACCACGCTGCGCGAGCGGCTGCTGAAACAGTGCGGCAAGACCGTAGCTCCATCGACGTCCAGCGTGGACAAGGCCGAGCGACCCAAGCGCAAAACCAAGACGGTCAAGAATGATATTTCTGCGCTGACTGAAGTGGATTTTGTGGAGAAATTCACCAGCCAGCTCTTCGGTTACCAGAAGGAACTGTTCGCCGCCAAACAGAACCCGCTCAACCGGCGCATTCGCAACGTACTCAAGTGCCGTCAATCCGGGCTCACCTATTACTTTGCCGGTGAAGCGTTCATGGACGCGGTGCTGACCGGTGACAACCAAATGTTCCTGTCGGCCAGCCGGGCGCAGTCGGAGTTGTTTCGCGGTTACATCGTCGGTTTTGCGCGGGACTGGTTCGGCATCGAGCTGACCGGCAACCCCATCACCCTGAGCAACGGCGCCGAGCTGCGCTTTATGAGCACCAACAGCAGCACCGCCCAGGGGCCGCATGGGCATGTGTACATCGACGAGTACTTCTGGATTCGTGACTTTGACAAGCTGAGCAGTCTGGCCGGGGCAATGGCCACTCACAAAAAGTGGCGCAAGACCTTCTTTTCTACCCCCAGCGCGGTCAGCCACCAGGCCTACCCGTTCTGGACCGGCGATACGTTCAAGCGCGGCCGGCACAAGAAGGCCGGCCACGCCTTCCCCAGCGAACCGGAGCTACGCCAGGGCGCGCTGTGCCCGGATGGGCAGTGGCGCAAGATCATCAACATCCACGACGCCATTGCGGGTGGTTGCAACTTGTTCGACTTGGAACAACTGCGCCTGGAAAACTCCGATGAAGTCTTCGAACAGCTCTACCTGTGCCAATTCATCGACAGCACCCAAAGCGCGTTCAATCTGGCCGACCTGGAGCGCTGCTACTCAGACCAGGCCCTGTGGAAAGACTTCAACCCGAAAGCCGAGCGCCCCTTCGGCAACACGCCGGTGTGGATCGGCTACGACCCCAGCCGCACCCGCGACGATGCCACCTGTGTGGTGGTGGCGCCGCCACTGGAGCCGGGCGGCAAATTCCGCATCCTGGAAAAACACTCCTGGCGCGGCCACTCGTTCACCTACCAATCGGCCCAGGTCAAAAAACTGTGCGAGCGCTTCAACGTGCAACACATCGGCATCGACATCACAGGCGTGGGCTACGGCGTGTTCGACCTGGTGCGCGACTTCTTCCCGCGTGCCACGCCGATCCACTACAGCCTCGAAACTAAAAACACACTGGTCCTCAAGGCCCAGGACACGATCCAGGGCCGGCGCATCGAATGGGACGCCAGCTGGAACGACATCGCTGCCGCTTTCCTTACCATCAAGCGTGGCGCCACCACCAGCGGCCAGATCACCTACAGCGCCTCACGCACCGACGCCACGGGCCACGCCGACATCGCCTGGGCGGTGATGCACGCGCTGGCCCACGAACCCCTGAACGTCCACAAGAAGCGGCGCAGCCGCTGGTCAACCCTCGAAGGCAGCCATGAACGATCCCAAGCCACCAGCCACTCCCCTTCACCCCAAGGTAAGAACGTTCAGCTTCGGCGCGCCCGAGTCCGTACTGACCGGCAACCTGGGCGAGTACATGGGCGTGTTCGCCAGCGACGACGGCCAGCTCTACACCCCGCCCGTGTCGCGCACTGGGCTGGCCAAGCTGCTGCGTGCCAACGCCCACCACGGCACCATCCCGCGTTTCAAACGCAACTTGCTGCTGCGTGACTTCGTGCCCTCAGCTGGGTGCAGTACGCAGACCATGGGCCGGGCCGCGTTGGATTTCATGGTGTTCGGCGAGGCCTACTTTCAGCGAAAAACCAACGTGTTGGGGCAGGTGCTGGAACTACAGCATCTACCAGCGTTGAACATGCGTAGAAAGGTCGGCGGTGGGTTTGGGATGTTGTTGCCCGGTGGGAAGCAACTGCACTTTGCTGAGGACAAAGTGGAGCATGTGATGGACTACGACGTGGAACAGAACATCTACGGCGTACCCGATTACCTGGGCGGGATGCATGCGCTGTTGCTCAACGAGTCCGCTACGTTGTTTCGACGCCGGTATTACAACAACGGGGCGCATGCTGGGTTCATCTTCTACACCAACGACCCGAACCTGTCGGAGGCGGATGAGGAGCGGATGCAGAGCCAGATCGGGGCGAGTAAGGGCGTGGGCAATTTTCGGTCGTTGTTTGTGAACATACCGGGGGGAGGGGATAAGGCGATTCAGATCATCCCCGTGGGGGATATTGCGACCAAGGACGAGTTTGAGCGGATCAAGAATATTACGCGCAATGACGTGATCGCGGCCTGGCGGATGAACCCGGCGCTGGCGGGGTGCATGCCTGAAAATGCGGCGGGTTTTGGGGATGTGGAGAAGATTGATCGGGTATATATGAATAACGAGATACGACCGATTAGGCAGTTGTTTTTGCAAGTGAATATGAGCTTGAGAAACGATCGACGAATTGAGTGGAGAAAGTGATTATCTTTTTTTAAAATGAGGGGAGTTGCGGGGCGTTGCTTGCCCCGCTTTAAATGGCTCACAGGTTCGAAGTAATCCAAGAGGAAATCGCAGTTTTTGGCATTGCACCTACCTTAGAACTCACTGCGTTACCATTTTTTAAAAGGAGCAGGGTTGGCAAGTTTCTAATACCAAACTTAGTCGCTAAATTTGGAGATTCATCAATGTCAACCTTTCCTACAAAAACTCTTCCATTAAACTCTACCGCAACTTCAGAAGCTACAGAAGCTATCATTCTGCTTGGGGCGTCCCATGAGGCCCCGAAGAAAAGAAAAACAGGGGTTTTCGAGTTTTGAACTTCGTTCTCAAAGCTTGAGTCGGTGATGATTGGGATGCTCATTTTCAGTGTCCTTTATTGTGGTCGGCTTAATATGTTCAAGCGCTAAATAATTAGGGTTTACTGAAGATAGTTTGGCTCCTTAGGTATAGATTTTCTACTGTGAAAGTTGACAGTTTTTTAGAGTTTATTGATCTCTGTGCAATTGCGAATAGAACTATGCGAAAAGGATCGCAGAGACGCTGTTAGATGGAGTGAGGGAGAGCGTTTGAGGGACCGATTGGATAGGTCTGCTTAGGAGACTCAAAGTCATCACCTATCAGGCGCCCGATGCACTGCACCGGGCGCGAACTACTTACTGCGGGTGCGGCCCACCTGGTTGCATGGCCAGAAGCAGGTCATCGACAATCGCTTTGCCCATTTCACACAGGTAGTGCGAGGCAAATGCGAACTTCTCCGCCTTGGGATCCATGGCGGCTTCAAGCGAGAGCATTTTTGCGTAGTAGAGCACGTGTGCTGCGTGTTCCAAGGCTTCCAGAATAGGAACCCCGGCATTGACTCGAAACAATTTCAGATGGCTTTTTTCCTCGCCACAATCGGCGAAGGTCTGTGCGCCAATGGTTTTGGCTTCTGCGGGTGGGGTGCTCATTGCTGACCTCCTGCGTACAGGGTGGCGGCATTGGGACGGACGGCACTACGGTAATCAAGCATGGTGTGAAACCTCTGTGATGACCAACTGAGACGGCCACACATCGATTCCAGGCGATGGGTGGCAGCCGTGCGCAGGCTGGAAACCGAGACAGAGACAACTCGGCAGACACGAAGGTCTCCCGCACACGGCCGCCATAAAGCACAAACGGCAGGCACAAAAAAAGCGCCTGCTGATTGCTTGACGACGCTGCGTGCGTCTCGGTAACGGGTTTCCAGGCCCGGTCGCTGATGAGCAGCGACGCATGAATTTTAGCGTGACCGATATTTGAAAGCAATGTGGGAACGAGTGTTAATTGTGTCAGGAATAGGTCGGGATACTAATGTAATATAAATTTAAAAAAGGCCATGTTGAAACGCGCTTAACGAGGGGTGCGGTTGTAAGTTGAAAAAAAACTGGTCTTAAAGCAGGTTTGACTTTGACTCAGTCATAACTCTCGGAGTTGATATCCCGATTAAGGAGTCTCGCAGTTTTTACGCCCATGGTGTTTTCGCTCTTCAGGAAGTAGTCTGCTAAAGCATTCATGTCGTTGGGAAGGTCTTTTTTAGGCGGTGCGCCGTAAGTAATAAATGCGCTACGAAACAGTGGATAAGCTTTTGAGGCAAAGCCCTGACAGTCTTTTAGTGAAATAAGATCAATTAAAGTCTTATCATCGAATAGACGGCTAAGTCCTTCCTTGGAGAACGTCGGTCGGTTCATCTCGGCAGATTTGGCAATGAGAATTGTGCGCAGACACCAGGCTAGCCTTTTGTTAAGAAGGTAATAGTTATTTATGTGCTCTGAGTGTGCTATCAGCGCGTAGCCCAAATCGCTAGCATTATTTATTTCTGTTGAGTAGTTAGGTTTTTTGCAGAAATGCTTCTGTATTTTTGGGAACACTCCTGTAGGGTCATATATTGGCTTTCCCTCTGTAGTAATGTGAAGGAAAAACAGGTCGCCCCCCTCTGCTCGAGAAATTGCTTGATCTAGAGGGTAGCACGCAATATTTGTGCTGCCTTCTATAATCATCTCATATTGCTCGTCGTCAGTGATTGCGAACAGGTCAGTGTCCGACTCATCTGAATGGTCTTCACGGGCGCGACTACCGTATACAGATAGAGAGATAATCGGCATTAATTGACCCTGCTTATCCTATTTATTATGGTTGGTACAAGTATTGCGTACCACCATAGTCCAAAAAAAGCGTTCACTCCGTACAGCACCTGCATATTCTGCGAAATATCATTATTGGAATGCTTTGTGTATCCAACTAGAAAGGTAATGTCAAATCCCTTTATTATTCCTGTGGCATAATTTTTATCAATGTAGCCGTAAAGAAGCCCAAAAAATAATGTTAATGATAGACCGATAATTGCCGGGCGTGCGATGCTTTTACCCCAGCTATTAAGTGATCCTGTTATATTTATGAGCAATATTTCTAGCAGTGCCGCAAGGAAGCTCCAAAAATTACTGATTATGTCTTTTCCTAGGAAAAGCTCGTAAGCTGTTTTTTTCGCTCGACTTTTAAGTGATTGATTTAAGTGTGTTTTGAGCGCGTTATAGTAAGCATCCTCATTGCCATGGCTTTCAGCATTTTTTAAAAGTGTTCGTGAGAATGTGGCTTTAGTACTCTCAAGCCTCATTTTTTGGTAGGAGGGGTTGGTGTTATTTCTGGAAAGTATTTCTTTGTTTAAGTTTGTATAAGCGGCGCTGATAAATTTATCCGGATTAGAAATCAATGTATTAGGTAGCTTGGTCTCTGTTCCGGAAAGCGTAATGTCAGCCCATGCGCACTCAATAAAATTACAATCCTCAAATTCTGCGAGAGTAAATGAACATCTTTCAAACTTGCATTCGTTGAATTTTACGCCGCGCCATACTGTGCCGCCAAAGTCGCACCTGGAAAAATTACACTTTGCAAACGTTATGTCACCATTCGAAACGTCGCTGGTGAACTCTCCATCAAAGTCACAGTTGTCAAAGCTGATGGATCGACAGCTGAATCTTCTTAATTCGAGCGAGTCAGTGTAATTTTTCAAAGTGGCGGCGGTGAATAACAGCTGGAAGGGGCCCTTGTTGTTTGTAAAGTCCCATCCATGTGAACTCAATTTCAACGGCTTTCCGGTATAAAGGGAGTCCCACCACGACATGGATCTTTTATGAGAATTTGACGTGACTGGGCTTTGTACGTCTTCCATTACAGTCATTTACACATTCCATGAGAGGTGGTAGTAACCTATGATATCTCTTAAATCACGTTTGGTGATAGAGATAGCCATACTCAGGATATGGTTGGAGGGTAGGTATGCGTGTTTCTTGTAAAATCTGCGGGGCGAAAGGACGGATCGTTTCCCGCGACGAATTATCCTTGGAATTCGCCCGCCTCTACTGCCAATGCAGCTCCCCTCACTGCGGCCACACCTGGGTAGCTAACCTCACCTTCTCCCACACCCTGAGCCCCTCCGCCCAGGCGGTCGACCGTTTGCTGTTCGACCGCCTGCGCAGCTTGAAGGTCCAGCAGCGGGACCTGTTCGATCAACTGGGCGTGGCATCCTCCACGTAATCACGGAGCCTCGCCTCGGCGCGTCCAAAGCGGTCCAACTGGGCCACGCCATACTCAAACAGAGCCAACCTTGCCCGCTGCGGAAGCTGTAGGTCACCGCCTAACAGGTACACCATCAGCGCAAAGCTATGGCCGCATTCTTCAAATTCATCACGCAATGCTGTGGTACAGATTTTGGAATTGATCACAACGATAGGTCCTTTTTCGATGTCGTTGGACGAGTAGTTTATGGAAGGTTTTTTTCCCCGCCAGTGGCCTGCCGATGCACAAATGTAAGTAGGTAATATCCCCTGCCAAGCGACGAAAAGGCATGCTTGAGCCCGCGCATTGGCCTATGTTGTCATTGATTCAGAATGTGTTCTGCTGACAAATTTTGTCTTAAGTCCGTAAAGCGCGAAGGCTCTAAATTGAGGGTTATGGCGAGGCGGGCTGCACGGTTCTGTCTATTTCCAGCAGAAATCGGGGTTCCCTGACTGTGTTATCTGCTTACAAAAACAAGGGCGCCGCGTGCCCTTGTTTCAACTCGTACTACGCGTTAGCGTCACATCGGGTTGAGGTGGTAGCTCAAGACGTCCAGGGTGACCACGCCGTAGAAGCGCTGTCCGTCTTCCCCTTCAAACGCAGTGACCACCTGTTTGCCGGGCAGCGGAATCCGCACCAGGGCATTCCCGCTGTTGAACTCCAATAACCGGGTGGCACCCAGTAAGTGTGCATCCGAGCGTAGGCCCAGTTGCTGGCGGGCTTGCTTGAGTTGGTCGTTCGGCACGACCACCAGTTCCCCGTCGATGCACAGGCTGGTACTGCCCAGGCGCTGCCGGGCGGGGAAGATTGCGACTATGTGCTTATCCATGATGGTGTCCTCGGGCCGTGGTAGCCTTGTGCCCGCTGCTGCGGAGGTGTTGTGCTTGCATGGTGTGGCTCCTTTTGTGGTGGCAGGTGTCGGGGAGGTGCGAACTCCTCGGCACCGTCTCTTTTTCAGCCTTGCTGCAAGGCGCTGGCCGTGAATACGGGCTGGCGTTCGCAGCGCACTTCGAACAATCCCAGGTCGCGGCCTTCTACGTTGTGTAAATGCACGACGGTGACGAAGGTTGGGCGGCTGTCGGGGTGGGCGCGCCAATGGTCGGCCGCAGCCAACTCGGCTAGGTCTTCGGCGGTGCGGTTTTCGACGTACCAGGTGGGCAGGCTAAAGTGGCCGATCAGGGCGTTGGCGCTGTAGTGAAGGGTCATGATTAGGCCGCCTCGGTATCGGTGAAGTAGTCCATGCGTATTACGCGCAGGCAGTCTTCAAAGAGCTTGATGTCTAGCCCGCGCAGGTCGGTGAGGTTGAAGCGATAGTGGGCGTGCTGAATCAGGCTCATCAGGAACACACCTACGATGCGGCTTTGGCCGGTGCGGCGCTCGGCGACTTGCAGCAGGCGATCGAAGGCTTCTGTGCCCTGGGCTTGGATTGCTTGGCGGCGCTTTGCGCACAGCTCGGGAACGCGCAGGGCCAGCGGCAAGCGGCCCATGAGTTCCAAAGGCTGGGCTCGCCATAACTCGGCCAGCTCTCGCCATACGCTGTCACCTTCGTCGATGCGTTGGTGTACTTCTACCTCGGGCATGTAGTCCATCTCCAGCACGCGCAGGCAGTCTTCGAATTCGCGCAGGCTGAGCCTGTGAAGTTGTCTTAGGTCGAACCGGTAGGTCGCGCCGTCATACAGCCCCAGTAAAAAGAGTCCGATTATCTTGCCGGTTGGCGTGCGGCTGAGCGCTGCCGGGATGAGCCGGTGCAGGGCTTGTATACCGGTATCGATGACGTGGGGACGGTTCTTTTGGTAGGTCCAGATTGCCGCGAGTGCGTCGATGAGTGAGTCGTTCATGGTGTGGCTCCTTGGGTGGGTCAGGCCTGGCGAACCAGGTAGAGGGTGAAGTGGTCGGGCAGGTCGATGTTCTGCACCGCCTTGATCTGCTCACGCGTGCAGTCGTCGGCCAGGAAGTGGTGTGCACCGGAATCGGCCTGTTGCTGGATGCGGGCCACCAGGTAAGGGGTGGTGCAGGCGTTGCCGGTGATGATTGCGGTAGCCAGGCCTTGTTTTTGCAGCTCGGCGTGCAGGGCGCGTATTCGGCGGGTTTTGCCTGAACCGCGGGGGCCGGTGATGACGTGCATTGGCATGGTGGAGCTCCTTTTCAGTGGACAGGGGAGTGCTTGCGCAGGGATTTCTGCGCATGGGGTTGATGGGGCTGGAATGTTTGAACTGTTGGCGTGGCGAGGGGGCTGGAAACCCTGTTTTTGCTAGAGGCGATTGACCGAATATGTAGTGCAGTGCGAACGGAATGCGCTGAACTATCAGGCACTGGTAAATGCGCTGGAGCCCTTGTGGTTAAAGGCGTACAGCAGGTTTGAAGAGCGGGGTGGTGAATGGAATGTGGGTGGAATGAAAAGTAGTGCGAGACCTTACACCGGCATTCCAGCAGTGATTTTTTATAAGTCTTTGAATTCATTTATAAATACCTAAATAGTTCAAAAATTACAGACACAAAACGGCTCAACGCACAGGGCCATCACCAAAACGCGGGCAACACTTCCCCCTGGGGCGAAATCGCCCAGCATTCAGCGCTTGGCTAAGAGGTCTTGAAGATCCAGCAGTTGATGGTGCGGCGTTCGATGCGGGAGTAGGCCTTGCGGGTTTCTATGAAGGTGTAGGTGGTGCTTTGCGGTAAGGCGCGCTGCAGTTGGGCGCGTGTGAGGACTTCCTGGCCGGCTTTGCGGCAGGCTTCCTGAAAATGCTCGATGTTGATGGCCACCACGCCGCGTTCAGCGCTGTGGTTGAGGGTTTGGTGTTTTTCTTCGCGGGTGCCGTTGCTGTCGGTGATGGTGACGACACGTTCGTTGAGGTAGTGGTAGATCTGCCAGAAGGTGGCGGCGTCGGCGGGTTCGGAGCCGAGGCGGTGCTGGCGGGCGATCGCGCGTTGTTCCAAATGTTTGGCCAGATTCTCAGTGTCGAGGTCGGTCCAGGTTGGGAACAGGGCTTGAGTGGCGTGGGCCGCAGCCAGGACTTGAGCATGGCATAACACGATGCGAGCTTCGGTAATGATGGTCACGCTTTGCAGGCGTTGTTCACAGTGGGGGAATGCTTCGAAGTAACGGGCTAGCCATTGTTGCTCGCAAGCTAGGCAGCGCCGCATGTAGCCACCCAATATTTTGGCATTCATGCTTTTGAGGCGATCGGCACGGGGCTTGAGGGCTGCCGAGTGATGGTCTTTGGTGGCATGCAGCTCAACGATGCGCGACAGGATAGCCCCCGAGGCCTCGACACTTCGGTTCTGTGAGATGCCCAGGGCACCTCGGAAGTGCGTGACGCGAGTCTCGTTGCCGGTGCTTTTTACGCCGGTTACCCGAAGCGTGGCGTGGTAGTCGAACAGTTTTTTGAACTCGTCCCAGTTGAACTGCACTACGATTTTTCGGCCCTGGCTGTCGATTTGCTCTTTGTCGGACTCGATCAGGATCACCGGCAGGTTGCTGACTTCGCCGAAGGTGCGTGCCAGGCCGATCATGCTGGCACCTGCACCGCCAGGCTGGATGCCTTCGAAGTTCTCGCGTCCAGTAAGCCGCCAAAGAAAGCGCAGCAGGGAGGACTTCCCCGCTCCCGGTTGGCCGGTGAACTCCATGAACGGAAACGAGACCTGCTGTTCACCGATCTGCTGCACAAAGTAGGTGGCGGTCCACCAGGACAGGATTGCGAGGCCGTTGAGTCCGTTTACAGCCAGGAAATCCTCAAACCACTCAGGATCGAAGTTTTGGGCACGTTCGATTTTGAAGTTGGTCAGGGAGGTCTTTATCCCGTTGCCGGCGATGTCGATGAAGCCGTGATCGTTGACCGCCAGCTCTTTACCTTGATGAAAACCGAAGGTGGGGTAGCAGTAGAGGCCGGTGGTTTCGTCGTAACCCACGAAGGGCAGGCTGCGCACAGTGCGCACCGGGCGGTGTTCGTCGTTGAGCCATTTGTCACGCAGGTTCGCCAGCACTGGTTCGCCGCCTTCGAAGTTTCCGCCGGGGGTTTGCTCTAGCAGTGAGCGGGCAAAACTTCTGGGGTCGGCGATGGCATTGGGGGCCAGCGGTGCCTTGCAGCTGCGGGTTTTGTCGGGAAAGCGGAAGTCGAAGAAGTAGCGCTGCTCGTTGGTGATGATGTCTTTTTCTAGGTACTCCAAGTTGGGGATGCAGTTGGCGACCTGTTTGATTTTCACGTGCTTGATGAAGGTCTCGCGGTTACCTTCAACTTTGTCTTCGCCCAGGTCGTCGTGTAGGTCGCGCTGCGCAACCTTGGCGGAGTACAGACGGTTGCGAAACTCCATCAGGTAGAACGCTACCGGTTTGCGCAGGTAAAGCAGGTAGGCGAGCTTGCCGGTGTTTTCGGCGGTGAATAGACGGCCTTGGTATTCAGCTTCGGCCATAAAGGCCAGCCCTTTCAAGGTCTTTTCGTCTTGGCAGCCTTGATTATCCGGTCCGTTGAAACATGCGCATTCACCGCGGTGCCTTTAACCCATGTTTTGGGCTTGGGTACCTTGGGGCCACGGGGGCTTTT
>NZ_JAEKCN010000010.1:0-272122 GCF_016405455.1 Pseudomonas sp. MF7453 | reverse complement strand
AGCGTCAGATGTGTATAAGAGCAAGGTCAGGAACAGCGCCAGCATCGAAGCCCGCCCGATCAAAGGCGCCAGGATCAGAGCAGCGCCATTGTGCTGTTCGATCAGGGCCACCAACGCGCTGAACTTGAGCAGTAGCACCAAGCCCAGGGTGACTACCGCAATCGGCCCGCTGCGCGGGTCTTTCATGATGTTGAGGGTGCGCTCGCGGTCACCAAAGCCACCTAACCAGGCGTCGGCGCTGTCCGCCAGGCCATCCAGGTGCAGGCCACCGCTGAGCAGCACCCAGGCCGTCAACAACAGCGCGGCGTGCAGCAGCAAGGGCGCGCCCACCAAAACCTGGTTCAACCCCCACAGCAACAGGCCGAACAGCAGCCCCACCAGCGGATAAAACAGCAACGAGCGGCCCAGCTCCTGAGGTTGCGGCATACCCGGTAAGCGGATCGGCAGGCAGCTGAGAAATTGCAGGGCGATCCAGAACGGCAGCATCGTTACGCTCCTTCTTTCAGTACGCCATCGGCGCCAACCTGCAGGCTGAACAGCGCGCCGTGGCCGACCTCGACGTTCAGCAGTTGCTCGCGCGGCATCCCACGCGCCTGGGCCAACAACAGGCGCATCACGCCGCCATGGCTGATCAACAGCACGCGCTGGCCAGCATAAGCCTGATGCAGGCGTGATACCGCGCCGAGCACCCGCCTGGAAAATTCAATGACAGCCTCGCCCTCTGGCGGCGTAAAGCCATAGGGATCAGCCCAGAACAACCCCAGCCCTTCGGCATCGGTCTCCATCAGCGCAGCGGCGCTCTGGCCCTCCCAGGCGCCGAAGTGCAGTTCTTGCAACGCCGGCTCAAGGCTGACCGGCAGATCGAGCTGTGCGCCCAGCTCCCTGGCAAACAAGGCGCAGCGTTGCAGCGGTGAGCCGATCAGCCGATCCCACGGCCCCTGCCCCACCACCGCGGCACGCATCTGCGCCCAGCCCCTGGTGGTCAAGGCATCGTCCAGGCTGCCGCGCAGGCCGCCGCCCAGTTCGGTTTCGCCATGGCGCAGCAGGTCCAGGTGCAAGGTCATGCGGGGCGATCCGCCACAGCCGCTTCGGCGAAGGTTGCCATTTGCCCGTGCAACGCACAGGCCAACCGCAACAACGGCACCGCCAGCGCCGCGCCGCTGCCCTCGCCCAGGCGCAAGCCCAGTTCCAGCAGCGGTTCGGCATTGAGGCTCTGCAATACATGGCGATGGCCCGGCTCGGCGCCCCGATGCCCGAACACCAGCCATTCGCGGCACGCCGGGTTCAAGCGCACCGCCACCAGCGCGGCCACGCTGCAGATAAACCCGTCCACCAACACCACGATCCCTGCCTGGGCACAGGCCAGGTAAGCGCCAACCAACGCGGCAATTTCAAAACCACCGAGATTGAACAGCGTTTGCAATACATCACTGCGTTGCCCGGCATGCAGTGCCAACGCACGTTCAATGACCGCAACCTTGTGGCTCACGCCTGCAGCATTCAAACCTGTACCCGGGCCGGTCAGGTCGCTCACCTGGCAATCCAGCAAGGCACAGGCCAATGCGCTGGCCGCGGTGGTGTTGCCGATGCCCATCTCGCCGCCGATAAACACATGCGCACCACACTCCAGAGCGCGGTGCGCGCTGTCTCGGCCCGCGTGCAATGCCAGCAGCCCCTGAGCCTGGGTCATCGCCGGGCCATGGACGAAATTGGCGGTGCCCGCGCCGATGTTCAAATGACGCACACCGGGCAAGTCCAGCGAGGGCGTCACCGTGCCAAGATCAACCACTTCCAGTTGCGCATCCAGTTGCCGCGCCAACACGCTGATCGCCGCGCCGCCGCTGACGAAGTTTTGCAGCATCTGCCCGGTGACCGCCTGGGGAAACGCCGATACGCCCTCAGCCACCACACCGTGATCGCCGGCAAAAATCGCGATCCACAGTTGCTCCACCGACGGCTTGACCCGCCCCTGCAAACCCGCCAACTGCACCGCCAGCGCTTCCAGCCGGCCGAGGGAACCGGCGGGCTTGGTCAATTGCTGCTGACGCGCCAGCGCCTGTTCATGGGCCGCAGCATCAATGGCCCTGCAGGGGTTGAGCCACCAGGAGTCCGTCATAACGCAGTACCTTTCAAAGTCAGGGGCAGGCCGGCAACCGTCAACACGACACGCTGACACCGCTCGGCCAAGGCTTGATGCAACCAACCGGCTTCATCCACATAGCGGCGAGTCAATTCGCCCAGCGGCACGACACCCAGACCGGTCTCGTTGCTGACAAAAATGATTTCACCCGGCAGCGAGTCCAGGGTTTGCAGCAGTTGATCACGCTCGAAGGCAAGACGCGCCGGGTCTTCGAGCATCAGAAGATTGGTGAGCCATAAGGTCAGGCAATCCACCAGCAGGCAGCGATCAGTGGCGGCGTTTTCGCGCAGCACGCGCGCCAGTTCGAGGGGCTCTTCAACCAGACCCCAATGGTCGGGGCGACGCTGGCGATGCAAAGCGACGCGCTCGTTCATCTCGCCGTCGAGGGGTTGGCTGGTGGCGATATAAGTAACCGGCAAACCGCTGTCGCAGGCGAGCTTTTCAGCCAGGCGACTCTTGCCCGAACGGGCGCCACCCAAGATCAGTTGGAGCATGGAATTAGCCCTGTAAAAGTCAAAGGTGGAGCGCAAAACCAGACTGAACGCGGCGCTTTACGTAACCACGATGCGCAGCGAGCCGCTCTTGATTTTGCTTTTGATCTTAGGCGCCCCGTTAAACCACGCTGGCCGAACGCAGGCTTGAGGTGGGGCAAGAGCGTTTTGGTTACTTTTGCGCTTTTCAAAAGTGACCCGCTGTAAGAGCGGAACCATAAGTGGCCGTTACCGCAGCGATGGATATGTACACCCACAGGCCGCCATCGGGAGCAAGCCCCCTCCCACATTTGCATCGCGTACACACTGTTAAATCCCACATAGGTTGCGCAACAAATCGGTGTCCAAATGGTGTTCAACCAGATCCGCCAACCGCTCGATATCACGCTCGCGCAACCCGTGATAATCCACCTCTTGCACCTCCTGCAATCCGGCCCACCGCAGCAAGGCACTGCACGCCGCCGGTGTTTCGAACAGCCCGTGCAGGTAGGTGCCGAGAATCTGCCCGTCAGCACTCAGCGCGCCATCGCTGCGACCATCGTCCAGCAGCACGGCAGCGCTGAGCAGGGCATCGCCTGATGTCACACCCGCATGAATCTCATACCCACTCACTTCAGCATCTTCGAGCACCAGGCGTCCGCGCACATTGCGCAGCTGCTTCTCCTCCTCCAGCGTTGTAGTAAACGCCAGCAGCCCGAGGCCGACACTGGATCCGGCCACACCCTCCAGCCCAAGCGGGTCATGCACCTGCTCACCCAGCATCTGCAAGCCGCCGCAGATCCCCAGCACCTTGCCGCCATAACGCAAATGCCGCGCCACGGCGGTGTCCCAGCCATTGGCACGCAGATAGGCCAAGTCACTGCGCACGCTTTTCGAGCCCGGCAGGATGATCAGGTCAGCAGCCGGTATCGCCTGGCCCGGCCCGACAAACTGCAAGTCCACCTGGGGGTGCAAGCGCAGCGGGTCGAAATCGGTATGGTTGCTGATACGCGGCAACACCGGGACTACCACCTTGAGCACTTGGGCGGCCTTGTCGATCTGGCGCTGGTCGATGCCGTCTTCCGCCTCCAGGTGCAGGTCCATCACATAAGGCAACACGCCGACAACCGGCTTGCCGGTGCGCGCTTCCAGCCAATCCAGCCCAGGCTGCAACAGCGCGATATCACCGCGAAAACGGTTGATGATGAAGCCCTTGACCCGCGCCTGCTCGCTGGGCGACAGCAGTTCCAGAGTGCCGACCAGGTGGGCAAACACGCCGCCGCGATTGATATCGGCGATCAACAGCACCGGGCAATCCACCGCTTCGGCAAAGCCCATGTTGGCGATGTCATTGGCGCGCAGGTTGATCTCGGCCGGGGAGCCCGCGCCTTCGACCATCACCACTGGGTAGGCCTGGCTCAAACGTGCGTGGGAAGCCAACACCGCCTGCATCGCGATGGCTTTGTAGTCGTGATAGGCCACGGCGTTCATGCTGGTCACGGCACGGCCGTGGATGATCACTTGGGAACCGGTGTCGCTGTTGGGCTTGAGCAGCACCGGGTTCATATCGGTGTGGGGCGCGAGTTTGGCGGCTTGAGCCTGCACCGCCTGGGCGCGCCCGATCTCGCCGCCTTCGGCCGTCACCGCGCTGTTGAGCGCCATATTCTGCGGCTTGAACGGCACCACGCCGACACCCTGGCGCACCAGCCAACGGCACAGCGCAGTCACCAGGGTACTTTTGCCGGCGTCGGACGTGGTGCCCTGCACCATCAGCGTACTCATGTGGCTTCCTTGTAAGCGACCAGGGCTTCGTCCAGCCGCAGCCAGTCGGCTTCGGCGTCGGGCAGGCCGAAACGCACGCTACTGTCGTGCACAAACAGGCGCAGCAGGATGCCGCGCTGAGCCATGAATTCGTGCAGGCGCCCGGCATGAGGGGTGATCAACCACTGGAACAATGCACAGCCGCCGTGGGGTTGAAAGCCTCTGCGTTCAAGCAGTTCGAACAAGCGCCGGCCCGCTTCGATGCACCGATCACGCTGGCGGGCGTGCCCATCCGTATCGCGCAGGCACACTTGGCCCAATACCCGCGTGGGCCCGCTGACTGCCCAGGGCCCGAGCTGCTCGGCCAGCAACTTGAGCAACTTGCGTTCGGCCAGCACAAAGCCCAGGCGCACACCGGCCAGGCCGAAAAACTTGCCGAACGAGCGCAGTACGATCAAACCGACCTGATCGGTATGGCTCGCCAGGCTTGAATCAGGGGTCACGTCCATGAACGCTTCGTCCACCACCAGCCAGCCACCGCGCTGGACCAGCCGCGCGTGCCAGTCCAGCAAGCGTTGCGGGGGCAAACTAAGGCCCGTGGGGTTGTTGGGGTTGACCACCACCAGCACGTCGAGGCTGTCGAGATAGAAGTCGACCTCCTGCTCCTGCACTTCACGCACCACATAACCGGCGCGGCGCCAGGCTTCGGCGTGCTCGGCATAACAGGGCGAGAGCACGCCGACCTTGCCGGAACGGCGCAGGCGCGGCAGCAACTGGATCGCGGCCTGGGAGCCCGGCACCGGTAACAACTGGGCGGCGCCGTAATACTCACAGGCGGCCCTCTCCAGGCCGTCATCGGTTTCCGGCAGGCGGGCCCAGGCGCGCAGCGGGATCTCGGGAATCGGCCACGGCCAGGGCGCCAGGCCACTGGACAGATCCAGCCAATCCGCTTCGGCAATCCCGTATTCAATCGCGGCTTTTCGCAGCCGACCACCGTGCTCAAGCATAGATTTGCGCCCCCACGCACAAGATCAGCAGCCACAACCATACGCCGCGTTGCACCAGTTGCCAGCCACGGTCAATGGAATCGGCATCGGCCGGCGGGCCTTCGCCCAACGGCGGGCGCTGATGCAGCTCGCCGTGATAAATCGCTGCACCGCCGAGTTCGACGCCCAACGCACCGGCACCGGCGGCCATCACCGGACCGGCGTTGGGACTGTCCCATGTCGGGCCCTGGGTGCGCCAGCATTTGAGGGCCAGGCGGGTTTTGCCCAATAATGCGTAGGTCAAGGCCACCAAACGCGCAGGAATGTAGTTGAGCACATCGTCGATCTTTGCAGCCGCCCAGCCAAAACGCTCGAAGCGCTCGTTTCGATAGCCCCACATGGCGTCGAGAGTGTTGCTCAGGCGATAGAGCACCACGCCTGGCACGCCCGCCACCACAAACCAGAACAATGCGGCGAATACCGCATCGCTGCCGTTCTCCAGCACCGACTCGGTTGCGGCGCGGGCGACTTCAGTGCGGTCCAGTTCGCTGGTCTGGCGGCTGACCAGGTAACTCACACGTTGGCGTGCCTCATCCAGGTCATCGCTGCGCAGGGCCTGGGCCACCGGGGTCACATGTTCGCCCAGGCTGCGCATACCCAGGGCGCAGTACAACGCCAGGATCTCCAGGAGCCAGCCGATATAAGGCGCCCAGGATAAGGCGGTGGCGAGCAGGGTCAACGGCACCACGGCGATAAACCATGCCGTCACGCCATGGCTGCGCCAGCCGCGCCCACCGCTATTGAAACGCTGCTCGATGCGCCCGGCGAAGTTGCCGAACGCCACCAGCGGATGCCAGCGCCTGGGTTCACCCAGCAGCGCATCCAGCGCCACCGCAGCGACACACAGCAAGGCCACACTCATTGACTCACTCCCCACTTGTTTTCATACAGCATGTCACTTAGCGGCCGTGGCTCGGTCCAGCCTTCGATCTGCAACATCGGTGCCGGGTAGAACTCGGCCACAGGCCCCAGGCACAGTACGGCCAGGGGTTTCGCACCAGGGGGTAAACCCAGCAATTGGGCCAGCGCCCGGGGTTCGAACAGCGACACCCAGCCCATGCCCAGGCCTTCAACACGCGCCGCCAGCCACAGGTTCTGGATCGCGCAGGATAAGGACGCCATGTCCATTTCGGGCAATGTGCGGCGCCCGAAGATGTGGCGCTCGCGATCATCCATCAGTGCGGCCACCAACACCTCGGCGCAGTCGTTGATGCCTTCGACCTTGAGCTTCATGAATTCATCGGAGCGCTCGCCCAGCGCCTCGGCGGTGCGCACGCGCTCTTCTTCCACCAACTGTTGAATCTGGCTGCGCAACGAGCGGTCGCTGATGCGCAGAAAACGCCACGGCTGCATCAGGCCGACGCTTGGCGCCTGGTGGGCGGCCTGGAGCAGACGGTGCAGCAGCTCGGGGGCGACGTTGCCGCCGGTGAAGTGGCGCATGTCGCGACGTTCGGCGATGGCGCGGTAGACAGCCTGGCGGTCGGCCTCGGGGAAGGCGTTGTCAGTCATGGCCGCATCGGGGGCAAGCCCCCTCCCACATTTGAAATGCATTCCCCTGTGGGAGCTGGCTTGCCTGCGATAGCGGTCTCAAGATCTGGCGCGAACAACGCGGCCACCGCGCCAGGATTCGACGGAAAATAAAAGTGCACGTAGGAAGCGGTCAGCCGCCCTTGTCGGTAAACCGCTTCAGCCCCGCGCCCGCCGTTAGGGCTCAGGCCACGGGCAATCGGCGCCAATGCGGTGCTGGTCAAGGAGTGGTGATAGGTGTGCCCGCGCAACGTGCCTTCCGGCAGTTCGACACTTTGCAGGGCCAGGGCCGCAAGTTTCTTTTGCATCACCGCTTCGCCTGGCAGCAAGCCAACCAGTTCGGCTCGGGCGCCCTCTACATCCATCAGCGAATCGAGCAGGTAGAGCATGCCGCCACATTCGGCGAGCAGAGGCTTGCCGGCGGCATGATGAGCACGGATGGCCTCCAGCATCGAGGTGTTTGCCGACAGGGCCTGATGGTGCAGCTCCGGATACCCGCCAGGCAGATAAAGGCTGTCCGCCTGCGGCAGCTGGCGATCATGGATAGGCGAGAAGAATGTCAGCTCGGCGCCCATGGCCCGCAGCAAATCCAGGCTGGCGCCGTAGGTAAAGGCAAAGGCTTCGTCACGGGCGACAGCGATACGCACACCAGCCAGTAACGGTTCGGCCTTGATCACTTCGGGCGCGGCAAAGGTCACGGGCGGCGGCAGAGCCACTTCGCAACTGCTGCCCAGCGCCCGGGCGGCGGCATCCAGGCGCACATCCAGGTCATTGAGTTCACTGGCTTGCACCAGGCCCAGGTGGCGACTCGGCAGTTCGATGCCGGTCTCGCGGGATAACGCGCCGTACCAGCGCAAGCCTTCGGTGAGGCTGCCTTCGAGCAACTGCGCATGACGCAGGGTGCCGACCCGGTTGGCCAGCACCCCGGCAAACGGCAGGTCGGGCTGATAGCGCGCCAGGCCCAGGGCCAGGGCACCAAAGGTCTGAGCCATGGCAGTCCCGTCGATCACCCCCAGCACCGGTACGCCGAAGTGCCGCGCCAGGTCGGCGCTGGAGGGGGTGCCGTCGAACAGCCCCATCACGCCTTCGATCAGGATCAGGTCGGCCTCCCCCGCCGCTTCCCACAGCAGACGACGACTTTCCTGCTCGCCCACCATCCACATGTCCAATTGATACACCGGCGCACCGCTGGCGCGCTCGTGGATCATGGGGTCGAGAAAGTCCGGCCCGCATTTGAACACGCGCACCTTGCGCCCCAAATTGCGATGCAAACGGGCCAGCGCGGCGGTGACCGTGGTTTTGCCCTGGCCGGACGCCGGAGCGGCGATCAATACGGCCGGGCATTGGCGGGGCTGATTCAAAGTTCGACGCCCTTCTGTGCCTTGATACCGGCCTGGAACGCGTGCTTGAGCATGCCCATTTCGGTGACGGTGTCGCCCATTTCGATCAATTCAGGCTTGGCGCCCCGGCCAGTGACCACCACATGCTGCATCGGCGGGCGGGCTTGCAGGTCGCTGAGGACCTGATCCAGGTCGAGGTAGCCGTGCTTGAGGGCGATGTTCAGTTCGTCCAGCACCACCAGGCGAATGGACGCGTCATTGAGCATCGCCCGGGACACCGCCCAGGCCGCTTCGGCGGCGGCGATATCACGTTGGCGATCCTGGGTTTCCCAGGTGAAGCCTTCGCCCATGACGTGGAAGCGCACCTGCTCGGGGAAGCGCCGGAAGAACAGCTCTTCGCCCGTGCTGTTGCGGCCCTTGATGAACTGCACCACACCGCACTGCATGCCGTGGCCCATGGCGCGGGCCAACATGCCGAAGGCCGAGCTGCTCTTGCCTTTGCCGTTGCCGGTCAATACCAGCAACAAGCCGCACTCATTCGGCGAATTGGCGATGCGCTCGTCGATTACGGCTTTTTTGCGCAACATGCGCGCCAGGTGGCGTTCGTCGCGGTCGGGGGAATCGGTCATGGCAGCTCTCCGTTGGGGCTGGACAAAAAC
Source organism: Pseudomonas sp. MF7453 (assembly GCF_016405455.1). Lineage (NCBI taxonomy): Bacteria > Pseudomonadati > Pseudomonadota > Gammaproteobacteria > Pseudomonadales > Pseudomonadaceae > Pseudomonas > Pseudomonas sp. MF7453. The sequence goes on along the minus strand of NZ_JAEKCN010000010.1, from coordinate 263,179 downwards.
GGCGGGCAGGAAAAAGAAAAAACAGACAGCCAAGCATCGCCCACCGTGATGCTGTTGAATGTTCAAGGCCGGTCTCCGGACTCATGAGTGGCGCGTCTTATCGAAGCAGCCGAGGGCGCGCCTTCCCATATCGCGGGCGATACAGTGGCAAACAGCACCGTCTTGACTCATTTACCGTTGCGGGGGCAGCGCCGGAATCGCGGCAGCACTGTGTACAAGTGCGCTCACTCACCGGCTTCCCTGTTTCACTCTGTCGACGCGCGCGCCACAGAGCACCTGGAACAAGCCGCGAAGGTTAGTGGGTTGGGGGTGGAGCGTCAATTAAAGCTGGCCTTGTACTTGAACCATCCGTACAGCGTGCTTCTCTACCCTTACAGGTATCAAGGAGAAAACCATGCCTAAAACCCGATTGGCCTTACTGATCATGCTCACCGGCAGCCTCGCCGCCTGCGGCGAAAGCTCCACCCTGCAAGTCGCGGATGGCACCGGGCCCTCGCCCAAACTGCCGGAGCCGAACAAGACGCTGATTCCCACCGTCAACATCGCCCCGGCGATCGGTTGGCCTGAAGGCGCCAAGCCAACGGCTGCCGCCGGCACCCAAGTGGCCGCCTTCGCCGAAGGCCTGGATCACCCACGCTGGCTCTACGTGCTGCCCAACGGCGACGTGCTGGTGGCCGAGACCAATGCGCCGCCCAAGCCAGACGACTCCAAAGGCGTGCGCGGCTGGGTGATGGAAAAAGTCATGGGCCGCGCCGGTGCCGGTGTGCCCAGCCCGAACCGCATCACGCTGCTGCGCGATGCCGATCATGACGGCGTGGCCGAAACGCGTACGGTATTTCTGCAAAATCTGAATTCGCCGTTTGGCATGACACTGGTGGGCAACGATCTGTACGTGGCGGACTCGGACAAGTTGCTGCGCTTTCCCTATCAGCCGGGTGAAACCGCAATCACGTCCCAAGGCACCACAGTCGTGGATTTGCCAGGCGGCCCCTTGAACCATCACTGGACCAAAAACGTGGTGGCCAGCAAGGACGGCAGCAAGCTGTATGTGAGCGTCGGCTCCAACAGCAACGTTGGCGAAAACGGCCTGGATGCCGAGCAAGGCCGCGCTGCTATCTGGGAAGTTGATCGCGCGACCGGCCAGCACCGCATTTTCGCCTCCGGCCTGCGCAACCCCAACGGCATGGCCTGGGAGCCACAGAGCGGCAAGCTGTGGACGGCAGTTAACGAGCGCGATGAAATCGGCAGCGACCTGGTGCCGGATTACATCACCTCGGTCAAGGATGGCGGCTTCTACGGCTGGCCTTTCAGTTATTACGGCCAGCATGTGGATGTGCGTGTCACCCCGCAGAACCTGGACATGGTCGCCAAGGCCATCGCTCCCGACTATGCGGTAGGCCCTCATACTGCGTCGCTGGGGCTGACCTTCGCCGAGGGCAGCAAACTCCCTGCCCCTTTCAGTAATGGCGCATTTATCGGCCAGCATGGTTCCTGGAACCGCAAGCCGCACAGTGGCTACAAGGTAATTTTCGTGCCCTTCGAAGGGGGCCAGCCGAAAGGGCAACCGGTGGATGTGCTGACCGGGTTTCTGGATAGCGATGAGAAGGCCATGGGCCGGCCAGTAGGCGTGGTGATAGATCAGCAGGGGGATTTGCTGGTGGCCGATGATGTGGGCAATAAGGTTTGGCGGGTATCGGCTGTTAAGTAAATCGCCACACACCAATGTGGGAGCGGGCTTGCCCGCGATTACGGTGGCCCAGTCAACTAACGCGTTGACTGACACACTGCATTCGCGGGCAAGCCCGCTCCCACATTTTGGAGTTTTACTGATTCAGGGATTACGCGCCAGGTTCCCCGGCAGTACCCGCTTGGCACTCAGGTAGGCATTCTGCCAATACGCTTTGGAGAGCGTATCCAGCTTCACCGTACCGCCGGTTTGCGGCGCGTGTACGAAGCGGCCCTCCCCCACATAGATGCCCGCATGGCTGACCCGCGAACCGCCACCGGTGGCGAAGAACAACAGGTCGCCGGTTTGCAGGTTTTGTTCGCTGACGTCCTGGCCACGCATCATGATCAATTCACGGGTGGTGCGCGGCAATGAGATGCCGGCTGCGTCGCGGAACACAAAGCCGATCAGGCCACTGCAATCAAACCCCGAGTCCGGTGTGTTGCCGCCCCAGCGATAAGGCGTGCCGACCAGGCCCAGCGCACGGAAGAGCACATCTTCGGCAGCAGGCGAAAAATTCTGGGTGGCGTAGTTGAATACCGGCTTGGGCTTGACCGCTACAGGCGCGGGCGGCGGTGGACGGCTGGCGCAGGCGCTGAGCAGCGCGGCGCAAACAATGAGCATCAGGCGGGCCGAGGTCGACATGTGCAGAACAATCCTGGTCTGGATGCGGCTTTCGCTGCCGAACGTTGAAAACCAGAACGCGCAAGCAAAGCTCGCGCGAACGGATGACAACAATGTCCAGGGATTCTAGCGCTTACACGTCAAACTTCAAGTATCACTTTAACTTTACTTACTAGCGGTAACCGTAGTCGGGGCCATGGCGAGTGCGCGCTTGGCTTCGATGAAGGTTTTGCTCCAGTAGCTGTCACCCAGGTTATCGACCCGAACGCCACCGCTACGGCGGCTGCTGGAGTGGATAAATTGGTTATCGCCCAGGTAGATACCGGCGTGGCTGACACGACCGCGACCACTGGTACTAAAGAAAAGCAGATCGCCCGGCTTAAGGTTGTTGCGTGCGACCAACGGTGCGTCCACGTTGATCATTTCGCGCGTGGAGCGAGGCAGGTTCATGCCCGCTTCTTCACGAAACAGATAACCGATAAAACCGCTGCAATCGAAACCGGCTTCAGAAGTGCCGCCAAAACGGTAACGGGTACCGATCAGGGACTTGCCGCGCTCAAGAATGCTGTCGGCCAGAAGGGGCAACTGGTAAGGCTTGCTACCTGAGAAGTCGGCGAGTTCTTTTTCGGTTGCCATCTCTTCTTCATAAACAGAAGCAGACTGTGCAGCAACGAACTTGGCCTGATTTTGAACCTGTGGTTTGGGCTGTTCTGCCACCTGTTGAGGGTGGGAGGCGCAACCAAACAATAGGGTAACGAGTGCGAGAGGCACGAGGGGTGCGAAGCGATTTAGCATGGGCACGACCGTGGCTGATGTGTAAAGAAGCCGAGACTATGCCCTCTATCACATCGATTTGCAAATTCAATCGTGATCTATGTGACTTATTGTTTGGACTATGCCATCTAAGCCGTAATTCCATGTATCGCTGTACTTGCGGGGCCTGCCGGGCTCAAACGCACATTTGCTGACGCCTGAAAATTGCCGAATGGTGGCAAATCAACGCTTTACCAGCCCAACGTTTCTTTGAGGAAAGGGATCGTCAATTTTCTTTGCGCCTGCAAGGAAGCCTGATCGAGTTGCTCAAGCAAATCGAACAGCGCGCTCATGCTGCGGGTGCCACGGGTCAGGATAAAGTGCCCCACTTCGTCGGTCAGGTGCAGGCCACGACGGGAAGCGCGCAGTTGCAGAGCACGCAGCTTGTCCTCATCGGACAACGGGCGCATCTGGAAGATCAGCGCCAGGGTCAGCCGCGACTTGAGGTCGGCCAGCTTAACCGGCAGCTCACGCGGCGAGGTGGAAGCGGCGATCAGCAAGCGCCGACCGCTGTCGCGCAGGCGGTTGAACAGGTGAAACAGCGCTTCTTCCCAATCCGCCTTGCCGGCCACTGCCTGCAAGTCGTCCAGGCACACCAGTTCGTACTGCTCAAGGTTGTCGAAGATACCGACGCCGCGGTCCATCAACTCGGCCAACGGCAGGTATACCGCCGGCTCGCCCATCTGCTCGAAACGCAGGCACGCAGCCTGTAACAGGTGGGTACGCCCCACGCCATGCTTGCCCCACAGATAGATCAGGCTTTCAGTCCACCCGGCGTCGGCTTCGCAGAGCCGCTCGACATAGCCGAGTGCAGCGGCATTGGCGCCTGGGTAGTAGTTGATAAAGGTAGCGTCATCACGCAGACGCACACCTAGGGGCAGCTGAATCGGTTTCATGCTGACTGAACGGCTCCCATCGAACCGTTAGTGGCCTCTGTGTAAAGTTTGCAAAGTTTATACCCGTGACGCCGGGCGCACAATGCAGCAGACCACAAGCAAAATCAAAGGTTTGCGTTAACCTCGCGGTTTTACGCGGATTGTTTGACGCCCCCTGCCCCACAAACAACAAACCCGGCCTTGGCCGGGTTTGTGACATTGCGATTACAACTCGGGCTCATCAACGCCCGTATACACGTCCGAATCCTTGTACAAGTCATGAACGTGACGCACCAGCACCATGATCACCGCCGCTACCGGCAGCGCCAGCAGGATGCCGGTAAACCCGAACAGCTCGCCACCGGCCAGGATCGCAAAGATCACCGCCACCGGGTGCAGGCCAATCCGATCGCCCACCAGCAGCGGCGTCAGCACCATGCCTTCCAACGCCTGGCCGACCATGAACACCGCGACGATCCCCAGCATCGGGTAAAGGTCGCCGCCAAACTGGAACAGACCGGCCACCAGCGCCGCACCGATACCAATCACAAAGCCCATATATGGCACGATGGCTGCCAGGCCCGCGATCAAGCCGATCAACAGCCCCAGCTCCAGACCGATGGCCATCAAGCCGGCGGCATAGATCACCCCCAGCGCCAGCATCACCAGCAGTTGGCCGCGAACAAACGCCCCCAGTACTTCATGGCATTCTGCGGCGAGGGAGACGATGCGCTCTTCGCGGTCACGGGGCAGCAGGCTGCGGATCTTGGCCATCATGATGTCCCAGTCACGCAGCAGGTAGAACGCCACCACCGGGATCAGCACCAGGTTGGTCAACCAGCCGATCAGCGCCAGGCTCGACGCGGTTGCCTGGCTGAGCACCACCGTGACGATATCGGTGGTCTTGTCCATATGCTCGCTGATAGCTGCCTTGACCTTGTCGAACTTCCAGAAGCCATCCGCCAGCCCGAACTTGGACTGGGCCCACGGCATTGCCGTGTGCTGCAACCAGTCGAGCATTTGCGGCGCCAGCTCGTAGAGGCGAAACAGTTGCTTGGCCAACATCGGCACCAATATCAACACCAGCGCCGTGATGATCAACGTGAACAGCGCAAACACCGTGATCACGCCCCAGGTGCGCGACATGCCGACTTTTTCCAGGCGATCCACCACGGGATCGAACAGATAGGCGAGCAGCAGCGCCACCAGGAACGGCGTCAGGATCGAATGCAGCAAGAACACAAAACCGCACAGCAGGACTATCCCGCCAAGCCACACCCAACGACGCGTATCCGCCATAAACCACTCCATCTGTTATTTACGCCCTTCTTCTATATAGAAGAAGGAACACTATTTACCAACGAAAACGCAGTTGCGCCTGGGGCTCGGGTGCAGCAGCCGGTTGCGTGCCATCGACCACGGGTTGCTGGGCCGGGGCTTCGCCTGCAGGGATTTCCTGCAACTTGGCCAGGCTCAATTGGGTACGCAACTGCTCGGCGCTGCCGTTGACGCGATACACAATACGGTTGCCATCCACTAACTGCGGCTGGCCACCAAAGGGCTCCAGCAACCGGCCCAGGGTGGCGTAGCGCTCCAGGTTCATACCTTGCACTTCAAGCAGTTGCTCGCTGCTCACCCCGGGTTTGACCGCAAAGCGCGGTGCCAGCTTTTGGCTGACCGCCAGCAATACCGCGTCGGCAAGCGCGGCAGTGTCTGCGCCTTGGGCGGTACCCTGCTCGGCCGTATCGCCCAGCCACAGATGCCATTTGGCCTGCCACTGACTGCCTTCCTGGCGCGCATGCACAGCCAGCAACGCATCGGCACCGTAGCGCTCGGAGGCTGCACGCAACGGCGTAGCGTCCGCGCTTTCCAGATTCGGCGCGGTGGCAACCACTTGCTCATCGAGGTCGCCCAGCGGCAGGCGCAATGGCAAACCACGGTGTTGCGCGGCACGGCGCAGTGTCTGAGCAACCGCCTGGCCATCGCCGACCAGGCTGCTGCCTTCGGTAGAATCGTTCAGCCACCAACCGAGAATCGACGGTCGATTACTGCCCCAGATCGACAAGCCGGCATCATGCAAGGCCCGGTCGGTGCTCACCGGATCGAAGTCCACTTGCAGGCTCTCGGGCGGGCCGGCGTCGTAGCCGTATTGGGTGATGATTTGTTGCGGGTCCTTGCGGATTGCCGCCAGGCCCGGGCCATCGGCGGCCCTGGCGTCGCCGGTGAGGCGGATCACCAATGTCTGCACGGCGCGCTGGGTGGCTTGGTCGCGCTCCTGGGGGGACTGGCTGCTGACCGGTTCGAGCACTTGATAGAGGCCATTGAGGGTTTCGGCATGACTCGCCAGGCTGACCAACGACAAACAGCCCACAAAGAAGAATTTACACAGACGCATGGAAGATTCCCGAACGACAAATTTAGCGGCTGGAACAGACCGCGTGAATCGGTTTAGCCAGGCTGTGACCACAGCACCCGGCAAAACATTCACAGGGCCTCGACAAGTTTTTGTACTGTCATAACGATAGCGGGTTCAAGGCTATACCTTAATACGCCGCTTGGCAGAGCGAATCAGCATTTTTAACCGGCTTTTTTAATCTATATGGCCCTGCCCGTCGGCCCGAGGATGGCCGCTGCCCTTCAAGCCTGATAAAATCGCGCGCCTTCGCAGACCGTCAACGGCAGCGGCCTTTTCCAAAAGCGCCCGCCCGCTCGGTCGTTACCCCTGAATCCCCCCCTAAAGGCCTGGATCATGAGCAAGCAACCCTCCCTGAGCTACAAGGACGCCGGTGTAGACATCGACGCCGGTGAAGCATTGGTCGAACGCATCAAGAGCGTCGCCAAGCGCACTGCGCGCCCTGAAGTCATGGGTGGCCTGGGCGGTTTTGGCGCCCTCTGCGAAATCCCGGCCGGCTACAAACAGCCTGTACTGGTGTCCGGCACCGACGGCGTGGGCACCAAGCTGCGCCTGGCCCTGAACCTGAACAAGCACGACAGCATCGGCATCGACCTGGTCGCCATGTGCGTCAACGACCTGGTGGTGTGCGGCGCCGAGCCGTTGTTCTTCCTCGACTACTACGCCACCGGCAAGCTCAATGTCGAGACCGCAACCCAGGTGGTCACCGGCATCGGCGCCGGCTGCGAACTGTCGGGTTGCTCCCTGGTCGGCGGCGAAACCGCTGAAATGCCAGGCATGTACGAAGGCGAAGACTACGACCTGGCCGGTTTCTGCGTCGGCGTCGTGGAAAAAGCCGAGATCATCGACGGCTCCAAAGTAGCTGCCGGCGACGCCCTGCTCGCCCTGCCATCGTCCGGCCCGCACTCCAACGGTTACTCGCTGATCCGCAAGATCATCGAAGTGTCCGGCGCCGACATCGAAAACATCCAGCTCGACGGCAAGCCGCTGACCGACCTGCTGATGGCCCCGACTCGCATCTACGTCAAGCCACTGCTCAAGCTGATCAAGGACACCGGCGCCGTCAAGGCCATGGCCCACATCACCGGCGGCGGCCTGCTGGATAACATCCCGCGCGTTCTGCCAAAAGGCGCCCAGGCGATTGTCGACGTGGCCAGCTGGCAGCGCCCGGCAGTCTTCGATTGGCTGCAAGAGAAAGGCAACGTCAACGAAACCGAAATGCACCGCGTGCTCAACTGCGGCGTGGGCATGGTCATCTGCGTGGCACAAGAGCACGTTGAAACCGCGCTGAACGTATTACGTGAAGCCGGCGAGCAACCTTGGGTTATCGGCCAGATCGCCACTGCCGCCGAAGGCGCGGCCCAGGTTGAACTGAAGAACCTTAAGGCGCACTGATGCCTGCAACCTGTGATGTCGTGGTGCTGCTTTCCGGCACCGGCAGTAACTTGCAGGCCCTGATCGATAGCACGCGCAGCGGCGACAGCCCGGTGCGCATCGCTGCGGTGATTTCCAACCGCAGCGACGCCTACGGCCTGCAACGCGCCAGGGACGCGGGTATCGATACCCGCTCGCTGGATCACAAGGCGTTCGAGGGCCGCGAGGCTTTCGACCGCGCCTTGATCGAACTGATCGACGCCTTCAATCCCAAGCTCGTGGTCCTTGCCGGCTTCATGCGCATCCTCAGTGCTGATTTCGTGCGGCACTACGAAGGGCGCCTGCTCAATATCCACCCTTCCCTGCTGCCCAAGTACAAAGGCATGCACACCCATCAGCGCGCTCTCGACGCCGGCGACAGCGAGCATGGCTGCAGCGTGCACTTCGTCACCGAGGAACTCGATGGCGGGCCTCTGGTCGTACAGGCAGTGGTTCCGGTAGAGTCAGGCGACTCGGCGCAGACCCTTGCGCAACGGGTTCATACCCAGGAACACAGGATTTACCCGCTGGCTGTTCGCTGGTTTGCCGAGGGACGGTTGATTCTTGGTGACCAGGGTGCATTATTGGACGGTCAGTTACTCGCGGCCAGCGGCCACTTGATTCGAACCTAGGAGATTTTATGCGTCGCGCCCTGCTCTTCGCTTTTGCGCTGTTCGCTTTGCCTGCCGTACAAGCGGCAGACCTTCATCCCTTCTCCGTCAGCTACACCGCCGACTGGAAGCAACTGCCCATGAGTGGTTCGGCTGAACGCAGCCTGACCAAAAACGGCGACGGCACCTGGACCTTGAACTTCAAGGCCTCAATGATGATTGCCAGCCTGACAGAAACCAGCGTGATCCTGTTCGACAAGGACACCCTGCAACCCAAGAGCTACAGCTTCGAGCGCGGCGGCTTGGGCAAGGCGAAGAAGATCAACCTGGACTTCGACCAGGCGAACAAGAAAATCACCGGTTTTGAAAACAAGGATCCGGTTAACGTCACCCTCGAAAGCGGCATGCTCGACAAGTCCACCTATCAGCTCGCCCTGCAGCGCGACGTGGCTGCCGGCAAAAAAAGCATGAGCTACCGAGTGGCCGAAGGCACTGATGTCGACACCTATGACTTCCGCGTAATTGGCCCGGAAAAGGTCCAGACCAAGGTAGGCTCCATCGACGCGATCAAGGTTGAACGCGTACGTGATCCGTCCCAAAGCAAGCGCATCACGCAGATGTGGTTTGCCAAGGACCAGGGCGGCATTCTGGTTGCCCTGCGTCAGGTTGAGACCGACGGCAAGGAATACAACATCATGCTGCAGGATGGCACCGTTGACGGTAAGGCCGTCAAAGGCAGCTGATTGCTGATGCACCGGAAAAGAGCCTCGCTGAATGCGGGGCTTTTTTTTGCCTGGCATTTTTAGGGCGAGCCACTACCGCTATCGCAGCATAGGTATCTACACAACTTTTGGGCTGTAGCAGCAGACGGTAACCACGATGCGAAGCGAGCCGCTCTTGATCTTGCTCTTGATCTCAGGCGCCCCGTTAAACCACGCTGGCCGAACGCAGGCTTGAATTCGTGGGTAACCCGGCAGGACGCCGGGTTAGCCGCCCCGCGCCATGGATGGCGCGTGGCGGCGGCCCACGGATTCAAGCCTGTGTTCGGGCACACCGAGCCTAAGCGAGGTGCCGAGTGGTGGGGCAAGAGCGTTTTGCTTACTTTTGCGCTTTTCAAAAGTGAGCCGCCGTCAGGCGGAACCCTAAGTGGCCGTTACCGCAGGAATGGATATGTACTCGGTATAACAGTGTCGCCTGTCAGGCCGCCTTCGCAGGCAAGCCAGCTCCCACAGGGGAATGCATTTCAAGGTGGGAGCTGGCTTGCCTGCGATGGCGGTGCCGAGGTCAACCTGGCCGCCCCGAACATGAAACTTTTGTCATAAAGCCTCTGCCATGGCGACGCAATGCCTCGGTTTACGCGGCCTCCAGCATTGTTGCGCTTCCTGCAATGAATTATTGCGCGCAAAATCAGTTTACTTAGCAAGCTAACAAATCATATAACAAAGGCCTGCGACGACTTGCCGCAGACCCACCAGAGATTGGAGCAAGCAGATGACTGTAAAAGTAACTGAACGCGACGATGAACATATGTCCCACGAGGCGGTAGGCCACGGGATTCACATCTGGGATGTCCATCAGCAAGACGTATTGGTCGGCATGTTCCACAACGAGAGCGATGCCCATAATTATAAAAACGAGCTCGAAACTCTCGAATTGCAACGCCAGGCGAAAAGCTCCTGAAGCGCTGAAATCAGCTCGACGCCCGGCCCACGCAGCCGGACCGTCTACAAGAAACCGCGCTTTTGGAGCGCGGTTTTTTTTCAAGAATTCGATATGAATTTATGTAACAAAAGCACACAAAAATAATGATTCTCGATACCATTCGTGCACCTTTCATTCAGGCTCACGATTAGGGAATCCATTTGATGCACGGAAATAGCACGCAGCCAGACATCTCGTTGCTGGAACGCTGGAGCGAGGCACTTGCCACCGCGCAATTTCAAGCCAGTCACATCAGCCTTGACGCCCTGATCAATACGCTGGCACCCGCCGCCGAACGTAGCTTTCAACGCCTGATCCAGGCATTGTTTCGTGAAAGCCTGCTCGACCCCAACACCCTCACTTATGACGAACACGGACATTGCTCACTGACATTGCCTTGCCGGGCCCAACTACGTTTTGAACATTTGCGCCCTGGCCGCATGGCAAGCTGGGACCTGCGTGGCGAAGTCGTTCTGTTGCGCGAAGGCCAGACCGACCAGAAGATCCAATTCCCATCACAGTTGTTGACGCTGCTTAACGCCAGCCTCACCTCACCGGCAGACCTGGAAGTGCTCAACCGCCTCAACGTCGAGATCGACGACAGCTTCATCAACGACACCTTGTGCCTCGCCTTCCATGAGCAATGGACGCTCAAGCTGCATGCGTCCATGGACCCGGTGCATCAAGGCAACTTGCTGAGTCATCTCAAGAACAGTTCAGGCGCTACCAACCCGACATCCGTGCTTGAGCAGTGGGGAACATTGGGTCACCCGTGGCACCCCAATTACAAGACCAAGCTGGGCCTGAATACCGAGCAGGTCATCAATTATTCGCCGGAATTCGAAGCACGCTTCCCGGTACTGCTGTGCGCACTGCATCGCCAATTTGCCCATGTCGAAACGTTGGCCGGGACTGCAGATTACTGGCAGTGGTGGAGCAAGCACTTTCCACAGGCGGCGCAGCAACTAACCGCGACACTTCACGCACAGGGCCTTGAGGCTGGCGATTATCTGCCGTTGCCTTCCCATCCCTGGCAGGCACGCCAGGAGCTGCCTCAGCTGTTCGCCGATGCAATCGGCGACAAGCTGCTGGTGCTGACCGATATCGTCGCGTTTACCGCCCACCCCACCATGTCCTTCAGGACCGTATTGCCTGAAGGCCGCTGCGATGCGCCCATGGTCAAACTGCCCGTGTCGCTGCGCCTGACCAGCGTGCAGCGCACCGTCTCACCGCGTTCGGCACGCATGGGCCCACGGATCAGCCACCTGCTGCTGACCATCCTGGAGCGCGAGCCTGCGATTGGGAAAATCCTCAGCATCGTTCCCGAGCGTATCGGTGTGCATTTCAAGCCAATACCGGCCAATGACGAGCACTCCCGCCACCTGGCGGTGCTCTATCGCGACAATCCCCACAGCCAACTTAAGCCCGGGGAAATGGCCGTGCCGGTGGGCAGCCTGTTTGCCATTGATCAACACGGCCAGCCGCTGCTGCGCCAATGGGTGCGCCTGAGCCAAGGCCAGGATGACGCGGCGGCTATGCTCGCGTTTTTCCATGATTACGCGGCGATCAGTGTGCCGGCACTGCTGGGCATGTATTTGCGCTACGGCGTTGCGTTCGAGGCCCATCAGCAGAACTCCTTTATGGTCATGGCCGCAGACGGGCAATTGAGCCGCCTGCTGTTGCGCGATTTCGGCGATATCCGTATCGACCGCAAAACCTTGCATGCCCACGGCCTGGACATTGAACTGCACGACCCGAAGATGACGCTGTACGACGACGCAGGCTTTGTACGGGACAAGCTGCTGCACACCGTATTCATGTGCCACCTGGGGGAGCTGATCCTGCTCGCTGCGCGCCACTTCGACATCCCCCAGGCGCTGCTCTGGAATGAGCTGTCGGCACAAGTCAGCCAGTGTTTCGACGACCTGCGCGCTCAGGTTGAACCGCAACGCTGGGCAGCCGAGCGCGAAGCACTGCTGGAGCAACCGTGGCCGGCCAAATCGTTCATGCGTATGCGCCTGCTGGAGAGTCATGCCGATATCGTCGGGCGCCTGCCCAACCCGTTGAGTGCGGCCGCCAATGCCGACTAACAACACAGCGCTGCGGCTGCTGGTGGTGATTCAGTTGGTGTCGATGGGGGCGATGGAGATGAGCGGACCGTTTTGGCCGCTGCAAATCCAGAAGCTGTTGGGCGTCGCCAATGCCCAGTACACCGGCCTGCTGTCTTCGCTGGTGTATGCCGGGCCGATGATGGCAGCGATGATCCTCACACCCATGTGGGGGAAACTGGGCGACCGTACCGGCCACAAGCCCATGATCATCCGTGCATTGCTGGCACTGGCGGTGTGCCAGGCGCTGGCTGCGATAACGCCTGATCCGTGGTGGCTGGTGGTCATCCGCGTGGTGCAAGGTGCGTTGGCCGGCTTCATTGCAGCTGCCCAAGCCTACGCACTGGCCTGCTGCGGCGAGGGTGGGCGCGGTCACATTCTTGCGCGGCTGCAATCAGCCACCGCCGTAGGCTCCCTGGCCGGGCCGATATTGGGCGGCTGGCTGATGGACATATCCGGTTTCGCATTGCTGTGCTACAGCGCCACCGCCGTCTGCCTGTTGTGCGCGATAATCAGCACGTTCTTGCCCAGCGATTCACCACGCTCCAGACCCGCTCGGCCGTCGAAGCCTGTCGCACTGCCCAAAGGCTGGCTTGGCGCGATGTTGGGAATCATCGTATTGATCCAGGCAGCCAGGATGATGCCGCAACCGTTTTACGCTTTATATGTTGCCGAGGTTTTGCAGGCGCCCGCGTGGCTGATCGGCGCCAGCTATGGCGCCAGCGCCTTGACCCTGGCACTGTCTGCGCCGTTATGGGGCCGCCTGTTCGATCGACATCAGCCAGCGCATACGCTGCGCATCATCGAATGGGTCACCTGGGCCTGCGCCCTCACGCTGGCCTGCACGGCGCTGGCCAGTGAATGGTTGGGGTTCATCGCCAGCCGGTTGCTGTGGGGCGTGTGGCAGGGAGCTTTGCTGCCCGTGGCCTACACACTGATCGCCAATACCGTCGCGTCCAGCCAGCAGGGTTTTGCCCTGGGCATGGGTAACAGCGCCGCCAAAGCAGGTGCGCTGTGCGGTGCCTTGATAGGCGGTATCGGCATGGGGTGGGTGGGCCTGGCGCACAGCTTCTGGCTGGTCGCACTGACCTATGCATTGGCCGCCGTGAGTATCCGCGCTATCCGTTCATATACGCGAGCGCCTGAGACACCCGATTTTTCTGTCAATACTTCTAATAACTCTGAGACAAACCCATGAACAAATCGCAATTGGCCGTTCTGCTGCCGCTTCTCGGCTCGATGAGTGCGCCCGCCTGGGCCGAACAGACAGAGCCGACGCAAGCAGCGCCAACCAGCCTGCAGCTGCAAGCGACCGTGGTGTCGGCCACGCGTAATGAAACCAGCATCGCGCAGATCCCAGGTTCCGTGCAGGTCATCAACGAAGAGCAGATCCGCCAGCAAACCGGCGCAGGGCGTCGGGTCGCGGATATCCTCGGCCAACTGGTGCCTGGCATTGCGCCGTCCAGCGGCGGCATGAGCAACTTCGGCCAGACGCTTCGCGGGCGTAATACCCTGATCCTGATCGATGGCGTTTCGCAAAACGCCACGCGTGATAACTTCCGCCAGCTCAACAGCGTGGCACCGGAGAGCATCGAGCGCATCGAAGTGATCTCCGGCGCCAGCAGCGTCTACGGCGCAGGTGCATCGGGCGGCATCATCAACATCATCACCAAACGCAACAACGGTGAAGACCTGGCCTTCAGTAGCAAGATCGGCATGACCACCGGCAACAACTTCAGCCACAAGGGGTTCGCTTACCAGGCGTTCCAAAGCGCCACCGGGCGCAAGGGCCCGCTGGACTGGTATCTGTCGGGCAACACCGTGCAGCGCAACGACCAGTTCGACGGTAACGGCAAGCGCATTCCCCAGGATACGTCCCAGGGCAGCAACATGGACACCGACACCTACGACCTGCAAGGTCGCTTCGGCTACGAGCTTGATGATGACAAGAAGATCAGCCTGTCGCTGCAAGACTACAAAGACGAACAAGACACCCGCTACACCAAGAACCCTCGCATCACCAGCGACGCAGTCGCCGTAAAAGGCCTGGACCTGAACGATCAACCCTACACCCACAACCAGGCGGTCAACCTCAACTACGCCGACAAGGACTTCTACGGCCAGGGCCTGCAGGTCGAAAGCTACTGGCGGCGGGCCGATGCACTGTTCTTCCCGGACCTGTCCCGAGGCCGGGCAGGCGTGTCCGACAACAACAGCGTGCAGGATGTCTATGGCCTGCGTGCGGCGATCGATACGCAGATGCCGGACATCGGCCCGGCAACCGGCAACCTGGTGTGGGGGGCTGACTATGATCATGAAACCTCACGCCAGCGCGGCGACCAATATCGGGTCAATGGCCTGAACTACAGCAAAACCGGGACCACCTTCGAACTGGGCCCGGACATCGAGACCACCACCAAAGCCATCTTTGGTCAGCTGTCCTACGACATCAATGACTGGACCTTACGCGGTGGTGTACGTCGCGAGTGGATTGAGAGCGAGGTCTCCGACAGCATCGCCTACGGCGAAATCGTCCAGACCGGCAACCGCGCCACACTGCCCGGCGGCACGCTCAAATACGATGACACGCTGTATAACCTTGGGGCGGTGTATCACCTGACCGAAAACCAGGACGTGTTCGTCAACTTCAGCCAGGGCTTTTCCCTGCCGGATATCCAGCGCTTCCTGCGTGACGTGAACAGCAAATACGATATTCAGGACCTCAATGCCCAGGCCCTGAAAGTCGACAGCTATGAGCTGGGCTGGCGTGGCGACTGGGACAAGTGGCAGGCCAGTGTCACCGCGTATGAAAACACCTCGGACGTCACGCAGTTCTACGATGCCAACGACCGTGTATTGCGTCTGATCAACCAGAAAGAACGCGTGCGCGGTGCCGAAACCAGCCTGACCTACAACGTCAACGACCAATGGTCCGTCGGCGGTACTTACGCTTACGCCAAGGGCGAGACCCAGCAGAACGGCAAATGGATCGACCTGCCCGCCACGCGCATCTCCCCCGCCAAGACCACCGCCTTTGTGGGCTATCAGCGTGACGACTACAGCCTGCGCTTGCAGGGAATGCGCCTGGCCGATTATGACGCTGCGGCCAAGGACAACAACGGTCGCGATATCCAGGGCTACACCCTGGTTGATCTGCTGGGCTCGGTACGGCTACCGGTAGGTCGTCTTGAAGGTGCGGTGTACAACCTCACCAACCGCAACTACCAGAACATGTTCGCCCAGGCCAACGCCCGCGCACCGTACCCGAATGCCGAAGGTCGTACCTTCAGCCTGAGTTACGCAGTGGATTGGTAACAGGCTGCACGCTTAAAACACAAACCCCGCCTTTTGGCGGGGTTTGTCGTTTCTAACGGCTTACCACATCAGATCATCAGGGATCTGGTAGGCGGCGTACGGATCGTCCTCATCCGGCACCTGGCTTTCGGTGAGGATGTTGAGCTGCACGATGCGCTCCGGTGCGCGCTCCTGAATCTTCAGCGCCGCCTCCCGCGGGATCACCTCATAACCACCACCGTGGTGCACGATGGCCAGGGAGCCGTTGCTCAGCTTGTTACGCATCAAGGTGTTGACCGACAGGCGCTTGACCTTCTTGTCATCGACGAAGTTGTAGTAGTCCTCGGTGGTCAGCTTGGGCAGACGCGAGGTTTCGATCAGTTGCTTGACCTGGGCGGTACGCGCCTTGGCCTCGGCTTTTTCCTGCTGCTGGCGGTTGAGTTCCTGGTCACGCTTGACCTTCTCGGCGTGTGCCTCAGCGGCCAGGCGTGCCTGGGTATCATCGACTTCGGCCTGGCCCTTGTGGACCAGACGCTGCTGCTTCTGCTTCTCTTTGCCGACCTGTTTGGCCTGCTTTTGGTTGACCAGACCTGCTTTGAGCAACTGGTCGCGAAGGGAAAGGCTCATGGTGCTTACTCACTTAGGCAGCTGCTCAACCGCAGCTGGACACATTCTTTTCCTGGCGTTTGGCTTCGCCCCACAGGGCGTCCAACTCTTCGAGGGTGCAATCTTCTATGGGTTGGTGCGTATCGCGCAATGCCTGTTCGATAAATCGGAAACGGCGTTCGAACTTGGCATTGGCACCGCGCAGTGCAGTTTCCGGGTCAACCTTGAGGTGACGAGCCAGGTTGACGGCGGCAAACAGCAGGTCACCGACTTCATCGGCAATGGCCTGCGGATCGTTATCGGCCATGGCTTCGAGCACTTCATCCAACTCTTCACGCACGTTGTCCACCACCGGCAAGGCGGCCGGCCAGTCGAAACCGACCTGGCTGGCGCGCTTTTGCAATTTGGCCGCGCGGGACAACGAGGGTAAGGCGGTGGGCACATCATCGAGTAGGGAGAGTTGCTCGGGAGCGTCGGACTTTTCTGCGCGCTCCTCAGCTTTGATCTGCTCCCAGCGCTCCTTGACCTGTTCTTCGCTCAACTGCGGGATATCCAGCGGTGCATACAGGTCGCCGGTGGGAAACACATGGGGATGGCGCCGAATCAGCTTGCGCGTGATGCTGTCGATCACCCCGGCAAATTCAAAGCGCCCTTCTTCCCGCGCCAGTTGGCTGTAATACACCACCTGGAACAGCAGGTCGCCCAGCTCGCCTTGCAGATGGTCAAAGTCGCCGCGCTCGATGGCGTCGGCCACTTCATAGGCCTCCTCCAGCGTGTGCGGGACGATGGTCGCGTAGGTTTGCTTGATGTCCCACGGGCAGCCGTACTGCGGGTCGCGCAGGCGGTTCATCAGGTGCAGCAGGTCTTCGAGTGAATACATCGTATCTCTTTCCGCTGAAAATCCAATGTGGGAGCTGGCTTGCCTGCGATGCTTGCGACTCGGTGCTTCAGTTAGACCGAGGTGATGCTATCGCAGGCAAGCCAGCTCCCACAGAAAACAACTCCACATGTCAGTCGGCTGTCATCCTGCTAATCACGGGGTGCGGTTACGCCGGGTCTCGATGATGTTCGGCAACTGGGATATCCGCCCCAGCAAGCGCCCCAGCGCATCCAGCCCCGGAATCTCGATGGTCAGGGACATCAACGCCGTGTTGTCCTCTTTGTTCGATCGGGTATTGACCGCCAGCACGTTGATCCGCTCGTTGAGCAGCACTTGCGAGACGTCACGCAGCAGGCCTGAACGGTCGTAGGCACGGATGATGATGTCCACCGGATACGTGAGCACCGGCACCGGCCCCCAGCTGACCTGGATGATCCGCTCCGGCTCGCGCCCGCCCAGTTGCAGCACCGAGGCGCAGTCCTGGCGGTGAATGCTCACGCCGCGGCCCTGGGTGATATAGCCGACGATGGCGTCGCCCGGCAACGGCTGGCAGCAGCCGGCCATTTGCGTCATCAGGTTGCCCACGCCCTGGATCTGGATATCGCCGCGCTTGCCCGGTTTGTAGCCGGTGGCTTTGCGCGGGATCAGCTCCAGCTGTTCGTTGCCGCGCTCCGGCTCGACCAGTTGCTGGGCCAGGTTGACCAGTTGCGCCAGGCGCAGGTCACCGGCACCAAGGGCGGCGAACATGTCTTCGGCGATCTTCATGTTGGCTTTTTCGGCCAGCTTGTCGAAATCCACCTGAGGCAGGCCCAGGCGCGCCAGTTCGCGTTCGAGCAGGGTCTTGCCGGCGGCAACGTTCTGGTCGCGCGCCTGCAGCTTGAACCAGTGGACGATCTTCGCACGCGCCCGCGAAGTGGTGATGTAGCCCAGATTCGGGTTCAGCCAGTCGCGGCTCGGCGTGCCGTGCTTGCTGGTGATGATCTCGACCTGTTCACCGGTTTGCAGGCTGTAGTTGAGCGGCACGATACGCCCGTTGATCTTGGCGCCGCGGCAGTTATGCCCGATTTCGGTGTGCACGCGGTAGGCAAAGTCCAGCGGCGTGGCGCCTTTGGGCAAGTCGATGGCGTGGCCGTCAGGCGTGAAGATATAGACCCGGTCCGGCTCGATATCCACCCGCAGTTGCTCGGCCAGGCCGCCGATGTCGCCGAGTTCTTCGTGCCATTCCAGCACTTGGCGCAACCAGGAGATCTTCTCTTCGTACTGGTTGGACCCGGCCTTGACGTCGGTGCCCTTGTAGCGCCAGTGCGCACACACCCCCAGCTCGGCTTCTTCGTGCATGGCGTGGGTGCGGATCTGCACTTCCAGCACCTTGCCTTCAGGGCCGATTACCGCCGTGTGCAGCGAGCGATAGCCGTTTTCCTTGGGGTTGGCGATGTAGTCGTCGAATTCCTTGGGAATGTGCCGCCACAGGGTGTGGACGATACCCAGCGCGGTGTAGCAGTCGCGCATTTCCGGCACCAGCACGCGCACCGCACGCACGTCGTAGATCTGGCTGAAGGCCAGGCCCTTGCGCTGCATTTTGCGCCAGATCGAATAGATGTGCTTGGCGCGGCCGCTGATGTCGGCGTCCACGCCGGTCGCTTGCAGTTCGGAACGCAACTGGCCCATCACGTCGCTGATAAAGCGCTCGCGATCCAGGCGCCGCTCATGCAGCAACGTGGCGATCTGTTTGTATTGGTCCGGTTCCAGGTAGCGGAAGGACAAATCCTCCAGCTCCCACTTGATGTGGCCGATCCCCAGGCGGTGGGCCAACGGCGCGTAAATGTCGAAAACTTCGCGGGCGACGCGGTTACGCTTTTCGTCGTCGGCGGTCTTCACCGCACGGATCGCGCAGGTACGCTCGGCCAGCTTGATCAGGGCAACGCGCACGTCGTCGACCATCGCCACCAGCATCTTGCGCAGGTTTTCCACCTGGCCCTGGGTGCCCAGCACCATGGACTGGCGCGGGCTGAGGCTGGCGCTGATGGCGGCCATGCGCAGCACGCCGTCGATCAGCTTGGCCACCACCGAACCGAAACGCTGACCAACGGTGGCCAACGCAATATGCCCTTCGCGCACGCCGCGATAGAGCACGGCGGCGATCAGCGAATCCTGGTCCAGTTTGAGATCGGCAAGGATCTCGGCGATTTCCAACCCGGTGCGAAAGCTTGAAGTGCCTTCGGCCCACAGGTTCTTGGCCGCATTGTCTTGCTGCTCAGACTCACGAGCGAACTCGCAGGCTGCTTTCAAGGCTTCACGGTCCAGTGCCGGGTCGACACTGACGGCATGATCCAGCCATGCCTCCAGATTGATACTGCCGTCGGTGTTGATCGGCTGGTGTGCTCTCACCTGTACCATCTTGCTTACCTTCCCTACGACGCACCTTCGATGCGCCAAAATCATCGCCGACTTTTACTGCGAGCTCCGTAGCAGTACCAAGGCCTTGGAGAACGCAGGCCAGTCGGATTAAACGGGCATCCTAGCCCGCTTCAAATAACGCCATGGCCTCGACATGCGCAGTCTGCGGAAACATGTCGAGGATCCCGGCACGCTTTAGCCGGTAGCCTTGCTTGACCAACTCAACCGTGTCCCGCGCCAGCGTAGCTGGGTTACAGGACACATACACCAGGCGCTTGGCCCCAAGGGTAGCGAGCTTGCGCACAACCTCTTGGGCACCATCGCGGGGTGGGTCCAAGAGTACCGCAGAAAAGCCCTGTTTGGCCCATTGCGCGTCAGTCAAAGGCGCAGACAGATCGGCCTGAAAGAACTGCACGTTAGACAAATGGTTGCTAGCAGCATTGAGCGCTGCACGGTCCACCATGGTCTGCACCCCTTCTACAGCCACCACTTCACGCACCTGGCGCGCCAGTGGCAAGGCGAAGTTGCCCAGCCCGCAAAACAGGTCCAGTACCCGTTCGTCGGCTTGTGGCGCCAGCCATTCGAGTGCCTGGGCAACCATCGCCTGATTGACCCCGGCGTTGACCTGCACAAAATCTCCCGGCCGGTAAGCCAGCTCCAGATCCCAGGCATCCAGGCGAAAGCCCAGGGCCTGATCGGGCTCGACAGGTTCCGGCTGGCCCTCGCCATGCAGCCACAATTGGGCTTCATGGAAGGTGCAAAATTCTTTCAGGATCAGCAAATCTGCTTCGGACAGCGGTGCCATATGCCGCAGCAACACGGCGATGGACGAACCACTGAACAGCTCCACATGCCCCAGCGCCTGCGGTTTGCTCAGGCGACGCAGCATATTCGGCAAGCGCTGCATGATAGGTTGCAAGGCTTGTACCAGCACCGGGCAGTCATCGATGGCGACAATGTCCTGGCTGGCCACGGCGCGAAAACCCACTTCGAGCTTTTTCGCCTTGGCATCCCAGCGTACGGCCACACGGGCGCGACGCCGGTACCCGAACTCCGGCCCGCTCAACGGCGGCGCCCACTCTTGCGGTTCGACACCTGCCACCCGCGACAGTTGCTCGGCGAGCATGCGCTGTTTCAGGGCAAGTTGCTGGTCATGAGGCAGATGCTGCACGCTGCAGCCGCCACAGCGGCCCACATGAGCGCAGGGCGCAGGGCGCCGCAGCTCACTGGCCTGGAACACCCGCTCGGTGCGGGCCTCGACCACTTTGCCGTGGGTACCCAACACCCGTGCTTCCACTTCTTCGCCGGCCAGCGCGCCATTCACAAACCAGGTGCGGCCTTCAAAGAACACAATGCCACGGCCATCATTGGCCAGGCGCTCAATGGTCAGGCGTTGTTTCTTGCCCACCGGGATCTGCGGGGCCCGGCTGCCGCCCGTTGGCTGGAAGCGCAAGCCTCTTTCGTGCTTGGCCATCAGTTGGGTTCGTCGAAAATGCCGGTCGACAGGTAGCGGTCGCCTCGGTCACAGATGATCGCGACGATCACCGCGTTTTCCACTTCTTTGGACAAGCGCAACATACCGGCCACGGCGCCGCCGGAGGACACGCCGCAAAAGATGCCCTCTTCACGGGCCAGGCGGCGGGTCGTGTCTTCGGCTTCGCGCTGGGCCATGTCGATGATGCGGTCTACCCGCGTCGCGTTGTAGATCTTCGGCAGGTACTCTTCGGGCCAGCGGCGGATACCAGGAATGGCCGCACCTTCCATCGGTTGCAGGCCGACGATCTGGATCGCCGGGTTCTGCTCCTTGAGGTAGCGCGAATTGCCCATGATGGTGCCGGTGGTGCCCATGGAACTGACAAAATGAGTAATGGTGCCCTGGGTCTGGCGCCAGATTTCCGGGCCGGTGCTGGTGTAGTGCGCCTCGGGGTTGTCACCGTTGGCGAACTGATCGAGCACCACACCACGGCCTTCGGCGGCCATACGTTCGGCGAGGTCCCGGGCTCCTTCCATGCCCTCCTCCTGAGTGACCAGGATCAACTGGGCACCATAGGCAGTCATCGCCGCCTTGCGCTCGGCGCTGCCGTTGTCGGGCATGATCAGCACCATCTTGTAACCCTTGATCGCCGCGGCCATGGCCAGGGCGATCCCGGTGTTACCCGAAGTGGCTTCGATCAGGGTGTCGCCCGGCTTGATCTGCCCGCGCAACTCGGCGCGAGCGATCATCGACAACGCCGGGCGATCCTTGACGGAGCCGGCCGGGTTGTTGCCTTCGAGCTTGAGCAACAGGGTATTGCTGGTTTCACCCGCCATGCGTTGCAAGCGGACCAGGGGCGTGTTGCCGACGCAATCGGCGATTGTGGGGTACTGCAAGGTCATGGCGTATTCGCAATCCAGACTGCGGGGGCGGACATCATACCGGGAAAGGACTGCGGGCCATATCACGCAAAGTGTGGTGCTTATGGCTTATAGGAATAAGCCAATAATATGGCGACTGTTGCGACGCCATCGGGGGCAAGCCCCCTCCCACATTCGACCGCGTTCTCACATTGGAACTCGGTCAACTGTGGGAGGGGGTTTGCCCCCGATAAACATGGGTATCTACACAACTTTTGTAGCCACTGCCGACGCTAACCACGATGCGAAGCGAGCCGCTCTTGCTCTTGCTCTGCTTTTGATCTTGATCTTAAGCGCCCCGTTAAACCACGCTGGCCGGAATTCGCCAGGGATTTGGGGGGTAAACCGGCAGGGATGCCGGTTTAGCCGCCCCGCGCCATGGATGGCGCGTGGCGGCGGCCCCCCAAATCCATGGCGGATTACGGGCACACCGAGCCTAAGCGAGGTGCCGAGTGGTGGGGCAAGAGCCCTTTGGTTACTTTGGGGCTCTTTTCCAAAGTGACCCGCTGTAAAAGCGGAACCAATATCAGCCGTTACCTAAATAACGGATATGCACTCGATCAAAGTCCAGCATCCCGGTCGGCTCTTAGGCCGCCATCGGGGGCAAGCCCCCTCCCACAAGTCCGGCGTCGCACCAAAGAGTTGTGTAGATACCTATGCCCCGATAAGCGCGCCTCGATTAACCTGCTATTCCCGCCGCGCGTCGCCATGGTTTTTCTGAAAAACTTCTTCCCCCATCGCCGCAATCTGCCCTTCGATCAGCGCTTCAAAGGGTTTGAGCAGCGGTTCGAACGATACCGGCGCTTCCAGCACCTGCAAGGCTTGCACAATAGCTTCCACCGTCGACAGCGCTCCTGGACCAGGGGCCTTGCGCAGTCGATAACGTGAAATGCCGCCATCAGCCAGGGTCACGCGTGGCAGCGCAGCCAGCAACGGGTTGAGGTGAAGCAGCTTGCGCGCTTTGCGCCAGGTGCCATCCGGAACCACCAACAGCAGGGGCTGATCGCCGGGCATATAAGCCTGCAAAGGCTGCGCCTCATCGGCCGGAAACAACAGCCGTGCCTGATACCCAGGCGGGCTCAATAACGTCGCCAGATCATCAAACACCTCCCCTACCACCAACTGCGCATTCTTCAAGCCCAACGCCGCCAACCTCGCGGTATTGAGCGCATGGCCGACCTCGCTCGGGTGCTGCAACAGCAACACGCGGGTGCGGCTGTCGAGGGTCGGGATCAGTGCACAGAGGCAGTGGGTGGTCGGCCGCAAGCAATGCGGGCATTGGGGTCTGGACATGTTTTTTCAGGCCTGGTTGAGCTGGGTCTTGAGCAAGTCGCGGAAGGTCTGGATAAGCGGTTCACGGCTACGACCACGGCGCATGATCATCGAAAACGGCGCCTGGTAGCCGAAGGTCGCCGGCAGCAATACGCGCAGGTCACCCTTGTCGGCCCAGGCCTGGGCGTAGTGTTCGGGCAGGTAGCCGATGTAGGCACCGGACAATACCAGGATCAACTGCGCTTCCATACTTTCGACGGTCGCGGCGCTGTGCTTGAAGCCGTGGCGCGCCAGCTCGGCCTGGCTCCAGTAGCCACGCCCGACCATACGCTGCTGGGTGATGACCTGCTCGGGAATGCGCCGCTCGCTGAACAGCGGGTGCCGGTTGCTGCAATACAGCCAGTGCTGTTCGCGGTACAGCGGCATATAGATCAGGCCGCTCATGCGGTTGGAGAACGCACCGATGGCCAGGTCCAGGCGGTTATCCTGCACGCCCAGTTGCAGTTCGTAGGGGCTCATCACCGACAGGTTCAAGTGAACCGCGGGATGTTCCAGGCTGTAGGCGCCAATCACCTCAGCGAACGGCAGGGCCTTGTCGCTGACGGTGGAATCAAGTACGCCCAATTTGAGCGTGCCGCGCAACTCGCCTTTGAGCGCAGCGGCGTATTGCTCGAAGCCTTCGAGCTCGCCCAGCAGGCGCAGGGTTTCCTGATGAAACAACTCGCCCTTGCTGGTCAGGCTGAAGCCGCCGCGACCTCGATGGCACAGCACCAGGCCCAGGGCGGATTCGAGTTGGCTCATATACGTACTGATGGCCGACGTCGAAAGGTTCAGCTCGTGCTGGGCGTTGGCGAACCCCTGGTGACGCACGACGCTGACGAAGATGCGCAGGAGTTTGAGGTCGGGCAAGGCGTTGGCCATCAGGTCTCCAAATGCTTGAACTGTAGGAGCGAGCTTGCTCGCGAAAAACCTGAGGACGCCGCGAATATTCTGGATGTCCGCATTATCGTTGACGTTTTTCGCGAGCAAGCTCGCTCCTACAGGATCAGGGAGTTTACCCCGGGGTTTAGTTTAGAAAAATCTGAACTAAGTATTTGCCCCTGCCGATTCTTCCTGCCCCAGGCTTTTCGCAGAATCGGCCATCAATAAACAAAACAACGATGAGGCAATCCCGTGGACAAGATTTTCCACCAACCACTGGGCGGCAACGAAATGCCGCGCTTCGCCGGCATCGCCACCATGATGCGTCTTCCCCATCTGCAAACGGCCAAAGGCCTGGACGCCGCTTTTATCGGCGTGCCCCTGGATATCGGCACCTCGCTGCGCGCCGGCACCCGCTTCGGCCCTCGGGAAATCCGCGCCGAGTCGGTGATGATCCGCCCCTACAACATGGCCACCGGCGCTGCCCCGTTCGACTCACTGTCGGTGGCCGATATCGGCGACGTAGCGATCAACACCTTCAACCTGCTCGACGCGGTGCGCATCATCGAAGAGGCCTACGATGAAATCCTTGAGCACGACGTTATCCCCCTGACGCTGGGTGGCGACCACACCATCACCCTGCCGATCCTGCGGGCGATCCACAAGAAACACGGCAAGGTCGGGCTGGTGCACATCGATGCCCACGCCGACGTCAACGACCACATGTTCGGCGAAAAAATTGCCCACGGCACCACCTTCCGCCGCGCCGTGGAAGAAGGTTTGCTCGATTGCGATCGCGTGGTGCAGATCGGCCTGCGTGCCCAGGGCTACACCGCCGAAGACTTCAACTGGAGCCGCAAGCAAGGCTTTCGCGTGGTCCAGGCCGAAGAATGCTGGCACCACTCCCTTGCCCCGTTGATGGCACAAGTGCGAGAAAAAGTCGGCGGCGGCCCGGTGTACCTCAGCTTCGATATCGACGGCATCGACCCCGCCTGGGCGCCCGGCACCGGCACCCCGGAAATCGGTGGGCTGACCACCATCCAGGCCATCGAGATCATCCGGGGATGCCAGGGCCTGGACCTGATTGGTTGCGACCTGGTGGAAGTTTCGCCGCCTTACGACACCACCGGCAATACCTCGTTGCTCGGCGCCAACTTGCTGTACGAGATGCTCTGCGTATTGCCTGGCGTCGCGCATCGCTGATGCCTTCACACTAACAATCATGGGGATCGTACAGATCCCCGACCCAAGATGTACCTGACCTTCGCTCGCGTGTTGACCGAGCCGGCTGCCGCCTGATCGCCCATAAAAAAGATAATCGGAGAATCACCGTCATGGCTTTGGATTTATTCGTCGTACTCATCTACGCCGCCGGTATGCTCGTGCTCGGCTACTACGGTATGCGCCGCGCCAAGACCCACGAAGACTACCTGGTGGCAGGCCGTAACCTCGGCCCGTCGCTGTACATGGGCACCATGGCCGCCACAGTATTGGGCGGCGCCTCCACCGTCGGCACCGTGCGCCTGGGTTATGTGCACGGCATTTCAGGTTTCTGGCTGTGCGCCGCGCTGGGCGCCGGGATCATTGCGCTGAACCTGTTCCTGGCCAAGCCGCTGCTGAAACTGAAAATCTTCACCGTTACCCAGGTCCTGGAAAAGCGTTACAACCCCATGGCACGTCAGGCCAGCGCGGTGATCATGCTGGCCTATGCCCTGATGCTCGGCGTGACTTCGATCCTGGCCATCGCTACCGTATTGCAAGTGCTGTTCGACTTGCCGTTCTGGCTGTCGGTGCTGGTAGGCGGCGGCGTGGTGGTGGTGTATTCGACCATCGGTGGCATGTGGTCGCTGACCCTGACCGATATCGTGCAATTTGTGATCAAGACCGTCGGCCTGATCTTCATCCTGCTGCCCATCTGCCTGTACCGCGTCGGCGGCTGGGATGAACTGGTGGCCAAGCTGCCGGCGTCGAGCTTCAGCTTTACCGCGATCGGCTGGGACACGATCATCACCTACTTCTTGATCTACTTCTTCGGCATCCTGATTGGCCAGGATATCTGGCAGCGCGTGTTCACCGCTCGTGATGAAAAGGTCGCCCAGTACGCGGGTACTTTCGCCGGTTTCTACTGCATTCTCTACGGTCTGGCCTGCGCCCTGATTGGCATGGCGGCTCACGTGCTGATCCCGGACCTGGATAACGTCAACAATGCCTTTGCCGCCATCGTCAAAGTTTCGTTACCGGACGGCATTCGTGGCCTGGTGATTGCCGCGGCCCTGGCGGCAATGATGTCCACCGCCAGCGCCGCCCTGCTCGCGGCATCCACCGTGTTGACCGAAGACCTGCTGCCACGGCTGCGCGGTGGCAAGCAATCGAGCCTGGGCATCAACCGCTTGTTCACACTGCTGACCGGGGTTGCCGTACTGGGCATCGCGCTGGTGGTGAATGACGTGATCAGCGCCCTGACCCTGGCCTATAACCTTTTGGTGGGCGGTATGTTGGTACCACTGATTGGCGCGCTATTTTGGAAGCGCGCCACGACGTCGGGTGCAATTACGTCCATGACGCTGGGCTTCGTCACCGCACTGGTGTTTATGTTCAAGGATGGGTTGGACGCAAACACACCGATTTACTACAGCCTGGCGGTAGCACTGGTGAGTTTTGTACTGGTGAGCGTGTTGTCGCGCAGGCCGGATACCGTGGCGGCTCGGGCGGCTTGAGCTATTAGGATAGTTTCTTCAGCGGGTGCGACGTCGGTGTCGCGCCCGTTTTTTTGCCTTGCGCAAAATAAAAGTGGGAGCGGGCTTGCTCGCGAGAGCGGTGCGTCATTCAATCTTTTTTGGCTGATGCACCGTATTCGCGAGCAAGCCCGCTCTCCTGTTTGCCGTATTCTTTGGACCTGACGCTTAGCGGCGACGTGGCCGACGCTGCTCATCATCCGTACGGATCGGCACCGGTTGCAGCGGAGGCTCAATCAAGCCCAGTGCAACGCCCAGATCGTGGAGCCAGTTTTGGATTTTCTCTTTCATGGTTGCCCCCTTTGAGGGTAGTGCTGGTCGGCGTGAGTTTTGTCGCCGTTTCCTACAGAGATAGTAGCCCTAAGTCCTGGGTAATGCTTGAACGAAACCACAACTAACTATTACTGGATTGATCCGAATCCTGACGGATCGTTCAAGCAATGGCGCGTGTATCTGCCAGGCGTGCCGGGCTGCACTCGTGTTGCAGGTCGATCCATGCATTGAGGTTAGCGCCGAGCATACCCTTTCGCCACATCAGCCAGGTGGTCGCAGTGGCAAAAGGCCCGGTCAGCGGATGAACGGACACGCTGTCCTTGCCTGGCAGGCTGTCGAGCATCGATTGCGACATCAACGCCACCCCCGAACCGGCGATCACACACGCAAGCATCCCTTGGTAGGACTCGATCTCGATCGCCCGCCCCATGGCCACATGCTCGTGGGAAAACCAGGTTTCCAGGCGCGTACGGTAGGCGCAACTGCGTCGGAACGTGAACACCGAGCGGCCAGCAACGTCCTGGGGCCCGCGCACCGGTGGGTGATCGGCTTCACAAATCAATACCAGGCGCTCTTCGCACAGCGGTACGCCATCGAGGGTCGCGATGGTCAGCGGGCCGTCGACAAATGCTGCATCCAGCCGCCCGGTAATCAAACCTTCCAGCAACTCCCCGCTGGGCGCCGACTGCACTTGCAGGTTCACCATGGGGTAAGTCCGGTGATAGCGCGCCAGCAGCTTCGGCAGGTGAACCGCGGCGGTGCTGTACATGCTGCCCAACACAAAGTCACCGGCCGGTTGCCCGCCTTGAACGGCGCCGTGGGCTTCGTCGTGCAGCGCCAGTAGCCGGGTGCTGTAGTCCAACAGCACTTTACCCGCAGGAGAAAGCTGCAACCGCTGGCGCTCGCGCACAAATAGCTCCACCCCCAGTTGCTCCTCCATCTGTTTAAGCCGGGTCGACAGGTTCGACGGTACGCGGTGCAAACGTTCAGCAGCGCGGGTGATGGAGCCCTCCTCCGCCACGGCCTGGAAAATCCGCAATTGACTGAACTCCATACCTTTCTCCAAAACTGAACAAGTTACTCACTATTATTCAATTTTACAGAAAGTCAATCAGCCTTAGCCTACAAGCCATTCGTTTTCCTGTAGGAAACTTGAGCATGTCACCGCAGATTCGTTTACTCGCCAGCTTCATCGCCTTAATGATGGCCATGGGGATTGGCCGCTTCGCCCTTACCCCGCAAATGCCGCATTTGCTCAACGAAGGTCAGGTCGACTTGACGGGCGCCGGGCTGATCGCGGCCGCCAATTACTTGGGCTATTTTGTCGGCGCAGTGGATTCGATCTTTGCTCGCAGCCATCAACCTGTACGCGGTCGCCTTTATGGTGGGCTGTGGCTCTGCGTACTGCTAACGCTGGCGTCCTACTGGGCCCATGGGTTCTGGCCGCACTTGCTGTTGCGCTTCGCAACCGGCGTGGCCAGCGCCTGGGCCTTGGTGATGATTACCAGCCTGAGCCAGCCGCTGGCGATCGCCGCCGGGCGGCCGCGCCTGGGTGCGCTGGTATTTGCCGGGCCGGGACTGGGGATTGCGCTGACGGGCTTGCTGGCGGCGGGCTCAAACCTGTTGGGGCAAGGCTCCGCCATGCTGTGGCTGGTCTACGGCGTCGTGGCCCTGGTGATGCTGCTGGCGATCCTGCCTTTTTTGCCCAAGCCAACCCTCACGGCGCCAGCTCAAACCCGGGCAAGCAGCAACGGCAGCATCGCGCATCTGTGTTGGATCTATTTCCTGTACGGCTTGGGCTACATCATCCCGGCGACCTTTCTGGCGCAGATGGCCAGCGCACAGTTCAACGGAGCCTGGCAGGCCGATCTGTTCTGGCCCTGCTTCGGCCTGGCAGCCGCTGCGGGTGTGGCGGTGACATGCCTGCGAGGCAAGCACCCAGACACCACGCGCCGCTGGCTGATCGTAACCTTGTGGTTGCAAGCGGCCGGGGTCTTCGCCTGTCTGCTCGATAACAGTTGGGGCCTGGCCCTGGGGGTGTTGTTGTGCGGCGCGCCCTTCCTGGCCTGCATGCAACTGGTAATGGCACGCCTTCGCGAGGTTGCGCCCGAAGGCTACCAACGCAGCACGGGGCTACTGACCGCCAGCTTTGCCATCGGCCAACTGAGCGGTCCGCTGCTGGCCTCGGTGAGCAGCCACCTCAGCGGTAGTCTGCACCCGGCGTTGATCGTCGCCGGGGCCGGTTTGTTAGTGGCCGGCTCGATCTTGATCAACCGCCAACTACCGATGCACGCGCCGTGCGCAGAGGTGGCCGACGGTGCAGCACACAGCGGTTAAACAGGTGCCCCATGCCATGTCCATCACCGCGAGCTCGGCAGACCAGCCCTGAAGCGTGGCCCAGTTGCTCAAATCATAAGTGCCATAGGCCACCAGGCCCAGCAGCGCACCCAACCGCGCAGCACGTTGCCAACTGGCACTGGGCAGGACTACGAACACCACACAACCGACCACATACAGCAGATAGAACAACACCGCAGGCAACAGGCGCGGCTGATCAAGCATCAGCGGGCCGAGCAGGGATTTATAGGTGGGGCCCATGAGCACGCCAAGCCAGAGGCCGTCGAGGACCAGGAAGGCGAGCAAGGTGCCAAGGTAGGCAAAAACCGTTCTTTTCGACATGACACAACCCTGTAGGAGCGAGCTTGCTCGCGAAAAACGTACATCCGACGCTACGCAGCGCCTGGAATATTTTCGCGAGCAAGCTCGCTCCTACAGGAGAGCAGCGTGTACTCAGCTTAGTTCAATGCGGTCCGCATGAATCACGATCTGGCCCTGTTTGTAGAGCGCACCAATGGCCTTCTTGAAGTTGCCCTTGCTGACGCCGAACAAGTTGCTGATCACCGCCGGATCACTTTTGTCGCTGACCGGCAGGGTGCCGTTGTTGTCGCGCAACTTGGCGAGGATCTTGGAGTTGAGGCTGGAGGCCGCTTCCTGGCCGACCGGCTGCAGGCTCAGGCTGATGTTGCCATCGGCACGGATCTCTTTGATGAAGCCTTTTTCTTCCTTGCCCGGGCGCAGGAACTTGAACACTTCGTTTTTGTGGATCAGGCCCCAGTGCTTGTTGTTGATAATCGCCTTGAAGCCCATGTCCGTGGCTTCAGCCACCAGCAGGTCGACTTCCTGGCCCACCTGGTAGTTGGCCGGCGTTTTGTCCAGGTAACGGTCAAGGCGTGCAGTGGCGGTAATGCGCTTGGTGTGTTTGTCCAGATAGACATGCACCACGCAATATTCACCCGCCGTCAGCTGACGCTTTTCTTCCGAATACGGCAGCAGCAGATCCTTCGGCAAGCCCCAGTCGAGGAACACCCCGATACTGTTGACCTCCACAACTTTCAAACTGGCAAATTCGCCGACTTGAACTTTGGGTTTTTCGGTGGTGGCGATAAGTTTGTCATCGCTGTCCAGATAAATGAAAACATTGAGCCAGTCTTCATCTTCACTGGGAATATCTTTAGGGATATACCGATTAGGCAAGAGGATTTCCCCGTCTTGCGCACCATCAAGGTACAAACCAAAGTTAGTGTGCTTGACCACTTGCAAGCTGTTGTAGCGCCCGACTAAAGCCATTTCCAATACCCTCATTGCGTGGGCGGCATTCTACCCGAGTTGGGCCCTGCACGCGCGCGCGCCTGAAAAATCGCGGGCTGGCATGGCGTTCTACTGGCATTGCCCCGCTCGTCTGATCAATCGGTTGAATTTTTCCACGCCGCCAGCCCGTAGCGCGCCGTTGGTTTCGAGCTAAAACAGTAAGTTAGCGCCTTATTTCATCATTTAACTTGGGCCATTTCCCAACCCGCCATTTATTCCCAGGGGATATTTGCCAAGCAATTGTCAAGTATTTCCTGTACGATGCCTGGCCAAGTTAATTTTCTACAGGTTAGTGGCCGCCATGCGTGTAAAAGCATCCAACAGCAAAGCAAAGCCAGCTCCCGCCGTTGAAACCAGCGAATCGATCAACAGCCAGATTGCTGCTTTCCTCAAGTCCGGCGGCGAAATCCAGCAAATTGCCAAGGGCGTGAGCGGCCAGACTTTCGGCCCGTCCAAGCAGATCAGCCTGGGCAAGAAATAATCGTTCTACCCGCGCACTGCATCTGGTCCCTAAGCGTCTTGCCTTCAAGGCGCTAGGACTAGAGTTCGAAACACCCTCGTACACCCTTCAATATCAAGCTAATCGACGAACGGGCCTCAATGCCTGGCATTCGCCGGTATCCTTGCACACGTCTAGCACGGGCATCTGCTCGAATCCATCGGTTACTGCTCCTCGCTTTTCATGGAGTGAAGCATGCTTAAACGCTGCATTTTCCTGGTCAGCATTCTGATCGCCAGCCCTCTGGCCGAAGCGCAGATTTTTCAGCGTGAACTGGGGGACTTCGACCTGAAATTGGGCACCACTCCCAGCCGCAGCATGGCCCAGGGCCTGGTCAAGCCTACTTCTCCGGGCAGCGATTCGTTCCACGGCGGCCTGGACCTGACCCACGACAGCGGCCTGTACTTCGGCCAGTTTTCCCCGAACATGGGCTTGTCCTCGGCCAGCAACCTCGAAGTCGATTCCTACATGGGCTTCAAACGCCCCTTCGACCAGACCCTGGGTTACGAAGTCGGCTTGATCCATTACAGCTACCCCAAACTCAGCCCCCTCGACAGCCAAGAGTTCTACGGTGGCCTGAACCTGTTGGGCAACCGCTTCGGCGTGTCCTTCAGCAACGACCCGGACCGCCAGGACAGCACCCTGTTCGCCGACCTCGGCGGCACCCAGCCCTTCGGCATCGGCGTCAGTATGAAATACACCACCCATCAATTGGGCACACCGGTGTCAGTGGAAAACGGCGCCATCAGCAGCTTCAGCGATTGGTCGGTACAACTTTCCCGCGCCTGGAAAGGCATTGACCTGGACCTGATCTACAGTGACTCCAGCCTCAGTGGCGGTGACTGCTCGGCCTACTCCGGACACAATTCGCAATGTGACGGCCTGTTGACCTTGAAGGTCGTGCGGTCGTTTTATTGATGGGCTGAACTGTCGCACCCCGCGCAGGTTCACATGCATTAACCCCATCCGTGCAAGGACTCGCCCATGTTGCGCCGGCTCAAACTCCTGATGGTACTGCTGACCCTGAGCCTGGTGCTCGCCGGCTGCAATCGTGTCGGCCTGGCCTACCGCAACCTCGACGTGATCATCCCCTGGAGCCTCAACGACTACCTGGACATGAACGCCGGGCAGAAAAGCTGGTTCAACGACACCCTCAAGGAACACCTGGCCTGGCACTGCACCACGCAATTGCCTGGCTACCTGGACTGGCTGGACCGCCTGCAGCAAATGGTCGACAGCAACCGGGTCACCGACGCCGCGTTGCAAGCCCGTACCGTCGAAGCCAAACAGGCAATTGCCGAGATTGCGCGGGAAGTCACGCCGTCGGCCGTGCAACTGCTGCAAGGCCTGGACGATCAACAGGTCAAGGATATGAACGACGCACTGGCCAAGGACTTGCGCAAACGCCAGGACGAATACCTCAAGCCGCCGCTGGACCAGCAAATCAAGGAACGCGCCGCGCGCATGAGTAAGCGTCTGGACGCCTGGATCGGCCCGTTGAACGTCAGCCAGCAAAATCGCGTGACGGCCTGGTCCACTGCTTTGGACGACCAGAACCAGGCGTGGATCGGCAATCGCGCCCATTGGCAGGCGCAGTTTATCGAGGCCGTCGAGCACCGCCACGACGCCGACTTCCCGCAGAAAATGCAACGTTTGCTGGTGGACCGAGAGAGCCTATGGACGCCTGAATACCGCGCTGCCTATGCCCAGACGGAAGCGGCAGCGCGCAGCCTGATCGTGGACCTGATGGCTGAGAGCAGCGTGCAACAGCGTCAGAAACTGAAGCAAAAAATCGACGGCGTTCGGAGCGATTTCAAAGCACTTAAATGCCTCAAGGCCGGCGCAAATCAATAGGAATGGGAGCATGGTTCCCATCCCTATTGGACTCAGGAGTTATATAGCGCCACCGGCAATCGCAGCTTTGGAAGCGACTTGATCGAAGGTCGCTTCATCCAGCGCGTCCTCCTGCTCGTCCATCACTTGACGGGGGTGCTCATGGCCAGGGATCGAACTGTCGATCAACGCCAGCAGACGTGCACCGCGCGCCGTCAGGATGAAGTTCTCACCATTACCGCCCTCTTCTTCCGGACGCGACTCGATAAAGCCGCGCTTGAACAACAGCGCCTCATAGTCGGCGGCGGTTTTTTTCAACGCATCCAGGTTGCCCGTGTCCTCGCCGGCCGTGGCTTTCTCGGCCGCTTCCTGCTCGGCGTATTTGCGCGGGGCGAAGCTGCCTTCGCCGTTCTGCACTTCGTGCAGCAAACGTTCGATCAGATCCCAGTTGTAAGTCGTCATCCTGATTCCTCCTGCAGGCCGATGGAAAATGAGCCCGTCACAGGTAGTGACACGTTCTGGCACCGGCCGTTCACCTGAATGGACGGGCGTCATTTCTCTGAACTTTCCAGACGTTCGCCGCCTCAACTGCACATCACCGCCAAGGAAGCCCGACCATGAAAACCCTGATGAACCTGGCGATTGTCGCCACGCTGTTGAGCGCCCTGCCCGCCTGGGCCTGCACGCCCGAGGAAGCCACAGCCAAGCGCAAAGCGCTGGCCAATGAAGTGACCCGGCTGACGGAGCAGAACCCGACCAAGGCCAAGGAGATGAATGACGAGTTGCAGAAAATGGACCTGGACACCGAAAGCGCCGAGTTTCCCGACAAATGCCAGTTGATCGACGCCCGGCTCAAGGAGCTGAAAGAAGCCGCCTCCAAGGCTAAAAACTGAGGGCGAAAAAAAACCGGACACTGTCGTCCGGTTTTTTTCTGCCTGGCTGCTTATTCGGCAGCCGGCGCTTCTGGCTTGCGGCGCTTGAGCGGCGCCATGCCGTCCTTGCTGACGAGCGACAGGTTGTCGGTCTTCGGCCGGTTGGCGATCTTGCGCTTGGTCGGTGACTTGGCGCCGGTTTTCTTTTTGTCGCCCTTGGCGTCGGTCTTTTTCTTCTTCACGCCAACGGCCTTGCCCGACGCCTTGACCTTCTTCGGCCCGGTGTAAGTGCCTTTGACTTCCTTGATGGTGCGGCGCTCGAACGACTGCTTGAGGTAGCGCTCGATGCTCGACATCAGGTTCCAATCGCCGTGGCAGATCAGCGAGATGGCCAGGCCATCGTTGCCGGCGCGCCCGGTACGGCCGATACGGTGTACGTATTCGTCGCCGCTGCGGGGCATGTCGAAGTTGATCACCAGGTCCAGGCCATCAACGTCCAGGCCACGGGCAGCCACGTCGGTGGCTACCAGGATCTTCACGCCGCCCGCCTTGAGGCGGTCGATGGCCAGCTTGCGGTCCTTCTGGTCTTTCTCGCCGTGCAGCACGAACGCCTTGTATTCCTGCGCGACCAAACGTCCGTAGATACGGTCGGCGGCGGCACGGGTGTTGGTGAACACGATGGCTTTCTGATAGGTCTCGTTGGCCAGCAACCAGTTCAGAATCTGTTCTTTGTGCACGTTGTGGTCAGCGGTCACGATCTGCTGACGCGTGGTGGCGTTCAGGTCGCTGACGTTGTTGACCTGCAAGTGCTCAGGGTTGTTCAGCACCTTGGCAACCATGTCGCGCAGGGTCGAACCGCCGGTGGTGGCGGAGAACAGCATGGTCTGCTGGCGGTTGACGCATTCAGCAACCAGGCGCTGCACGTCATCGGCAAAGCCCATGTCGAGCATACGGTCGGCTTCGTCGAGCACCAGTACTTCGACTTCCTTGAGGTCGAGGTTGCCGGCGTTGAGCTGCTCGATCATGCGCCCCGGGGTGCCGATCAGAATATCCGGCACCTTACGCAGCATGGCGGCCTGGACCTTGAAATCTTCGCCGCCGGTAATGATGCCCGACTTGATGAAGGTGAACTGCGAGAAGCGCTCGACTTCCTTGAGGGTCTGCTGGGCCAGCTCGCGGGTCGGCAGCAGGATCAGGGTCTTGATACTGACGCGGACCTTGGCCGGGCCAATCAGACGGTTCAGAACCGGCAAGACGAAAGCAGCGGTCTTGCCGCTGCCGGTTTGCGCCGTCACCCGCAGGTCACGCCCTTGGAGCGCGAGCGGGATGGCCGCTGCTTGCACAGGCGTAGGCTCGACAAATTTAAGCTCGGCCACGGCTTTGAGCAGGCGTTCGTGCAGGGCGAATTGGGAAAACACGGGTGCTACCTCGAAGAAATACAAAATATCAGCTGCATAGGTTACCGGTTTCGGGCGCCCAAACCGAGTTTCTTTACGCGAACGGGACTAATCAGCTGCTTTTTTGTCAGCGATTTTGTCCAGAGCGTCAACTTTGTTGCACTTAAATGCTCTAATCGGCCCGTGTTGTCTTACAGAAGAATCGGTTCACTCATGGATATCAAACAGCTCTGGCTCAACGTCCAAGACCTTTGGGGCGCCCTCGATGAACATCCGGTCCTGCATTCCAGCCTCGGCTTGCTGGTGCTGCTGGTGGTGGCACTGCTGGTTGGACGGGTAGCGCGTTACCTCATCCTGCACGCGGTCAAATTGCTTGGCCGGCAACCGGCCCTGCACTGGTTGAACGATCTGCGACATAACAAAGTCTTCCATCGCCTGGCGCAAATGACGCCGCCCCTGGTGATCCAGTTCGGCCTGTACCTGGTACCTGACCTGAGCAAGACCGCCATTCTGTTTATCGGTAACGTGGCGCTGGCGATCACCATTCTGTTCATGGTGTTGGCCTTGAGCGCCCTGCTCAACGCCCTGTTGGATATCTACGCACGCACCGAACACGCACGCACCCGCTCGATCAAGGGTTATGTGCAGTTGGCAAAAATGGTGTTGTTCGTGTTTGGCGCAATCATCATCGTCGCCACCCTGATCGACCGTTCGCCGCTGTTGCTGCTGTCTGGCCTGGGTGCGATGTCGGCGGTGATTCTGTTGGTGTACAAGGACACGCTGCTGTCGTTCGTCGCCAGTGTGCAGTTGACCAGCAACGACATGCTGCGGGTTGGCGACTGGATCGAAATGCCCCAGGTGGGTGCCGATGGCGATGTGGTGGACATCACTCTGCATACGGTCAAGGTGCAGAATTTCGACAAGACCATCGTTTCCATCCCGACCTGGCGCTTGATGTCCGAGTCGTTCAAGAACTGGCGCGGTATGCAGGCCTCCGGTGGGCGCCGTATCAAGCGCAGCCTGTACATCGACGCCAGCGGCGTACGCTTCCTGAACGACGAGGAAGAAGTGCGCATGACCCAGGTGCACTTGCTCAGCGGCTATATCAGCCGCAAGCAGGCCGAACTCAAGGCCTGGAACGAGGCCCAGGGCCACAGAGCGCAACTGTCGGCCAACCGTCGGCGCATGACCAACCTCGGCACCTTTCGCGCCTACGCACTGGCATACCTGCAAAGCCACCCGGACATCCAGCCGAACATGACCTGCATGGTGCGCCAGATGCAAACCACTGCCCAGGGCGTGCCACTGGAGATCTACTGCTTTACCCGCACCACGGCGTGGGCAGATTACGAGCGGATCCAGGGGGATATTTTCGATTATCTACTGGCAGTGTTGCCGGAGTTCGGGTTGAGCCTGTATCAGCAGCCGAGCGGTAATGACCTGCGCGCTGGCGTGCTGCCAGCATTGGCCGGGGCCACGCAGGTGTCCGTCGCCGAAACGGCATGAGGTGATGCGAACGGGATTACGGCAGTGACGCCGTAATCTCCTTGCGGCAAACCTCAAGCACTTCATCGGCCAGTGCGGAATCATCCGGGCACGCCCGCGACAGCATGATTGCGCCGATGGCATGGGCCATGCTGTCGAGCATTTTCGCACGCAGGCCTTCTTGCGGCGTCTCATGAGCCGCGTTGTACTTTGCTTCCAGGGTCTGCAGGGTGTTTTCCAAACCCTCGGCAAAGGTCGCCTTCAGCGTGTCCGATTGACGGGCGGCATCGGCACACAACGCCGCCAATGTGCATCCGCCGCCGCGATGGTCGCGGTGCTGCCTGGACAGGTAAACCTCGAAAAACTGCTCCACCTCCCTCTCCGCGCTGTCGGCCAGTGACTGCGCCAGGCTATTGGCGGCGGCTTCCGCCATCAAGTCCGCCTTGGAACCGAAATGCTTGTAAAAGCCGCCTTGGGTAAAACCAGCCGCAGCCATCAACTCGGCCACGCCCACCCCATCGAAACCCCGCTCGCGGAACAGCTCGGAAGCTGTCGCGACGATATGGGCCCGATTGCTCTGTGACTGCGCCTTGGTGATCTTCATGTCTGTGGTCCTGACAGCGTGCGAGATAGGCATATTACTATGATGTCGATCATAATCAAAACCGTTGACAGCTTTGATTATGATCAACATCATAAAACCTCCTCGCACTCACAGAGCATCACACCATGAGCACTTCCAACACCGTTCTGATCACTGGCGCTTCGACCGGTATTGGCGCCGCCTACGCCGAACGCTTTGCCGCACGCGGCCACGACCTCGTACTGGTCGCCCGTGACATCGCGCGCCTGGAAGCGCTCGCCGCCAGGCTGGGTGAGCACCACGCCGTCAGCGTTGATATCCTCCCGGCCGACCTGACCCAGAACGCTGACCTGGCCGCAGTTGAAGCGCGCCTGCGCGACGACGCCAGCATTGGCACGCTAGTCAATAATGCAGGCGCCGCGCAGTCCGGCAGTTTTATTGAACAGTCCACCGACAGCGTCGCGCAGTTGGTCGCCCTCAACACCACGGCGCTGGTACGCCTGGCCAGTGCCATCGCCCCGCGCCTGGCGGCAGCGGGCAACGGCGCTATCATCAACATTGGCTCGGTAGTGGGCCTGGCCCCGGAATTCGGCATGACGGTATACGGCGCGACCAAGGCGTTCGCGCTGTTCCTGTCCCAGGGCATGAGCCTGGAGCTGGCGCCCAAAGGCGTGTACGTGCAAGCCGTGCTGCCCGCCGCCACGCGTACCGAGATCTGGGAGCGTGCGGGCATTGATATCAACACCCTCACGGACGTGATGGAAGTGGGTGATCTGGTGGACGCAGCGCTGGTCGGTTTCGACCGCCGCGAGCCGGTGACCATTCCGCCGTTGCAGGACGGCGCCCGTTGGGACGCGTTGCAGGCTGCGCGGCAAGGCTTGCTGGCGCAGATCAAGCAGTCCCAGGTTGCCGAGCGTTACCTGGCCAACGCCTGATCAACCGGTAGCAGGCGTGCTCCGCGCCTGCCCTTCTCACCGAAGCAACGAGCGTTGAACCATGGAGGCATTTTCCATCGAACGGTACGGCAAGCAGCCCGGCCGCCTCATCGAGACCCCCGCGCCTGTTGTGGGTGAGCATGACGTGCTGGTTCAGGTGCGGGCCAGCAGCGTCAATGTGCTGGATGCAAAGATCGCCAAGGGCGAATTCAAACTGATCCTGCCCTATGCGTTGCCGTTGACACTGGGCAATGACCTGGCCGGCGTGGTGCTCAGCGTCGGCGCTGCGGTACGACGCTTCAAACCGGGGGACGAAGTCTACGCCCGCCCCAGCAACGTATCGGCACCTTCGCCGAGCGGATTGCCGTGCACGAAGACGCACTGGCGCGCAAACCCGACAACATCACTATGGAGCAAGCCGCGGCCCTGCCCCTGGTCGCGCTCACGGCGTGGCAGGTGCTGGTGGAAACCGCGAAGCTGAAGAAAGGCCAGAAGGTTTTCATTCATGCGGGCTCAGGCGGGGTGGGCAGTATCGCCATCCAGCTGGCCAAGCATTTGGGCGCTTTTGTCGCCACCACCACCAGCACCGCCAATGTGGAGTGGGTCAAGGCGTTGGGCGCGGATGTAGTGATCGACTACAAACAGCAAGCCTTCGAGGCCGTGCTGCGCGATTACGATGTGGTGCTGAACAGCCTGGGCCCGGATGCACTGGCCAAGTCACTGAAGATGCTCAAGCCCGGCGGTCAGCTCATCTCCATCTCCGGGCCGCCGACGCCCGCCTTCGCCCGCGCCCAGAACCTGCCATGGGCATTAGGCCTGGTCATGGGCCTGTTGAGCAGCGGTATCCGCAGGAAAGCACGCAAGCAAGGCGTGAGCTATGAGTTTGTCTTCATGCGTGCCAGTGGCGTACAACTGGATGAAATCACCGCGCTGGTCGAGTCCGGCAGTATCCGGCCGGTTATCGACCGTACCTTTCCTTTCGAATCCACAGCGGCGGCCCTGGACTATGTCGAACAAGGCCGCGCCAAAGGCAAGGTGGTGATCACGATGGAGACGACACCGCCCGACGCACACCCAGCCGGCTGATCCAAACCGCCCCCAGAATCACCAGGCCGCCCAGGGCCAGACGGCCCAGCGGTTCGTGCTGGTTCCAGATCAGCAGGTTCAGCAACAGCCCCACCGGCACATGCAGGTTGTTCATCACCGCCAGGGTGCCGCCGTTGACCAGGCAGGCGCCCTTGTTCCACCAGTACATGCCCAGCGCGGTGCTGACCAAACCAAGGAACACCAGCACACCCCATTGCAGCGGCGCTTGCGGCAAAAAATCGGCCTTGCCGAACAGCAGGAACGCCGGCAACACCACCAACAAGGCGCCCAGGTAGAAATAACCGAAACGCCGGAAGTGCGGCTGGTCACTGGGATAACGTGCCACCAGGTGCTTGTACATGACTTGCCCGGCGGCGTAGGTGAAGTTGGCCAATTGCAGCAGCAAGAACCCCATCAGGAAGTGCGGGGTGATCTGATCGAAACGAATCACTGCCGCACCGCCCACCGCCACGAGGGCCGCGACCAGCGCCCAGGGATTGAAGCGGCGATTAAGCGCGTCCTCTATCAGGGTCACATGCAGCGGGGTGAGGATGGTGAACAGCAGCACTTCCGGCACCGTCAGCACGCGAAAGCTCAGGTACAGGCATACGTAGGTCACGCCGAACTGCAATGCACCGATCACCAACATGCCGCGCATGAACGCAGGCTCCACCGAGCGCCAGCGGGTCAGCGGGATAAAGATCAGCCCGGCCAGCACTACCCGCACCAGCACAGCGAAGTAGCTGTCGACGTGACCGGCGAGGTATTCGCCGATCAAGCTGAAGGAAAATGCCTGAATCAGAGTAACAACCAGTAAATAGCCCATGCGCGCCTCGTTTCGAATGGGCGCGACATTAAAGCTTTTCCAGCCGTGAAGAAACTCAAGGCAAAAAAAACCCGACCTCGCTAAAGCGGCAGTCGGGCAGGAGCACTCAGGAGCAACAAGTGCAAAGGGAGGTTCGATACGCGTACTTGAAGGGTTGGCGTGGCGCTATATAAACAGCTCGCGATTATCTGGCGATTAACGGATCACGCCACCTGTGCGAGCAAGGCTTTGGCATGGTTGATGCCTTTTTCCTGGAAGTCGCTGCTCAGGTTCACCCCTTCGGCGTGAATGAAAGTCACGTCGTGAATGCCGATAAAGGCCATGACCTGGCGCAGGTAGGGTTCCTGATGGTCCGAGGTGGCCCCGGTGTGAATGCCGCCACGGGCGGTCAGCACGATGGCACGCTTGCCGGTCAACAAGCCTTGCGGCCCGGTGGCGGTGTACTTGAACGTGACGCCGGCGCGCAGCACGTGATCCAGCCAGGCTTTGAGGGTGCTGGGAATGGCGAAGTTGTACATCGGTGCAGCCATTACCAACACATCGGCGGCGAGCAGTTCTTCGGTCAATTCGTTGGAGCGGTCCAGAGACACCTGTTCGCTGTCGTTACGCTGCTCTTCAGGTTTCATCCAGCCGCCAAGCAGGTTGGCGTCCAGGTGTGGAACCGGGTTGAGCGCCACGTCGCGCACGGTGATCTGATCGGCCGGGTGGGCAGCCCGCCATTGGCTGATGAACTGTTGGGTGAGCTGGCGAGAGATAGAATCCTGCTGGCGCGCACTGCTTTCGATGATCAGAACGTTGGACATGGCTACGTAGGCTCCATCGGTAAAGGTTGTAAGTCGATGGAGAGAAGATTAACCAGGGCTAATTCGATTAAAAAGCGCAAAAAACTGCTATAACCCATCTATAAATTTGTTTATAAGCGGAGTACGCCTGTGGACATGCTCCGCTATCGCTTTATTTGGGGCTGCAGTTCAAGGCGATGCGCATCTTGATGATGGAGCGGTTGAACCTGACCGTGCTGTTGGTGCTTTTGCCTGCCGGCACGGTCACGGTGCGACGGCGCGGTGATTCCGGGCCGTTGGTGAAGATTACCGAACACACTGCATCCTGGTTGCCGTAGTTGTTTAGCTGAATCGAGCTGATGTCTGCGTCTACGTCGGAGGCGGTGTAATCAATGCTTACGCCATCGATCTTTTTCGTCACGTCGATAGGGTAGGCAAATGCGCTCATCGGCAGCAGCGCCAGCAACACACAACACAACTTTCTCATTCGGCAGTCTCCAATAAGGACCGCCAGCTTAGGACAAGAGGAGCTCATCTTGAAAGCGCCCCGCGTTACCCTCGATCAATGGCGCACGTTGCAGGCCGTGGTTGACCACGGTGGCTTCGCCCAGGCGGCTGAAGCGCTGCACCGTTCGCAATCTTCAGTGAGCTACACCGTGGCCCGTATGCAGGATCAACTCGGCGTGCCGCTGCTGCGTATCGATGGGCGCAAGGCGGTGCTCACCGAGGCCGGCGAAGTGCTGCTGCGCCGCTCCCGCCAACTGGTGAAAAACGCCAGCCAACTGGAAGACCTCGCCCACCACATGGAACAGGGCTGGGAAGCCGAAGTGCGGCTGGTGGTGGATGCGGCCTACCCCAATGCCCGCCTGGTGCGCGCGCTGACTGCGTTTATGCCGCAAAGCCGCGGCTGCCGGGTGCGCTTGCGTGAAGAGGTGTTGTCCGGCGTTGAAGAACTGCTGATCGAAGGCGTAGCCGACCTGGCGATTTGCGGTTTCAGTATCCCCGGTTACCTGGGTACCGAAATGAGCGATGTGGAATTCATCGCCGTGGCCCACCCCGAACATGCATTGCACCGTATGAATCGCGAGCTGAGCTTCCAGGACCTGGAAAGCCAGATGCAAGTGGTCATCCGCGACTCCGGTCGTCAGCAACCGCGCGACGTGGGTTGGTTGGGTGCCGAACAGCGCTGGACCGTCGGCAGCCTGGCCACCGCCGCCGCCTTCGTGGGCAGCGGCCTGGGCTTTGCCTGGCTGCCACGGCACATGATCGAGCGTGAACTGGCCGAAGGCGTACTCAAGCAACTGCCCTTGGAACAGGGCGGCAGCCGTCACCCGACGTTCTATCTTTACTCCAACAAGGACAAACCCCTGGGGCCGGCGACGCAGATTCTTGTGGAGTTGCTGCGCACCTTTGACACCGCCCCCCTGGACGCGCCTTTCGCCGCCCCCCGACAAGCCTGAAACGGAGTTCACCCATGGCCTGGTTCGACCACGAAGGCTGCAGCCTGCACTACGAGGAATACGGCCACGGCGCTCCGCTGATCCTGATTCACGGCCTGGGCTCCAGCAGCCAGGATTGGGAGCTGCAAGTGCCGGTACTGGCCCGGCACTATCGCCTGATCGTGGTCGACGTGCGCGGGCATGGCCGCTCCGATAAGCCCCGCGAGCGTTACAGCATTCAGGG
This sequence comes from Pseudomonas sp. MF7453, assembly GCF_016405455.1. Taxonomy (NCBI): domain Bacteria; kingdom Pseudomonadati; phylum Pseudomonadota; class Gammaproteobacteria; order Pseudomonadales; family Pseudomonadaceae; genus Pseudomonas; species Pseudomonas sp. MF7453. The sequence goes on along the minus strand of NZ_JAEKCN010000010.1, from coordinate 220,494 downwards.
CTTCACGTTCGACCTGTTGGCCCTGATCGAACACCTGGACCTGCCGCCTGCCCACGTTGTGGGTTTATCCATGGGTGGCATGATCGCCTTCCAACTGGCGGTGGACGACCCCGCGCGGGTCACAAGCCTGTGCATCGTCAACAGTGCGCCCGAAGTCAAAGTGCGCAGTGCAGGTGACTATTGGCAGTGGGCCAAACGCTGGACCCTGGCCCGCGTGCTCAGCCTGAGCACCATCGGCAAGGCCCTGGGCAACCGACTGTTCCCCAAACCTGCACAGGCCGACCTGCGCCGCAAGATGGCCGAACGCTGGGCAAGCAACGACAAACGTGCTTATCTCGCCAGCTTCGACGCGATTGTGGGCTGGGGCGTACAGGAACAACTTTCACGAATTACCTGTCCAACCCTGGTCATCAGCGCTGACCACGACTACACCCCCGTGGCGCAGAAAGAAATCTATGTAAAACTGCTGCCCGATGCGCGACTGGTGGTGATCGAAGATTCCCGCCATGCCACGCCCTTGGATCAACCCGAAGTCTTTAACGCGACCTTGCTCGATTTTCTAAAGACAGTCGAAACCACTACCCAGGATCACTGACCCATGCTGAAAAAAATCGCCTTCTTTGCCGGTTCCGTTTTGTTCGCTGCCAACCTGATGGCGGCCGAACCTGCCAAGGCGCCCCACGTATTGATCTCCACCACCAATGGCGACATTGAAATCGAACTGGACCCGGTCAAGGCGCCGATCAGCACCAAGAACTTCCTCGCCTATGTCGACAAGGGTTTCTACACCAACACGATTTTCCACCGCGTAATCCCGGGCTTCATGGTCCAGGGCGGCGGGTTCACCCAACAAATGTCGCAAAAACCGACTGAAGCACCGATCAAGAACGAGGCCAGCAATGGCCTGCATAACGTGCGCGGCACCCTGTCCATGGCCCGCACCAATGACCCTAACTCGGCCACCAGCCAGTTCTTCATCAACGTAGCCGACAATGCCTTCCTCGACCCGGGTCGCGATGCCGGTTACGCCGTGTTCGCCAAGGTGGTCAAGGGCATGGATGTGGTCGACATCATCGTCAACTCCCAGACCACCACCAAGCAGGGCATGCAGAACGTGCCAATCGATCCTGTGTTGATCAAGTCGGCCAAGCGCATCGACTGAGGTCTGCAGCTAGCTTCGCGTGGTGCCCATACGGCACCGCGCGCATTTGAAAGGAGAGCCCGCCCGGCGGGCGTCAAACCCAATGCTCTATCGTCGCTTTGAACAACTGATCGATATTTTCCGCGACGCTCCCAGCGCGGCCCCTCCCGAAAAAGTCCTGCCCTTCTATCTCTATTACCTGCGCCAGGTGTGGCCCTGCTTCGCCGCACTGTTGGTGGTGGGACTGGTCGGAGCGCTTATCGAAGTGGCGCTGTTCAGCTACCTGAGCCGCATCATCGACCTGGCCCAGGGCACACCGCCGGCGAATTTCTTCCAGATCCACAGCGCCGAGCTGATCTGGATGGCCGTGGTTGCCCTGCTGCTGCGCCCACTCTTCAACGGCCTGCATGACTTGCTGGTGCACCAGACCATCAACCCCGGCATGACCAGCCTGATTCGCTGGCAGAACCACAGCTACGTGCTCAAGCAGAGCCTGAACTTCTTCCAGAACGATTTCGCCGGGCGCATCGCCCAGCGGATCATGCAAACCGGCAACTCTTTGCGGGATTCGGCAGTGGCGACGGCAGAAGCCATCTGGCACGTGTCGATCTACGCCATCAGTGCCCTGGTGCTGTTTGCCGAGGCTGACTGGCGGCTGATGATCCCGCTGATCACCTGGATCGTCTGCTACAGCCTGGCCCTTCGTTACTTCGTACCACGGGTGAAGGAACGCTCGGTGATCTCCTCCGAGGCGCGCTCCAAATTGATGGGTCGAATCGTCGACGGCTATACCAATATCACCACCTTGAAGCTGTTCGCCCATACGCAGAACGAACAGGAATACGCCAAGCAAGCGATCATCGAACAGACCGAAAAAACCCAACTGGCCGCCCGCGTGCTCACCAGCATGGACACCGTGATCTGTATCTTGAACGGCCTGCTGATTGTGACCACCACCGGCCTGGCTTTGTGGCTGTGGACCCAGTCGCTGATTTCCGTGGGCGCAATTGCTCTGGCTACCGGCCTGGTGATCCGCATCGTCAACATGTCCGGCTGGATCATGTGGGTGGTCAACGGCATCTTCGAAAATATCGGCATCGTGCAGGACGGCTTGAAAACCATCGCCCAGCCACTGGCCGTGACCGACCGTGAAAACGCCCCGCGCCTGAAAGTCCCCCATGCCCAAGTGCACTTTGAGCAGGTGGATTTTCACTACGGCAAGAAGAGCGGGATCATTGGTGGCCTCAACCTCAACATTAAGGCCGGGGAAAAGATCGGCTTGATCGGCCCGTCCGGCGCAGGCAAATCGACGCTGGTCAACCTGCTGTTGCGCCTCTACGACCTGCAAGGCGGGCGCATCCTGATCGACGGCCAGAACATCGCCGACGTGGCCCAGGAAAGCCTGCGCGCCCAGATCGGCATGATCACCCAGGACACATCACTGCTGCACCGTTCGATCCGCGACAACCTGCTGTATGGCAAACCGGACGCAACCGACGAAGAGCTCTGGGCTGCTGTGCACAAGGCTCGCGCCGATGAGTTTATCCCGCTGCTGTCGGATTCCGAGGGCCGCACCGGGCTGGACGCCCATGTGGGTGAGCGCGGGGTGAAACTCTCCGGCGGTCAACGTCAACGTATCGCCATCGCCCGTGTGCTGCTCAAGGACGCGCCTATCCTGATCATGGACGAAGCCACCTCGGCATTGGACTCGGAAGTGGAAGCGGCAATCCAGGAGAGCCTGGAAACCCTGATGCAGGGCAAGACGGTGATTGCGATCGCCCACCGGTTGTCGACCATTGCGCGAATGGATCGCCTGGTAGTACTGGAGAAAGGCCAGATTGCCGAAAGCGGCAGCCATTCCGAGTTGCTGGCGCAGGGCGGGCTTTATTCGCGATTGTGGCAGCACCAGACCGGCGGATTTGTCGGAATAGACTGATTTCATTGGATAGGTGCGTGGGCAATTCCGAACAATTCTGACAGTTTTCTCTATCGAGCTGGTCTTGCGACACAATCCTGCTGTACTGCAATCAGGCCCCAGGAGGGCCCTGATTTAGGCGGCAGGGAAGCCACAAAGACCGTTAATCAGATAGAGCAATCTAAGGAAGTGTTCATGTCACTGTTCAAACGTTCCGTAACGGAAGGGCTGGGTACGTTTTGGCTGGTGTTGGGCGGCTGCGGGAGTGCGGTACTGGCAGCCGCTTTCCCGAACGTCGGAATCGGCCTGCTCGGCGTGGCTCTGGCTTTCGGGCTCACCGTGCTGACCATGGCGTTTGCCATCGGGCATATCAGCGGCTGTCACCTCAACCCGGCCGTTTCGGTGGGGCTGGTAGTGGGCGGAAGATTTCCGGCCAGGGAGTTGCCGGCCTACATCGTGTCTCAGGTGATCGGTGCCACCATCGCCGCCGCGCTGCTGTATTTCATTGCCAGCGGCAAACCCGGCTTTGAACTGGCGAGCGGCCTGGCCTCCAACGGCTATGGCGAACACTCACCCGGTGGTTACTCGATGGCGGCAGGGTTGGTCTGTGAGCTGGTGATGACGGCGATGTTCGTGCTGATCATCCTGGGCGCCACCGACCGCCGCGCCCCCGCAGGCTTCGCGCCCATCGCCATTGGCCTGGGGCTGACGCTGATCCACCTTATCTCCATCCCGGTGACCAACACCTCGGTCAACCCGGCCCGCAGCACGGGGCCTGCGTTGATTGTCGGCGGCTGGGCGCTGCAGCAGTTGTGGCTGTTCTGGCTCGCGCCGATCCTCGGCGCGGTGATCGGCGGCCTTACCTACCGATGGTTGGGTGCAGAAAAAACCGCTTGACCCAATCCCTGTAGGAGCGAGCTTGCTCGCGAAAAACGCCAACGATGACGCCGTGCTTACAGCTGTAAACACGCGTCGCCTGTACGTTCTTCGCGAGCAAGCTCGCTCCTACAGTGTGCTTCACGTTCCGTCAGAGTGCCGATAAGGCAGGGCCGCCCTCGCCTCCTCGGCATACGCCAGAACCCCAACGCGTTCTCGCTCAAGAAAGTCCTCCACAGCGCTCTTCAACCCCGGATGGCGCAGGTAGTGCCAGGACCGCGTAATCACCGGCTCAAACCCGCGAATCAATTTGTGCTCGCCCTGGGCGCCCGCATCGAAGCGTTGCAGGCCGTGGGCGATGGCGTAGTCCATGCCCTGATAAAAGCAGGTTTCGAAATGCAGCCGATCGAACTCCGCCAGGCAGCCCCAGTAACGGCCGTAGAAGCTGTCGCCACCGATCAGGCTGAAGGCCATGGCCACCGGGCGCGGGCCTTGCTTGGCCAGCACCACACGGATCGCCTCGGGCATGCGTTCGGCCAACAGGCTGAAAAACGCCCGCGTCAGGTAGGGCGCCTGGCGGCGCACCGCATAGGTGTTGGCGTAGCAGGCGTAAACAAAATCCCATTGGGCTTCGCTCAGTTGGTGGCCTTGCAGCCACTCGAACTCGATGCCCTGCCCCGCCACTTGTTCACGCTCTTTGCGCATCTGCTTGCGCTTGCGGGAACTCAGGGCGTCGAGGAAATCCTGGAAGTCGCGATAGCCACGGTTCTGCCAATGAAACTGACAACCCAGGCGTTGCATCCAGTCAGGCTGCCGGGCCAGGGCATCGTCGGCCAAAGCGTCGGTGAAGTTGATATGGGCGCTGGAGAGCCCTTCGATTTCCAGGTAACCCGGCAAACTTTTGAGCAACTCGAAGCCGTCTTCGGCACTGGCCGCCAATAAGCGCGGCCCGCTGACCGGACTGAACGGCACGGCGGTCAGAAGCTTGGGGTAGTAATCGATGCCGGCGCGCTCGCAGGCGTCGGCCCAGCCATGGTCGAACACGTACTCGCCATAGGAGTGCCATTTGCGGTAACTGGGCAATGCCGCCACCAATCTTGAGCCTTCCCAGTGCAGCAAATGTTCCGGCTGCCAGCCTGACTGCGGGCCCAGGCTTGCACTGTCTTCCAGCGCGCTCAAGAACCCATGCCGCACAAAAGGCTGGGCCTGCGGCACCAGGGCATCCCAGGTGGGCGCAGCGATTGCGGACAGGCTGTCCAGGCGTTGCAGTGGCATCGACATCCTCATTGTTTCTCGGCGTGAAAGCCTGGGCAGTATCGCCTATCGCAGCCTGACGCACATCTGCAAAACGCGCAGACAGAACGGGCAAAGGTTAGTTCCTTCCCGTTACAAGCTGTCATCTACATGAAATCACTTAGCCACTACTCCGTCATAAACGGCCGCGATACTGACGCCAGTTTTTAGAGCGCCCGGGTCTACCGGGCGACATTTTTTCCGTCCGTCATGGGTCGGTTGTGTCCTGGATGGTTTGCCATCCCTCCTCACTTTCGGAGATTGATATGCGTCTTGCTTCCACTAAAACTGCGGCGGTCCTGTGTGGCGGCCTGTTGCTGGCACTGAGCGTTCCGGCCAGCGCTGCAGTCGACGCTAAATTGCTCGACATGCTCAAGGCCAACGGCCAGATCACCGCGTCGCAGTACACCGAACTGCAAGCGGAACTGGCCAAGGACCAGAAAGAACAACAGATCGCACGCCAGGCTCAACAAGAGACCAACGAGCAGATCGCAGCCACTGCGAAAAAAACCAACGAGCTGAGCAGCTTCGACCAGAAATTGGCGTGGGCCGCCAAGACTCAGTTCAAGGGTGACGTGCGCTTCCGTCAGGAAACCATCAAGATCGATGGCGAACCCAACAACGGTGGGCGTGACAAAGACCGTCAACGTATCCGCGCACGCCTGGGTGCCTACACCGAAATCAACCCGCAGGTGGACACCGGCATCCGTATCGCCACCGGCGGCGGTGACGATGCACGCTCTACCAACCAGGATCAGGACGGCTACTTCGATAAAAAATCGATCTGGCTGGACCTCGGTTACATCGACTACCACCCGGACCAGATCAAGAACCTGCACGTGATCGGCGGCAAGATGCTGCAGCCATGGGTAAACATGGGCGATGTGATCTGGGATAGCGACATCAACCCTGAAGGCCTGGCCGTCACCTACAAATACCCCCTGGGCAGCAGCGCCGAACTGTTCGGCAGCCTGGGTAACTACAACCTCAAGGACAACGTCGACGGCGACGGCGTGCAGTTCCGCCACGACCTGCGCTTGACGTCGGGCCAGTTGGGCACGCGTTTCTCGGTCACCGACAACCTGAAAATGACTCTGGGCGGCAGCGTCTACGCCTACAAGAATGACGAGGACAGCCGCTGCACAACCACCACCACGCCTTGCGCACTGGCGGTCAACGGCAACTCGGCCAACAACGAATTCCGCCTGTATGAAGGTTTTGCCCAGGCGGACGTCGGCGGCCTGGCAGTGCCGCTGTCGTTTTACGGCCAATACGTGAAAAACAACGATGCCGTGACCGATCAGGACACCGCCTGGTTGCTGGGTGCCAAGACGAAGGTGTTCGGTTTCAACCTGGACTACAACTACCGCGACGTTCAACGTAATGCCGTCGTAGGCGCCTTCACCGATTCGGACTTCGCCAACGGCACCACCGGTTCGCGCGGTCACAAGATGAAGGTCAGCTACGACATCGACAAAAACTTCGCCCTCGGCGCCACCTACTTCCTGACCAAGGCGGACTACGCCAGCCGTACCCAGCGTGACGCCAACACCAATACCTTGCAGCTGGATGCTGAAGCCAAGTTCTAACCGTTACTGTAGGAGCGAGCTTGCTCGCGAAGAGCGCACAGGCAACGCGTTTATCCAGGTTACCCGCGTTACCGTTGACGTTTTTCGCGAGCAAGAACTAGGCGTCCCCCTCGCTCCTACATGATGTCTTTACGCCGCTCGGCCGCCAGTTGTTCAGCCAGCGCATCAACACCCTCCACCGGCTCTTGCGGCATACGCTTGAGCGTCGCCTGCAACAGGCGCATCTGCCGGATAAACCGTCGGCAGTTCGGGCAGAACATCAAGTGATGACGCACCATCAGACGTTCACGGAAGGTCAATTGACCATCCAGATAGTCACTGGAGCGCGCTACTTGCTCTTTACAGGTCAGCATTCGCCCGTCTCCTCAAAATGCTCCACCGTAGCGAAGACTTTAAGCCGTGCTCGATGCAAGAGCACACGCACGTTGGAGAGCGAAAGGCTCAGAAGATTACAGATCTCTTCCAGCTCCAGACCCTGGCGTTCACGCAACACCAGCACGCTGCTTTGCAATTCGGACAAACTCAGAATCGTATGTTCCAGGCATTTGCGCAGTTCATCTTCGGTCAACAGCGCTTCCGGGGTGTCCTGGTGCCAGGCATACGGGGCGACAGCCCAATGGCCATCATCCGGGCTGAAACGGTCATCACCAATGGTGCCGTGGGGCGAAGGCAAGTCGTCGAGCAGTACCTCTCGACGATTCTGTTTGTAACGCCCCTTGGCGGCGTTGGCGGTAATGGTCAACAGCCACGTCTTGAGGCTTGATCGCCCTTCAAATTTGGCCAGATTACGTACGACCGAAAGCCAGGCGTCTTGCACGATTTCATCGGCGTGGCGCTGACCGACGATGGCATAGGCCACCGCCCGCATTGCGCTCTGGTAGGTGGTGACCAATTCCTTATAGGCCCGCTGCTCACCCTTGAGCAGGCGTTCAAGCAGGTGCGCGTCGTCCGCTGCTGCCATTCAAACCTCTATTTAAAAGTGCACACCCGGTCCTGTGGGAGCTGGCTTGCCTGCGATGCAGACACCTCGGTGTATCAAGCACACCACTGTGATGCCATCGCAGGCAAGCCAGCTCCCACACACTCAGCGTTTGCGCAGGATCACACTGCCAATCGAATACCCGGCGCCAAAGGAGCTGAGTACGGCAACCGAGCCCTTGGGCAGGTCATCCTGATAAGTGTGAAACGCAATCACCGAGCCGGCCGAGCTGGTATTGGCGTAAGTATCGAGGATCACTGGCGCTTCTGCCACCGACGCATCGCGCCCCAGCAGCTTTTTCACGATCAGGTGGTTCATGCTCAGGTTGGCCTGGTGCAGCCAGAAACGCTTCACATCGGTCACACTCAACTGATTTTCCGCCAGGTGCGCGCCAATCAATTCGGCCACCATCGGGCAGACATCGCGAAATACCTTGCGGCCTTCCTGCACGAACAGCTTGTCGGGGGCGCCAACGCCCTCTTCCGCCGTGCGGTTGAGGAAGCCGAAATTGTTACGGATGTTATTGGAAAACTTGGTCAGCAGCTTGGTGCTCACCACGTCGAACTGGTGCTCGGACGTCGCCAGGTCAGCGCGTTCCAGGATCACCGCCGTGGCGGCATCACCGAAGATGAAGTGGCTGTCGCGATCGCGAAAGTTCAGGTGGCCGGTGCAGACTTCCGGGTTGACCATCAGGATCGCCCGAGCCTGACCCAACTGGATGCTGTTGGCCGCGTTCTGGATGCCGAAGGTGGCCGAAGAACACGCCACGTTCATGTCGAAACCGAACCCCTGGATGCCCAAAGCTTCCTGAACTTCAATGGCGATCGCCGGGTAAGCGCGTTGCAAGTTGGAGCAGGCGACGATGACGCCGTCGATGTCGGCGGCGGTCTTGCCGGCACGTTGCAGGGCTTGTTCGGCGGCACCGATGGCCATCTGGCAAAGCACCGACCATTCGTCGTTGCTGCGCTCGGGCAAGCGTGGGGCCATGCGCTGCGGATCGAGGATGCCGTCCTTGTCCATCACAAAACGGCTCTTGATGCCGGATGCCTTTTCGATGAATGCCGCGCTCGACTCGGTCAGCGCCTGCACCTCGCCACGCTCGATGGCGGCGGCGTTGTCGGCGTTGAACTGTTGTACGTAGGCATTGAAAGACTGCACCAGCTCTTCGTTGGAGATGCTATTGGCCGGGGTATACAGGCCAGTGCCGCTGATGACGACGTTATGCACGGTCGTTCCTCTAAATCTGTCAGGCAGAAGATATTGGTACCGTCGTACCAAACTTTAAGTCGTTTGATTCCGTCCAGCAGGCATCAAACTGGCGACGCTTTATTCACTCTTGTAACCGCGAAGTTTGCCACAACCCCGAGGATTTGGCGCTATAGGCCACACAAACGCCCCATTGTGGGAGGGAGCAAGCCCTAATACCTGTAGGAGCGAGCTCGCTCGCGAAAAACTCACAGGCGCCGCGTTTACTCAGGAAACCCGCGTTATCGTTGACGTTTTTCGCGAGCAAGCTCGCTCCTACAGTTGGGCCCGGAATCAGGGCTCTACCTGGCTCCACTGCTTGCTCAAGCGTTTATCGGAAATCGGTACCTTGGTACCCAACTGCTGAGCAAACAACGACACCCGGTATTCCTCCAGCCACCAGCGGTACAGCTCCAACTGTGGATCACGCTTGCCTTCCTGGGTGTGTTTGTTCAGGCGGTTCTGGTATTGCGCCCACAGGCCGCTGAGCTCGCTACTCCATACCCGATCCTTTTGCACCTGGCTCGGCAGTTTTTCCAGGCGCAGTTCGATAGCCTTGAGGAAACGCGGCAGTTCCTTGAACCACTGGGCCGGGGTTTCCCGCACAAACCCTGGGTATACCAGGTTGCTCAGTTGCTGCTTGATATCGTTCAAGGCCACGGCCTGGGCCAGGTCGATCTTGCCTTTGAAGCGCTTTTGCAGGCCGTGCCAGAGTTTCAGCACTTCCAGGGTCAGGCGTGCCAGGCGCTCGGCGTGCTCGGTCCAACTGCCACGCTTGCGCTCGGCCAGGGCCGCCAGGCCCGCGCCATCGCGCGGCAGGCTGGCTTCGCCTTCAAGTACACAGGTGTCGAGGCTGGCCAACAGGATGTCTTCCACCAGCGCGTCGATACGCCCCAGTTCGCGATACATCAAGCCCAACTCAGTCAGGCCCGGCAATTTGCCGCGCAGGAATTTTGCCGGCTCCGCCAGTTGCTGCATCAGCAGCCGCTGCAATGCGCGGCGATGCTGAAACTCGGCTTCGGCGGCGGTGGAGAAACGCCCTTCCTTGACCGTGCCGTTCTCTTCCACCAGCGCCGGGTACACCGTCATCGACAGGCCAGCAATGTTTTGCTGGGTCTTTTCGGCCACCGCCGCGAACACCTTGGCCTCTACCGGCTGTTGGCTTTTCGCAGTCTGTGGTACCGCCAACGCAGCCTGGCTGGCCTCGGCAAAACGTGCAGTCAGTTCGGCCAGGTCGCGACCTTCGCCAAGGAACTTACCCTGGCCGTCGACCACTTCCAGGTTCATCTTCAGGTGGCTTTCTACCTGCTGCGCCGCTTCGGCCCAGGCTTCATCGCTGACCCGCGCACCGGTCATGCGCAGCAGTTCGCGTCCCAGCGCCTGGGGCAGCGAGCCCTGGCCGAATTCGATGCGTTGCAGCGCGGCCTTGACGAAGTCCGGCACGGGCACGAAGTTTTTGCGCAACGCCTTGGGCAAGTTGCGCACCAGGGCGATGCACTTGGCCTCGATCAAGCCCGGCACCAGCCACTCCAGGCGCTCGGCCGGCAACGCCGGCAACAACGGCGCCGGCACCCGCAGGGTCACGCCGTCACGGGGGTGGTTAGGTTCGAAGTGGTAACTCAAGGCCAGCGCCAGGTCGCCCAAGTGCAAGGTGTCCGGATAATGCGCGGCGGTGACTTCGCTGGCCTCGCGGGCCAATACGTCTTCTTCGCGCATGATCAACAGTTGCGGGTCTTTCTGGCTGTTGACCTTGTACCAGCTGTCGAACGTCGCGGTCTGATAAATCTCTGCGGGCAGGCGCGCATCGTAAAAGGCGTACAGGGTTTCTTCGTCGGCCAGGATGTCGCGACGGCGAGCCTTGGCTTCCAGCTCGTCGAGTTGCTCCAACAGTTTCTGGTTGGCCGTCAGGCACTTGGCACGGGACTGAATCTCGCCGCGCACCAGGCCCTCACGAATAAACAACTCGCGAGACACCACCGGGTCAATCGGCCCGTAATGCACCGGGCGGCGACCCACCACAATCAGGCCGAACAGAGTGATCTGCTCAAACGCCACGACCTGGCCGCGCTTCTTCTCCCAATGGGGTTCGAAGTGGTTTTTCTTGATCAGGTGCCCCGCCAGCGGCTCGATCCAGTCGGCATCAATCTTCGCCACCATGCGCGCATAGAGCTTGGTGGTTTCCACCAGTTCGGCGGTCATCAGCCATTGCGGACGCTTCTTGCCGATGCCGGACGAGGGATGGATCCAGAATCGGCGCTGCCGCGCACCGAGGTAGTCGCCGTCTTCGGTCTTCTGGCCGATCTGGCTGAGCAGACCGGACAGCACCGCCTTGTGCAGTTTGGGGAAATCCGCCGGCTCTTTATTGACGGTGAGCTGCATGTCGCGGCAGATCAGGCTCAATTGGCGATGGGAGTCGCGCCACTCGCGCAGACGCAGGTAATTGAGGAAGTTCTTGCGGCACCAGTTACGCAACGGGCTGGCAGTCAGTTCCTGGCGCTGCTCTTCAAACCCGCGCCACAGGTTGACCAACCCGGCGAAGTCCGAATCCGGATCTTTCCACTGTGCGTGGGCCTGGTCGGCGGCCTGTTGGCGCTCCGGCGGCCGCTCGCGCGGGTCCTGGATCGACATGGCGCTGGCAACAATCAGCACTTCCTGCAAGCTGCCCAGCTTGGCCGCTTCGAGCAACATGCGGCCCATACGCGGGTCCACCGGCAGGCGTGCAAGCTGGCGGCCCAACGGCGTGAGCTGGCTGTTACGGTCCACCGCCGAGAGTTCCTGCAGCAGGTTGAACCCGTCGCTGATCGCTTTGCCATCCGGCGGTTCGATAAACGGGAAATCGGTGATCTCACCCAAGCGCAGGTGCAGCATCTGCAGGATCACGGCGGCGAGGTTAGTGCGCAGGATTTCCGGATCGGTGAACTCCGGGCGCCCGATAAAATCCTCTTCGCTGTACAGACGCACGCAAATGCCCGGCTCAACCCGGCCACAACGGCCCTTGCGCTGGTTGGCGCTGGCCTGGGAAATCGCCTCGATCGGCAGGCGCTGCACTTTGGCGCGGTAGCTGTAGCGGCTGATGCGTGCAGTCCCGCTGTCGATCACATAACGAATGCCCGGCACCGTCAGCGAGGTTTCCGCAACGTTGGTCGCCAGCACCACGCGCCGGCCCGGGTGGGATTGGAAAATGCGCTGTTGCTCGGCCGGCGACAGCCGCGCGTACAGCGGCAAAATCTCGGTGTGCTTGAGCTGGGCCTTGCGCAGCATGTCGGCGGCATCGCGGATCTCGCGCTCGCCGGGCAGAAACACCAGCACATCGCCGGGGCTGCGTCGCTCGCTGCGTTCATGGGCGGCGATTTCGTCGAGGGTGGCGAGGATCGCCTGGTCGACGGTCAGGTCGTCCTCGACGCGGTTGCCCTCTTCGTCCTGTTCCAGGGTGAGTGGGCGATACCAGGTGTCCACCGGGAAGGTACGGCCCGACACCTCGACAATCGGCGCATCGTCAAAATGTTTGGAAAAGCGCTCCAGGTCGATGGTCGCCGAGGTGATGATGACTTTCAGGTCGGGGCGCCGCGGCAACAGGGTCTTGAGGTAGCCGAGCAGAAAGTCGATGTTCAGGCTGCGTTCGTGGGCTTCGTCGACGATGATCGTGTCGTAGCGTTCCAGGTAACGGTCGTTCTGGGTTTCGGCCAGCAGGATGCCGTCGGTCATCAGCTTGATCAGGGTGTTGGAGTCACTCTGGTCTTCGAAGCGCACTTGGTAACCGACCAGCGCACCCAATGGCGTGGCCAGCTCTTCAGCGACACGGCTGGCGACACTGCGCGCTGCGATCCGACGTGGCTGGGTGTGGCCGATCAGACCGTACTGGCCGCGACCGATTTCCAGGCAGATTTTCGGCAACTGGGTGGTCTTGCCCGAACCGGTCTCACCGGCAATGATCAGCACCTGGTGCTTGAGCAGCGCGTCCTTGATCTCATCGCGCTTGGCGGCAATCGGCAGGCTGTCGTCGTAGCGGATCACCGGCAGGCTGGCGCGCCGCGCCGTGACCTGTGCACAGGATGCCTGCATCCGCGCCACCCACTGCGCCAGCTTGTCCTCATCGGGCTTCTTGCGCAGCTCAAGCAACTGCCGGCGCAAGCGGTGGCGGTCGGCGAGCATGGCGTGATCGAGGGTTTTGAGCAGTTGGTCGATGGTGGGTGCTTGGTCAGTCATCAGGTGCGTTTGGGTCGTCTATTTATGCAGGGGGCGGATTGTCGCAGAAAACCCTGGACGTGCGCGCGCCTCATTCGTTATCGCGGTCCTTGCGCCGGTATGGGAACACATCAATGACCTTGCCGGCGCGAATCGCATCCTGCAGGCCCTTCCAGTAGTCAGCGTTGTACAACTCGCCATGCAGTTCATCGAACAACCTGCGTTGCCCCGCGTCGGCAAACAGGAACGGAGGGAACTCTTCGGGGAACACATCCAGCGGGCCGATGGAGTACCAGGGCTCGGAGGCCATTTCATCCTCGGGGGTACGCGGCGCAGGAATATGGCGGAAGTTGGCTTCGGTGAGAAAGCAGATTTCATCGTAGTCGTAGAACACCACGCGGCCGTGGCGGGTGACGCCAAAGTTTTTCAGTAGCATGTCGCCAGGGAAGATATTCGCCGCCGCCAGTTGCTTGATCGCCAGGCCGTAATCCTCCAATGCTTCGCGCACCTGAGCGGGGTTGGCGTTGTCGAGGTAGAGGTTGAGCGGCGTCATCCGCCGTTCGGTCCAGCAGTGGCGGATCAGCACGCTGTCGCCTTCCACTTCGACCGTGCCGGCGGCGACTTCCAGCAGCTCGGCCAGGCACTCGGGCTCGAACTTGCTCAAGGGGAAACGGAAATCGGCGAACTCCTGGGTATCGGCCATGCGCCCTACCCGGTCGACACTTTTAACCAGCCGGTACTTCTCGATCACCGTGGCGCGGTTGACGTTTTTCGACGGTGAAAAGCGGTCCTTGATGATCTTGAACACGGTGTTGAACCCCGGCAGCGTGAACACGCTCATGACCATACCGCGCACACCGGGGGCCATGATGAACTGATCGTCAGTGGTGGCCAGGTGATTGATCAGTGCGCGGTAGAACTCGGATTTGCCGTGTTTGTAGAAACCGATGGAGGTGTACAGCTCAGCAATGTGCTTGCCCGGCAGGATGCGTTTGAGAAAACCGATGAATTCAGCGGGCACCGGCACGTCGACCATGAAATAGGAACGGGTGAACGAGAAGATGATCGACACGTCGGCTTCGTCGGTGATCAACGCATCGATCTGGATGCCTCGCCCTTCACGGTGCAGCAGCGGAATCACCAACGGCCATTGTTCGTCGCGGGTGTAGATACGCCCTACAAGGTAGGCGCCTTTGTTGCGGTAGAGCACCGAGGAAAACAGCTCGACCTTGAGGTCCGGGTCCTTGCATACCCAATCCGGCAGGTTTTCCCGCAGTTGGGCTTCGAGGCGGCTCAGATCGGCAGGAAGGTCGGCGTAGGGCTCGCTGAAGCTGTAGTCAGAGAAAATCTGCGCCAGCATGTCTGATATTTTACCGGCCGGCGTGTAAACCCGGGTTTGCGCCGCCCGCGCCCGGCGCAGGCTCGGCCGGGTGGTGTGGATGAACATGCAGCCGTCGCTGATCAGGTCATGACTGAACAGGCCGCAGAAGATCGAGTTGTACCAGGTCTCGGACAACTCATCGTCAAAGCGCAGGTCGATCAGGCCGATATAGGCGCTTTTCACCAGCGGCCACAGCTCGATGTCCTGCAACGCGCCGGCGTCGAAACCGGCGCGCAGGCGGGCAGTGACCTCGGCGACTTTCTCTTCATACAGGTTGATGCGCGCCGCCGACGCCGCCTGCCCCTGCTGCCACTGGGCCTTCTCGAACCGTTCGCGGGCACCATCGGTGATCTGGCGAAAGTGCTCACGGTAATCGTCGAAACCGTCGAGGATCATCCGGGCGATAGCGAGGGCGGGCTGCGACATGCGGGAAACCTCGAACGGGTAGCGGGAAGCTCAGAGCTTAGACAGTGAACGCCGGCAGGAGAAGTGGGATTTTTCAGGGGCGGCTGTAGTTAGCGATTGTGTCGGCCTGAGCGCTGGGCAACACTCCCCGCCTGATTGGCGTAGGAGTTTTCCGTGAGACCTGTTGACACCCTCTACTTGCTGGGACTGGCTGCCATCTGGGGCGCGAGTTTCCTGTTTATGCGCATCATCGCGCCGGAAATCGGCACGGTGCCGACCGCATTTTTCCGTGTGTCGATTGCCGCTGCCGGTTTGCTGGTGATCCTGGCAATGATGCGGGTGAGCTGGGATTTCCAGGGCAAGTTCAAGACCGTTTTGCTGTTGGGCGTGATCAACTCCGGGGTTCCGGCAACCATGTATTCGGTGGCGGCGCAGGTATTGCCGGCGGGTTATTCGGCAATTTTCAACGCCACCACACCGCTGATGGGTGTGTTGATTGGCGGGTTGTTTTTCAGCGAGCGTCTGACGCCGTCGAAAATAGCGGGGGTGGCCTTGGGGCTGCTTGGTGTTGCCGTGCTCACCCGCGCGGGGCCGGTGGCATTTGATCTGGAACTGTTAATGGGCGCATTGGCGTGCCTGCTGGCGACCACCTGCTATGGCTTCGCCGGTTTCCTGGCGCGACGCTGGCTGGATCAGCGCGGCGGGTTGGACAGTCGCCTGTCGGCCTTGGGCAGTATGCTGGGTGCAACCTTGTTTTTGCTGCCGTTCTTCGCCTTCAGCGCCCTCACCCATCCGCCGGCGAGTTGGGGCGGCTGGCAGGTGTGGGTGTCGCTGCTGGGATTGGGGCTGGTATGTACGGCGTTCGCCTACATTCTGTACTTCCGCCTGCTGTCATCCATCGGCCCGGTCAAGTCAATGACCGTGACCTTTATGATTCCGCCGTTCGGCGTGCTGTGGGGAGCGTTGCTGCTGGATGAGCCGCTGTCCATGGCTCATCTGTATGGCGGTGTGCTGATTGCCGGGGCCTTGTGGTTGGTGCTGCGCCGGTCCAAATAACTGTAGGAGCGAGCTTGCTCGCGAAAAACCGGAGAGCGCCCTGTTCATTCAGGATGCCCTCGTTATCGTTGACGTTCTTCGCGAGCAAGCTCGCTCCTACAGGGGTGGTTTTTAGTTCTTACGGAACACGAAGACCAAACCGACGATGATCAACGCCATTCCCAGCACGCTCAACAGCGCCAGGCGGTTGCCGAAGATCAGGTAGTCCATCACCGCCGTCACCGCCGGCACCAGATAGAACAAACTGGTGACATTCACCAGGTTGCCCCGTGCAATCAGCCGATACAGCAACAGCGTCGCCAGCACCGACACCACCAAACCCATCCACAGCACCGGCAGGTAAAAGCCTGCACTGTGCTCGAAGTGGAACGGCTGGAACGGCACGAACACGCCGCACAGCAACAGCCCGGCCAGGTATTGCAACGGCAATGTGCCCAAGGGGTTGTCGGTGATGCGCTTTTGCATGATCGAGCCAAACGTCATGCTCGCCAGCGCCAGCAGCCCGAACAGCATCCCCGCCAGGGACATGCCCGCCAGCCCGACGCCCTGGTACACCACCATGATCAACCCGGCCAAGCCTAACCCCAGGCCGAACAGCCGGCGCCAGGAGCGCTGGCGCTCCATCAACACCACGGTGAGGATCGGCTGCACGCCCATGATGGTCGCCATCACCCCGGGGGTGACTTTGAGGTCCAGGGCCAACAGATAGAAAATCTGATAAGCCCCCAACAACACCAGGCCCGTCGCCGCTGCATACAGCAGGGGCTTGCCGGCGCGCGGCAGCTTCAACTTGAGGATTGGCACCAGCATCACCAACCCCATCAGAGCGATGGCAAACCGGATCAGCAGAAAAGCAAAGGGCGAAGCATGGGCCAGGCCCAGCTTGGAGAAGATCGCCCCGCTGCTCCACAGCAAGACAAACACGCTCGTCGAGGCCGCCGCGGCCACGGATTGTTTCGAAAGAACAGACATGAGTTACCACCTGTTATCAGGCAAAAAAGCCGATTCAGTAAGGACTGAATTTCAGTAGGTTTTTTCAGGCAGGCACGGGGCAACAGCGAATCGCTGATCAGCCCGCAATGCCAACACCCGGCGGTGATACGACTGCGTACACCGGCGTGCTACTGACAGGTGGGGGGTAATGACTGATCTGCGCAGGCTGCTTGCCACGGCACGGCACGACCACAGCGTTGACCGCTGAATCGACTACCGCTATGCACTGGGAAGCTGGCATGTGCTGATCTTTTTGAAGGGATAAATAGGCGACGACTATAACCAGCCGCAAACATACTTTGCAATCCTTTCCCCCTTGCCTTGTACGTGGAGGCGTTTTCATGCCCTACAACCTGGCCACTCGCTATAATGCCGCCCGGTTTTTTCGAAGGATTTCACATGATTGCTTTGCCCTGGCTGTACCTCACCCTACTTTCCATTGGCTATGTCGTGGCCTTGATCTACGGCCAACTGGGCGTACTGGCGGCGGTCTCCATTGCACTGCTGCTGGTGGCCGGGTACGCCGTACGCCAGCAACGCAACCCCTGGGCACGCTACCTGGGCCATGGTTTGTTTATCGTGCTGGCTCTGGGGCTGGCGATGCACTGGTTGCCGGGTTTCTATAACGGCCGCGGCATTGCGCCCCAGCGTTTTACTCCGGACTCAGTGCCATTCTCGATGTACCTGAACCAGGACAAGCCCCTGATAGGCTTCTGGCTGTTGCTGGCCTGCCCGTGGATTGTGGCGCGACGCTCATTGCGCCTGTCGATCTGCGTCACCGCCCTGGCCCTGACCCTGGCCGCTATCGCCGTATTGGGTGGTGCCGCACTGATGGGAATGATCAGCTGGGCGCCGAAATGGCCGGACCAGGCATGGCTGTGGGTACTCAATAACCTGCTGCTGGTGACGCTGGTGGAAGAAGCGCTGTTTCGTGGCTATGTTCAGGGCGGCCTGAGCCAACGCTTCAAACACTTGCCCTACGGCGAGAACCTTGCGCTGCTGCTGGCCTCGCTGTTATTCGGCCTGATGCATTTCGGTGCGGGTTGGCAATGGGTGATGCTGGCCAGTATTGCCGGGGTCGGTTACGGCCTGGCGTATCGCTTTGGCGGGCTCGGCGCAGCGATTGCCACGCATTTTGGCTTGAATCTGCTGCACTTCGGCTTGTTCACCTACCCAATGCTGGCCAGCTAAGCCTTTCTTCTGTAGGAGCGAGCTTGCTCGCGAAGCACTTCAACGCTAACGCAGGCATCCTGAATGAACGCGTTGCCCTTGGGTGCTTCGCGAGCAAGCTCGCTCCTACAGGGGTAACGTCTGTCCCAGGATTGTTGCAAAAATAAGTTAAATAAATGCCCCACATGGCCGATACCCCCTGAAAGCCTTGCGGATTGAACAATCATGCGTAATAACCAACCCGTTACCCAGCGCGAACGTACCTTCCCCGCTCAGCAACGGTTGATCTCCACCACAGATGCCAAGGGCGTCATTACCTACTGCAACGACGCGTTTGTCGAAATCAGTGGGTTCACCCGCGACGAACTGATCCGTGCTCCGCACAACCTGGTGCGTCACCCGGATGTGCCCTCGGCGGTGTTCGCGCACATGTGGTCCACGCTCAAACAAGGCTTGCCATGGATGGGCATTGTCAAGAATCGCTGCAAGACCGGTGACCACTACTGGGTTAACGCCTATGTGACACCGGTGTTCGACGGCAACCAGGTGATCGGCTACGAATCGGTGCGCATCAAGCCCACCGCCGAGCAGATCCGCCGGGCCGAGGCGCTTTATCAACGCATCAACCAGGGCAAGTCGGCCATTCCCCAGCGCGACAAATGGCTGCCGGTGCTGCAGGACTGGCTGCCGTTTATCCTGGTCAGCCAACTGAGTTTCATGATCGGCGCCACCCTCACCTCCCAGTGGGGTTTTGCCCTGGCTGCGGCGTTGTCGGTCCCGTTGGGCCTGCTGGGCCTGAGCTGGCAGCAACGCGGCCTCAAGCGCCTGCTGCGCCTGGCCGAGCAGACCACCTCCGACCCGCTGATTGCGCAAATGTACACCGACAGCCGTGGCGCACAAGCGCGCCTGGAAATGTCGATCCTCAGCCAGGAAGCGCGTCTGAAGACCTGCCTGACCCGCTTGCAGGACACTGCCGAGCACCTCAACGATCAGGCGGCACAGTCCAACACCCTGGCGCACAGCAGCTCCAGCGGCCTGGAACGTCAGCGTGTGGAAACCGAACAGGTGGCCACCGCCGTCAACCAGATGGCTGCAACCACCCAGGAAGTCGCCAGCCACGTGCAGCGCACCGCCGACGCCACCCAGGAAGCCAACCGCCTGACCGGTCGCGGCCGCGATATCGCCGGGGAAACCCGCGAGGCGATTCAGCGGCTGTCGGTTGCGGTAGGCGAGACCGGTGTGACGGTTACTCAACTGGCCAAGGACAGCGATGAAATTGGCGGCGTTGTCGATGTAATCAAGGGCATCGCCGACCAGACCAACTTGCTGGCGCTCAACGCCGCTATCGAAGCCGCGCGTGCCGGTGAGATGGGCCGTGGTTTTGCGGTGGTCGCCGATGAAGTGCGCCAACTGGCGCAGCGTACGGCTGAATCCACCGGGCAGATCCATACCCTGATCGCCAAGCTGCAACACACGGCGGCTGCAGCCGTGCAAACCATGGACGCCGGGCACCGCCAGGCTGAAGAAGGTGTGGCGCGGGTGATGGAAGCGGATCAGGCGTTGGTGGGTATCAGTGAGGCGGTGGCCAACATCACCGACATGACCACCCAGATTGCCGCTGCCACCGAAGAGCAAAGCGCCGTGGCCGAGGAGATCAGCCGTAACATCAGCACCATCGCGTTGTTGGCAGACCAGACTTCAGAGCAGGCGATGAACTCGGCGCAGTTGAGTGAAGAGCTGACGCATACGGCGAATACTCAGTACTCGCTGGTGGAGCGTTTTAACCGGTAGAACTTCAGGGGCTCACTTTCTCCAACAAGTGAGTCCCTTGCAGATGGCTATCACTCATCATCTTTTTATCACCAAGCATTCTATAAAACTGTCAATTCTCACAGTTAACCTTTGAACGCCTCCCTCCTTATAGTGTGAACCTGTCAAACAGGAGCACATCGCCATGTCCCGACCTGCCGATTCAAATAGCGCCCTGCATCCCTTCCCAAAAACCATGGGACGTGTGCAGTGGACTGAAAAATCATCGAACAACGAAAGAACATTGGAAGGCTGGGCCCTCCCACTGCACCTATCCGAATACAATAATCAGTATTGGGTCAAGTTAACGCTCCAGTCCCCTGACACTCAACAATCACTGTTACTGAAAATACCTTGCGACTCCATAAGCACATCACCGAACAAATCACTCAAGCAAACCCCGAAAGCCTTCGCCCACGTGTACATTCAAGGTGCAAACAATAACGCACCTGAAACGGAAGAACGTATTAAACCTGTCGGCGACATTGAAGTAACCGTTGACGAAAGCACAGGGAACACAACGCTGAATTTCGAAGGTTCTTTCACTGACACAGCGTCGGAATTATGCGAAATAAAATGCCGCTGTGAGTGGCCTGGAACTACCCTTAACTCACAACGTTCGGTCTTTAAGTGGACAGAAGGACAAACTCAATACAAAACGGAGGGCTGGTTGGCCTACTCCAATTCAAGTAAGGCATGGTATCTGACCGGCGAGGAGGGAGAATGGGGTACGCCTCAATACCGGGAGTGGGCTATTTATATTTACTGCGACGATGAAAATGAACAGATCATCGATGAAACATTTAAAAACGGTGATGAGAAATCGAATTTTTACTATGCTCCCTTCGGCGGTGGCACCTATGAAGACGAATACAATGTAACGCTTACACTGACTCAGCAGCCGTTGCGCTGCGAAGCCACCTTTAAAAATAAAATCCGCGACCGTGTAGAGATGACTAACGGCACGTTTCAGCCTATAAAAGACCCTACCCCCCCATCGTAATAAGGCTCGACAACAGAGGCTTAAAACAAAATAAGTTTCACGTCTCAGGCGAGCGCGACACACTCAAGCTGGCATTTCTGAAAAAATCAGATAGCGCAAACCCCACGGGTAAAAGGTCTCACCATGAACCAAGAAATTATTTTCATCCCCGACTGCTATCTCTCTCAATCAGCAAACAACCATTTTGAATGGACATTTAAAAACTCTCAAACATCAATCACTGCAGAAAGAACAATTTTTGGTCATCGTACACAGACAAATACCTGGATATTTTCAGGGGCCATTGGAGATAAACCTGAAAAGAATTTTTCTTCGTATTATTTTCATATTCCCTACCTAGGAGAAGCGCCGATAGACAATACGTATATACTTGACGGAATTTTACATTATGCTCTTTACATCTCTGGCCCTGGCGACATGCCTGGCACTACAGCAATTCCCGCCAAACACGCAACGCTGACAATAAAGCTCAACCCTGTTGAAGGCACGGCCAATGGCAACTTCGAGGCGTCCTTCGACAGTGAGTATGCTCAATACGACGCGACAGGACACTTCACGCTCATTAGGGACCGCTAGTGTTAAACCTCACGAAAACACTAGCCGAAATATCCCAACATAGAGACCTGCAAAGCGTCAGGCGAGAAAACCTGACGCTTTGATGGCCGCCGCCTCCAAATGCTGCTCATGACTGAACCCCGACGCCTTCAACGGCTTCAAATCATGATCCCCCGCCGCCAGCCACATCACCTCAATGCTCTCTGACAAGTCATAACCCTGCACCGCCGCACGATTGCCCAAGGCATCGCGCTCGCCCTGCACAATCAACGTCGGCGTCTTCAACCCGGCCAAGTGCTCCACCCGAGGCTTTTGCGGCTTGCCCACCGCATAAAACGGATAGCCCAGGCACACCAACCCATCGGCGCCCAGCTCATCGGCCAACAAACTGGCCATGCGCCCGCCCATCGACTTGCCGCCAATCGCCAGTTTCCCAGCGACATGACGTCGCACCTGGGCATACACCTCACGCCACGCCTCCAGCAGTTTCGGCGCCGGATTCGGCGGGCGTTTGCCCCCCTCCAAGCGGCGCTGGGCCATGTATGGGAACTCGAAGCGCAAAACGTTCACGCCATGCCCGGCAAGGCGTGCAGCCATGTCATTCATGAACGCCGAGTCCATCGGTGCGCCAGCGCCGTGGGCCAGGATCAACGTGACCGGCTTATCCGAAATCGTGCCCGTGGCGACATCCCACAACCAGCCATGTTCCCGTACACACTGCGCCCATTGATCCCCGTCAATACTGGCCTTGTGCTCTTTGCCCATGCTTGCCTCGCTTTTTAGTCTGCCTATAACTCCAGCCCAAGTGCCGCACTTGCTTGGGTTGAACCGTGGATGGGGAACCATGAACACTACTTTAAGTACCGCCTATAACTACAAGATGGTCCGCCAATTCGCCATTATGACGGTGGTGTGGGGCATCGTCGGCATGGGGCTCGGGGTTTTTCTCGCGGCCCAATTGGTTTGGCCTGCGCTCAACTTCGATTTGCCCTGGACCAGCTTCGGCCGTCTGCGCCCATTGCACACCAATGCGGTGATTTTCGCGTTCGGTGGCTGTGCGCTGTTCGCCAGCTCCTTTTACTCGGTGCAACGCACCTGCCAGACGCAGCTGTTCGCGCCGAAAGTCGCCGCGTTCTGCTTCTGGGGCTGGCAGCTTGTGATCCTGCTGGCGGCGATCAGCCTGCCACTGGGCTACACCAGCTCCAAGGAATACGCCGAGCTGGAATGGCCGATCGACATTCTGATCACCATCGTCTGGGTCGCCTACGCCATCGTGTTCTTCGGCACGATCATGAAGCGCAAGACCAAGCATATCTATGTGGGTAACTGGTTCTTCGGTGCGTTCATCATCACCGTGGCCATCTTGCATATCGTCAATAACCTGGAAATCCCGGTCAGCCTGACCAAGTCCTACTCGCTGTACGGCGGTGCGACGGATGCCATGGTGCAGTGGTGGTATGGGCACAACGCGGTAGGCTTTTTCCTGACTGCGGGCTTTCTGGGGATGATGTACTACTTCGTGCCCAAACAGGCTGAGCGCCCGGTGTATTCCTATCGCTTGTCGATCGTGCACTTCTGGGCGCTGATCACGCTGTACATCTGGGCAGGCCCTCACCACTTGCACTACACCGCCTTGCCGGACTGGGCACAGTCCCTGGGCATGGTGATGTCACTGGTGCTGCTGGCGCCAAGCTGGGGCGGCATGATCAACGGCATGATGACCCTCTCGGGTGCCTGGCATAAGTTGCGCAGCGACCCGATCCTGCGCTTCCTCGTTGTCTCCCTGGCCTTCTACGGCATGTCGACCTTCGAAGGCCCGATGATGGCGATCAAGACCGTCAACGCCCTCTCCCACTACACCGACTGGACCATCGGCCACGTACACGCCGGGGCGCTGGGCTGGGTGGCGATGATCTCCATCGGCGCGCTGTACCACATGATCCCGAAAATCTTCGGTCGCGAGCAGATGTACAGCCTCGGCCTGATCAACGCGCATTTCTGGCTGGCCACCATCGGCACCGTGCTCTACATCGCCTCGATGTGGGTCAACGGCATCGCCCAGGGCCTGATGTGGCGTGCGGTCAACGAAGACGGCACCCTCACCTACTCCTTCGTCGAAACCCTGGTGGCCAGCCACCCAGGCTTCATCGTGCGTCTGGTGGGCGGTGCGATCTTCCTCAGCGGCATGTTCCTGATGGCTTACAACACATGGCGCACCGTGCGTTCGGCGCAACCTGCCGAAGTCACCGCTGCCGCGCAGATGGCCTGAGGAGTCGATGATGAAACACGAAACGATTGAAAAGAACGTCGGCCTGTTGATGCTGCTGATGGTGCTCGCCGTGAGCATCGGTGGCCTGACGCAGATCGTCCCGCTGTTCTTCCAGGACGTGACCAACAAACCGGTCGAAGGCATGAAGCCCTACACCGCGCTGCAACTGGAAGGCCGCGACATCTACATCCGCGAAGGCTGCGTGCAGTGCCACTCGCAGATGATCCGCCCGTTCCGCGCCGAGACCGAGCGCTACGGCCACTACTCGGTGGCCGGCGAAAGCGTGTGGGACCACCCGTTCCTGTGGGGTTCCAAGCGTACCGGCCCGGACCTGGCCCGCGTCGGCGCGCGCTACTCGGACGACTGGCACCGCGCGCACTTGTACAACCCGCGCAACGTGGTGCCGGAGTCGAAAATGCCGGCCTATCCGTGGCTGGTCACCGCCGCCGTCGACAGCAGCCACACCGAGACCAAATTGAAAGTGATGCGCACGCTCGGAGTGCCGTACACCGACGACGACATCAACGGCGCCGTCGCCAGCCTCAAGGGCAAGACCGAGATGGACGCGCTGGTTTCCTACCTGCAAGTGCTCGGCACTGCCATCAAGAGCAAGAGGTGAGCCATGGGATTTGAATTCGATGCGGGCACCATCCGCGGCCTCGGCACGCTGGTGGTCGCCATCGCCTTTATCGGCCTGTCGCTGTGGGTCTTCAACAACCGCCGCAATGCGGAATTCGAGCAGGCCCGCCTGCTGCCGTTTGCCGATGAACCTTCCCCACCCGACGCTCAAGCAGAGCCAGCCACAAGGAGCACTCGGCCATGACTACGTTTTGGAGTACATGGATCTGCGTATTGACCCTGGGCAGCCTGATCGGCCTGACCTGGCTCTTGGTCGGCACCCGCAAGGGCGAAACCAAGGGCAGCGTCGACCAGACCATGGGCCACGCCTTCGACGGGATCGAGGAATACGACAACCCGCTGCCCCAGTGGTGGTTTATGTTGTTCGCCGGCACCCTGGTATTTGCCGTCGGCTACCTGATCCTCTACCCGGGCCTGGGCAACTGGAAAGGCGTGCTGCCGGGCTATGAAGACGGCTGGACCCAGACCAAGGAATGGGACAAGGAAATGGCCAAGGCCGACGCCAAATTCGGGCCGATCTTCGCCAAGTTCGCGGCCATGCCGGTAGAAGAAGTGGCCAAGGACCCGCAAGCGTTGAAGATGGGCGGTCGCCTGTTCGCCTCCAACTGCGCGGTATGCCACGGCTCGGACGCCAAGGGCGCCTATGGCTTCCCCAACTTGGCCGACAACAACTGGCGCTGGGGCGGTTCGGCCGAGGCCATCAAGGCCACCATCCTGAACGGTCGCCACGCGGCGATGCCGGCCTGGGGTGAAGTGCTGGGCGAGGACGGGGTGAAGAACGTCGCCGCCTATGTGCGTCACGACCTGGCCAAGCTGCCCTTGCCCGCCGACAGCACTGCTGACCTCGCAGCGGGCCAGGCCGCTTTCAACACCACCTGCGTCGCCTGCCACGGCCCGCAGGGCCACGGCGTGGAAGCCATGGGTGCGCCCAACCTGACCGAGCCTGCCGGGTTTATCTACGGCACCAGCCTGGCGCAGTTGCAGCAGACCATCCGCCATGGTCGCCAGGGCCAGATGCCGGCCCAGGACGTGCTGCAAGGTAATGACAAGGTGCACCTGCTGGCGGCTTACGTGTACAGCCTGTCCCATAACGCTGATGGTGCAACGCCAGACAGCGTGACCCAGTAGAGCAGTAACCCGTTCCACTGTAGGAGCGAGCTTGCTCGCGAAGAACCTGGGGACGCCGCGTTTAACTAGAATAAACGCGGCGCTCTGAAGTACTTCGCGAGCAAGCTCGCTCCTACAGGGATCCGGTGTTGTTTTCACTTGCGCGACCAAGTGTCGCACCCTCGCGACACCCACCTTTCCCCTCCTCCTATTCGGGTCTACGCTTGTTCCCACAGTGGAGCAATTCTGGCGTAGGCGACGGTATCCGTTGCGCCCCCTAAAATTCCTGTCCACTTGATCAGCTTTCTATTTCGGTCTTTATCCTTACACCAAACATGGAAAGGGCGCAGAATCTGGCGTGGAACGCATTGATACAGGTCAGTCATTGCGTTGCAATGGCCCCTCGGTTTCTACATACTTGCGGCCGATTTTACCTATAAAAAAACCTAAACCGTGGAACCTTAGAATGAGCACAGCAATCAGTCCGACTGCTTATAACTATAAGGTAGTCCGCCAGTTCGCCATCATGACGGTGGTCTGGGGGATCCTTGGCATGGGGCTCGGGGTGTTCATCGCCTCGCAACTGGTCTGGCCGCAATTGAATTTCGACCTGCCATGGACGACCTTCGGTCGTTTGCGCCCGCTGCACACCAACCTGGTGATCTTCGCCTTCGGTGGATGTGCACTGTTTGCCACCTCCTACTATGTGGTGCAGCGCACCTGCCAGACGCGCTTGATCTCGGATGGCCTGGCCGCCTTCACCTTCTGGGGCTGGCAGGCGGTTATCGTCGGCGCCATCATCAGCCTGCCGCTGGGCTACACCACCACCAAGGAATACGCCGAGCTGGAATGGCCGATCGCGATTTTGCTCGCCATCGTCTGGGTGACCTATGCCGTGGTGTTCTTTGGCACCATCGTCAAGCGCAAGACCAAGCACATCTACGTCGGCAACTGGTTCTACGGTGCGTTTATCCTGGTCACGGCGATGCTGCATATCGTCAACCACGCCTCGTTGCCGGTCAGCCTGTTCAAGTCCTACTCGGCCTACTCGGGCGCGACGGATGCGATGATCCAGTGGTGGTATGGCCACAACGCCGTAGGCTTCTTCCTCACCACCGGCTTCCTGGGCATGATGTATTACTTCGTGCCCAAGCAGGCCGAGCGCCCGATCTACTCCTATCGCCTGTCCATCGTCCATTTCTGGGCACTGATCACCCTGTACATCTGGGCCGGCCCTCACCACTTGCACTACACCGCCTTGCCGGATTGGGCACAGTCCCTGGGCATGGCGATGTCGATCATCCTGCTGGCGCCAAGCTGGGGCGGCATGATCAACGGCATGATGACCCTCTCGGGCGCTTGGCATAAGCTGCGCACCGACCCGATCCTGCGTTTTCTGGTGGTATCGCTGGCGTTCTACGGCATGTCGACCTTCGAAGGGCCGATGATGGCGATCAAGACCGTCAACTCGCTGTCCCACTACACCGACTGGACCATCGGCCACGTACATGCCGGCGCTCTGGGCTGGGTAGCGATGATCTCCATCGGCGCGCTGTACCACATGATCCCCAAACTGTTCGGCCGCGCGCAGATGCACAGCGTCGGGCTGATCAACGCGCACTTCTGGCTGGCCACTATTGGCACCGTGCTCTACATCGCTTCGATGTGGGTCAACGGCATCACCCAGGGCCTGATGTGGCGTGCGATCAACGATGACGGCACCCTCACCTATTCCTTCGTCGAAGCGCTGCAAGCCAGCCATCCGGGCTTTATCGTGCGAGCCCTGGGCGGTGCGTTCTTTGCCAGCGGCATGTTGTTGATGGCCTACAACGTCTGGCGCACCGTGCGCGCCTCCGACCCGGCGCAAGCTGAAGCCGCCGCCAAGATCGCCGTTGTGGGAGCTCACTGATGAAGCATGAAGTAGTCGAGAAGAATATCGGCCTGCTGGCCTTCTTCATGGTCATCGCCGTGAGCATCGGCGGCCTGACCCAAATCGTCCCGCTGTTTTTCCAGGACGTGACGAACAAGCCGGTCGAAGGCATGAAGCCGCGTACCGCCCTTGAACTGGAAGGCCGTGACGTCTACATCGCCAACGGTTGCGTGGGCTGCCACTCGCAGATGATCCGCCCGTTCCGTGCCGAAACCGAACGCTACGGCCACTATTCGGTGGCCGGTGAAAGCGTGTGGGACCACCCGTTCCTGTGGGGCTCCAAGCGCACCGGCCCGGACCTGGCCCGTGTGGGCGGGCGTTATTCCGATGACTGGCAGCGTGCGCACTTGTACAACCCGCGCAACGTGGTGCCGGAGTCGAAAATGCCGGCTTACCCGTTCCTCGTGGAAAACAAGCTCGACGGCAAGGACACCGCGAAGAAGATGGAAGTCTTGCGCACCCTGGGCGTGCCCTACACCGACGAAGACATCGCCGGTGCAGCCGCAGCCGTGAAGGGCAAGACCGAAATGGACGCATTGGTGGCCTACCTGCAAGGCCTTGGCACCATCATCAAAAGCAAACGGTGACCTACATGGATATCGGGATGATTCGTGGCCTGGGCACCGTTGTGGTGATGGTGGCCTTTATCGGCCTGGCGTTGTGGGTGTTCAGCCCACGGCGCAAGTCGGAGTTTGACGACGCGACCATGCTGCCCTTCGCAGATGACCCCGAAGCCATCAAGCACGTCGAGCAAGCTTCTAGGAGTAACAAAGAATGACTACGTTCTGGAGTCTGTACGTCACAGTCCTCAGTCTGGGTACCATCTTCGCCCTGACCTGGCTGCTGCTGTCGACCCGCAAGGGCCAGCGCACCGAGCAGACGGATGAGACCGTCGGCCACTCGTTCGACGGCATCGAGGAGTACGACAACCCGCTGCCCAAATGGTGGTTCATGCTGTTTGTCGGCACCATCGTCTTCGCTCTTGGCTACCTGGTGCTCTACCCGGGCCTGGGTAACTGGAAAGGCCTGCTGCCGGGTTACAACTACCTGGACAACGACAAGCAAACCGCGTTTGCCAACGGCCAGACCGGCTGGACCGGCGTACACGAATGGGAAAAGGAAATGGCCAGGTCGGAGGCCAAGTTCGGGCCGATCTTCGCCAAATTCGCATCAATGCCCATTGAGGAAGTCGCCAAGGACCCGCAAGCCTTGAAAATGGGCGGCCGACTGTTTGCCTCCAACTGCTCGGTGTGTCACGGCTCCGACGCCAAGGGCGCCTACGGCTTCCCCAACCTGACCGACGCTGACTGGCGCTGGGGTGGCGAACCCAACACCATCAAGGAAACCATCATGAAGGGCCGCCACGCGGTGATGCCGGGCTGGGCCGAAGTCATCGGCGAGCAAGGCGTAGCTGACGTAGCAGGCTTTGTGGTGACCCAGCTCGATGGCCGCAAACTGCCCGAAGGCGCCAAGGCCGACGTGGCCAACGGCGAGAAACTCTTCGCCGCCAACTGCGTGGCCTGCCACGGCCCGACCGGTAAAGGCACTCCCGCCATGGGCGCGCCGGACCTGACACATCCAGGCGCATTCATCTACGGTTCGAGCTTCGCGCAACTGCAGCAGACCATCCGCTATGGCCGTCAGGGCCAGATGCCTGCGCAGGAGCAACTGCAGGGCAATGACAAGGTGCATTTGCTGGCAGCGTATGTTTACAGCTTATCTCATGCCGACAAGGCTGCCGAAGCTCAGTAACCTGGGAAGCCCCGCACTGTGAGAACCGTGCGGGGCATAGTCCGTATCAGCAATTGCATCATCAAGAACCTGCGTCACGCAGAGAGTCTTGAGAGTGATACTGAGCTGCCTGTTCTCTACGGGAGCAGGTTACAACGGGCCAACGGTAGCCACCACCGCAGGCGTGACCTCTACGAGAGGCGCGACGCCGCTGATGACACTGACTTTGACTTGGCTGTTTTTTCTCAGTTGGGTTAGCTCGGCAATCGTATCCTGAATGCTTTGCGGGCTGATTTTGCCGTCCAGCCACTTGTCACCATCACTATCAAGTTTATCCAAAAGTGATTCACGCTTCAGCAGTTCCTTAGCGAACTGACCGACGTCTGTGCACTCTTTAGAAAGCTCTTCAAGCCGAGACAAGGTGATAAATCCCGGATTTTTCGGATCTTCAAACATTTTGAAGTCGCCCGCCAATTGCTTGGAGAGTCGCAAATCGTTCCAGCCGGAATATTGGTTGTAGAGATTCAACGAAGCGGCAGCTACTATCGAGACCCCGGCTTCAGGGAGGATTAAATCATATGGAAATTTAATCGCCATGCCATTGTTTATATTCATAGTGACTCCTCACATTAATTAGCCACCGTAAGTAGTGGCCTCTCTCTGTGGCTTATCAACTTCAATCAGTTCCATCATAAGACCCTGAGTACCAATAAAGTGGGAACCTTAGTTGTCGTCGACGGCGCGGCCTAGAGTAACTCAATCCTGATTCGCGAGGAGCGCACTGACAGATCCAACAAGAGCGTTGCGCTGATTGACTCAGTACACAAATGACCCGCTCGCACTCAAAAACCGTCCATACTTCACAAGTCAATTGATCCAGATCACGTACACCATCAATTGATTTCCCCCAACGCGACCAAAGGTCGCACCCTTCACGCACCACCGGGGGCGTATCATTAGGCCACTGCAACACCCCCCATTTGATCGCGGCCGGCACGTACTGGCCGAGGCAAATCTCCACCGCCGTGGGATGCAATGATGAGCAACCAGATACCGGTACATGACGTTACCCCGCCTGCCAAAACCGTCGATCTCTACGCTTCGCGAGAGAAAATTTACACCCGTGCCTTCACCGGCCTGTTCCGCAATTTGCGCATGCTCGGTGGCGCCGGCCTGTTCCTGCTGTACTTCGGCACCGTGTGGCTGAACTGGGGCGGTCACCAGGCGGTGTGGTGGAACCTGCCGGAGCGTAAGTTCTTCATTTTTGGCGCCACCTTCTGGCCCCAGGATTTCATCCTGCTCTCGGGCATTCTCATTGTTGCGGCCTTTGGGCTGTTCTTTATTACCGTGTACGCCGGCCGCGTGTGGTGCGGCTATACCTGCCCGCAAAGCGTGTGGACCTGGATCTTCATGTGGTGCGAAAAGGTCACCGAAGGCGACCGCAACCAGCGCATCAAGCTGGACAAGGCGCCCATGAGCGCCAACAAGTTCCTGCGCAAGTTCAGCAAGCACACGCTGTGGCTGCTCATCGGTTTTGTCACTGGCATGACCTTCGTCGGCTATTTTTCACCGATCCGCGAGCTGGTGTTCGACTTCTTCACTGGCCAGGCCGATGGCTGGTCGTATTTCTGGGTCGGCTTCTTCACCCTCGCCACCTACGGCAATGCCGGCTGGCTGCGCGAGCAGGTGTGCATCTACATGTGCCCTTACGCGCGTTTCCAGAGCGTGATGTTCGACAAGGACACACTCATTGTTTCCTATGACCCGCGCCGTGGCGAAGTGCGTGGCCCGCGTAAAAAGGGCGTCGACTACAAGGCCCAGGGCCTGGGCGACTGCATCGATTGCACCATGTGCGTGCAGGTGTGCCCCACCGGTATCGATATCCGCGATGGCCTGCAAATCGAGTGCATCGGCTGCGCCGCCTGTATCGACGCCTGCGATAACATCATGGACAAGATGGACTACCCACGCGGCCTGATCAGCTACACCACCGAACACAATCTGTCCGGGCAGAAGACCCACAAGTTGCGCCCACGGCTGATCGGCTATGCGCTGGTGCTGCTGGCGATGATCGGCTTGCTGGTCGGCGCATTCTTCATGCGTTCGCTGGTGGGTTTCGATGTCAGCAAGGACCGCGTGCTGTACCGCGAAAACGCCGAGGGGCGCATCGAAAACGTCTACAGCCTGAAGATCATGAACAAGGACCAGCACGACCACACCTACGTGCTCGACGCCACCGGCCTGCCGGACCTCAAGCTGCAGGGGCGACGCGAAATCAAGGTGGCCGCCGGCGATATCGTCAGTATGCCGGTGGAGTTGTCGAGTGCGCCGGAGCAACTGCCGTCGAGCACCAACGAGGTGACTTTCATCCTCAAAGACGCCGACGACACCAGCGTTCATATTGAAGCCAAGAGCCGATTCATCGGCCCACAAGTTCGTTAAACAGGGAACACAAGAATGCCCGCAACCACTGCTGCAAGCCCTTGGTACAAGCACCTCTGGCCGTGGATCATCATCGCGATCCTGGCCTGCTCGGTGACGCTGACCCTGTCCATGGTGACCATCGCGGTCAACAACCCGGACAACCTGGTCAACGACAACTACTACGAGGCCGGCAAAGGCATCAACCGCTCCCTGGACCGCGAACGCCTGGCCCAGACCCTGCAACTGCGTGCCAAGCTGCACCTGGATGAGTTGACTGGCGAAGTCGAGCTGCACCTGACCGGCAACAGCGGCCCTGCGACCCTGGAACTGAACCTGATTTCCCCTACCCAGCCGGAAAAGGATCGCAAGATCGTCCTGACCCGCAGTGACAGCGAGCACGGCCGCTATATCGGCCAGGTCACCGACAAGGTTGAAGGCCGCCGTTTCGTGGAACTGCTTGGCGTGGAAGGCAACAACACCTGGAGGATGTTCGAGGAAGAAGAGGTCAGCCACGATAAGGATCTGCTGCTGGGTGACGAACCGTTGCAGGGTGCCGAAGACCTGAAAAAATAGCAGCGCCCATGACCAGCCCAACGCCTTGCTACCACTGCGCCCTGCCCGTCCCCTCCGGCAGCCGGTTCACCGCCCGCATCCTTGGCGAGCGCCGCGAACTCTGCTGCCCTGGCTGCCAGGCCGTGGCCGAAGCGATTGTGGCCGGTGGGCTGGAAAGCTATTACCTGCACCGCAGCGAAGCCTCGGCCAACCCCGAGGCGCTACCGGTGCAACTGGTGGATGAGCTGGCGCTGTACGACCGCGCCGACGTGCAAAAGCCCTTTGTACGCCATCAGGGCGACTTGGCCGAAACCACCCTGTTGATGGAGGGCATCAGCTGCGCCGCCTGCGGCTGGCTGATCGAGAAACACTTGCGCAGCCTGCCCGCGGTGGCCGAGGCGCGGCTGAACCTGTCCAACCATCGCCTGCATGTACGCTGGGCCGATGGGCAACTGCCATTGAGCCAACTGCTCAGTGAACTGCGCCATATCGGCTATGCCGCTCACCCCTACCAGGCCGACCGCGCCGCCGAACAACTGGCCGGCGAAAACCGTCTGGCCCTGCGTCAACTGGGGGTCGCCGGTTTGCTGTGGTTCCAGGCGATGATGGCAACCATGGCGACCTGGCCGGAATTTAATATCGACCTGAGCCCGGAGTTGCACGTGATCCTGCGCTGGGTTGCGATGTTTCTCACCACACCCATCGTGTTTTACAGCTGCGCGCCATTCTTCAAAGGCGCCCTGCGTGACCTGCGCACGCGCCACCTGACCATGGACGTATCGGTATCCCTGGCAATTGGCGGTGCGTACCTGGCGGGTATCTGGACCGCGATCACCGGCGTGGGCGAACTGTATTTCGATGCGGTGGGCATGTTTGCGCTGTTCTTGTTGGCCGGGCGTTACCTTGAGCGTCGCGCTCGGGAGCGCACTGCGGCGGCCACTGCTCAACTGGTCAACCTGTTGCCCGCCTCGTGCCTGCGCCTCAAGGGCGATGGCCAAAGCGAACGCATCCTGCTCAGTGAACTGGCATTGGGTGATCGTGTACTGGTGCAGCCCGGCGCGGTGCTGCCGGCGGATGGTGTGATCCTCGACGGCCAATCCAGCGTCGATGAATCCCTGCTGACCGGCGAGTACCTGCCGCAACCGCGACGGGCCGGCGACAGCGTCACGGCCGGCACGCTGAATGTTGAAGGCGCGTTGATCGTCGAAGTGCGCGCCCTGGGCCACGACACACGCCTGTCCGCCATTGTGCGCCTGCTGGAGCGCGCCCAGGCCGAGAAGCCACGCCTGGCGCAAATCGCCGACCGTGCCGCGCAGTGGTTCCTGCTGTGCTCGCTGATCGCCGCCGCGGTGATCGGCCTGCTGTGGTGGGAGCTGGACCCGTCCCGCGCATTCTGGATTGTGTTGGCAATGCTGGTGGCGACTTGCCCGTGCGCACTGTCCCTGGCCACGCCGACCGCCCTGACGGCTGCCACCGGCACCTTGCACACCCTGGGGTTGCTGCTGACCCGCGGCCACGTGCTCGAAGGCCTGAACCAGATCGACACGGTGATTTTCGACAAGACCGGCACCCTCACCGAAGGGCGCCTGGCGTTGCGCGCCATTCGCCCCCTGGGCGCATTGGACAGCGACCACTGCCTGGGCCTCGCCGCCGCCCTGGAGAACCGCTCGGAACACCCGATTGCTCGTGCCTTCGGGCGTGCGCCCCTGGCTGCGGATGAAGTGTTGAGCACCCCGGGCCTGGGCCTGGAGGGTCGTGTGGGCGACCGCCTGTTGCGTATCGGCCAACCGGGGTTTGTCTGTGAGCTCAGTGGCTGCGCGATTCCCGCCTCGCCGGACGAAGCGGGGCAATGGCTGCTGTTGGGTGATCAAAGCGGCGCACTCGCCTGGTTCGTACTCGACGACCGCCTGCGCAGCGACGCGCCTGCCCTGCTCGCAGCGTGCAAGGCACGCGGCTGGCGCACGCTGCTGCTCTCAGGCGACAGCTCGCCGATGGTGGCCAGTGTCGCCCTCGAACTGGGCATCGACGAAGCCCACGGCGGCCTGCGCCCTGACGACAAGTTGCAGGTGCTGCAAAACCTGCACAAGCAAGGCCGCAAAGTGCTGATGCTGGGCGATGGCGTCAATGATGTGCCGGTGCTGGCCGCCGCCGATATCAGCGTGGCCATGGGCTCGGCCACCGACCTGGCGAAAACCAGCGCCGACGCGGTGCTGTTGTCCAACCGTCTGGAGGCACTGGTGCAAGCCTTCAGCCTGGCGCGGCGCACCCGTCGAGTAATCCTTGAGAACCTGCTGTGGGCCGGGCTGTACAATGGCCTGATGCTGCCATTCGCGGCCCTGGGCTGGATCACGCCGATCTGGGCCGCCATTGGCATGTCCCTCAGTTCGTTGACCGTGGTGCTTAACGCATTGCGCCTGACTCGTTTGTCGAGCGCGCAGGCTAAAGGTACCGCCCCAGTAACCCGCCCGCTGCCGGCCTGAGCCGCGCGGGCATGGAGTGCAGATGCCAGCTTTATACGTAATGATTCCGGCGGCGCTGCTGTTAGTGGGTGTGGCCATCTATATCTTCTTCTGGGCCGTGGACAGCGGCCAGTACGAAGATCTCGACGGCCCGGCACACAGCGTGCTGTTTGACGATCAGGACCCTAACCATTTGGCCGCCATCGACGAAGCCAACGGCCCCGAACAACCGCCCAAGGACCCACCCCATGCTTGAGCTGGCGCCTCTGCTGGTTTCGGCGTTGATTCTGGGCCTGCTTGGCGGCGGCCATTGCCTGGGCATGTGCGGCGGGCTGATGGGCGCGCTGACCCTGGCGATCCCCAGGGAGCAACGCAGCCGCCGCTTTCGCTTGCTGCTGGCGTACAACCTGGGGCGCATCCTCAGCTATGCCACGGCAGGGCTGCTGATCGGCCTGGCCGGCTGGGCGGTGGCCAACAGCCCGGCGGCGATGTTCATGCGCGTGCTTGCCGGGTTACTGCTCATTTGCATGGGCCTTTACCTGGCGGGCTGGTGGAGCGGCCTGACCCGCATCGAAAGCCTCGGGCGCGGCCTGTGGCGGCACATCCAGCCGGTGGCCAACCGTTTGCTGCCAGTGTCGAGCCTGCCTCGGGCCTTGCTGCTGGGCGCGCTGTGGGGCTGGTTGCCGTGCGGGTTGGTCTACAGCACCCTGCTGTGGGCGGCAAGCCAGGGCAATGCGCTGGACAGCGCGTTGCTGATGCTGGCGTTCGGCCTGGGCACCTGGCCGGTGCTGCTGGCTACCGGGCTGGCGGCGGAGCGTGTCACCGCACTTTTGCGTAAACGCAGCGTGCGCATGGCCGGCGGCCTGCTGGTGATCCTTTTCGGTATCTGGACCTTGCCGGGCCCGCATCAGCACTGGCTGATGGGTCATTGAAAGCCCCTGTGGCATAGCGCCGCTCCCCGTTGATGCAAATCAACATGCCTTGCCTGCCCTGCCCCTAGACTCGCCAAACTAGCCAATCCGGGGGACCGCCCGCATGCTCGACGCCATTCGTTGGGACACAGATCTGATTCACCGCTACGACTTGGCGGGGCCGCGCTACACGTCCTACCCTACCGCCGTACAATTGGACAGCCAGGTCGGCACCTTCGACCTGCTCCACGCCCTGCGCGAAAGCCGCAAGGCCGTACGACCGTTATCGGTGTATGTGCACGTACCGTTCTGCGCCAACATTTGCTACTACTGCGCCTGCAACAAGGTTGTCACCAAGGACCGTGGTCGCGCCCAGGCCTACTTGCAGCGCCTGGAGCAGGAAATCCAGCTGGTGGCCTGCCATCTCGATCCGAAGCAGCCCGTGGAGCAGTTGCACTTTGGCGGCGGCACCCCGACGTTTCTCAGCCACGATGAACTGCGCCAGGTGATGAATTGCCTGCGCCAGCATTTCAATTTGCTCGATGATGATTCGGGCGACTACGGCATTGAAATCGACCCTCGCGAAGCCGACTGGGCCACCATGGGCCTGTTGCGCGAGTTGGGCTTCAATCGCGTAAGCATCGGCCTGCAAGACCTCGACCCCGAGGTGCAACGGGCGGTCAATCGCCTGCAAAGCCTGGAAGAGACCCGCGCGGTGATCGATGCGGCGCGTACCCTGCAATTTCGCTCGATCAATATCGACTTGATCTACGGTTTGCCCAAGCAATCACCGCTTAACTTTGCGCGCACCGTAGAGGAAGTCATCCGCCTGCAACCGGACCGCCTGTCCGTATTCAACTACGCCCACCTGCCGGAACGCTTCATGCCCCAGCGGCGGATCAATACCGAAGACCTGCCCTCGCCGGCCGAAAAACTGCTGATGCTGCAAACCACCATCGAGCAACTGACCCAGGCCGGCTACCGCTATATCGGCATGGACCACTTTGCCCTGCCGGACGACGAACTGGCTATCGCCCAGGAAGAAGGCAAGCTGCAACGCAACTTTCAGGGTTACACCACCCACGGGCACTGCGATCTGATTGGGTTGGGGGTTTCGGCGATCAGCCAGATTGGCGATTTGTATTGCCAGAACAGCAGCGACCTCACCCAATACCAGAACGCTTTGGCGGGCGCACAACTGGCGACCAGCCGTGGTTTGGTCTGCACAACGGACGACCGTCTGCGAAGGGAGGTGATTCAGCAATTGATCTGCAATTTCAGCCTGGGCTTCGAGGCGATCGAACAGGCGTACAACATCGATTTTCGCGGCTACTTTGCCGAGCTATGGCCGCAACTGGAAACGATGGCCGGCGACGGCCTGATCGAGTTGGACGCCCAGGGCATTCGTGTACTGCCGGCCGGGCGCCTGCTGGTGCGTTCAGTGTGCATGGTGTTCGATGCCTACCTGGAGCACCAGAACCGGCAACGATTTTCCCGGGTCATCTGAAC
Organism: Pseudomonas sp. MF7453; assembly: GCF_016405455.1. Lineage (NCBI taxonomy): Bacteria > Pseudomonadati > Pseudomonadota > Gammaproteobacteria > Pseudomonadales > Pseudomonadaceae > Pseudomonas > Pseudomonas sp. MF7453. The sequence goes on along the minus strand of NZ_JAEKCN010000010.1, from coordinate 183,368 downwards.
GCACTTACTTCATGGCCAGGGTCGCGGCCTTGGCTGCATCACCGGCGCTCATGTCTTTCATCGCCTTGGTCAGGGACGCCTGAGCGCTGGTCAAGCTGGCTTGCAACGCGCTCAAGGCCGACTGCAGCCCGGAGAGTCGGGCACGGGCCTGCTCAGGGCTGAGACTTCTGTCGGCCATTACCGCAGCCATCTCAGCCTGTTTCTCGGCAATCTGCTTTTTGATCTCACGAATCATCTTGAGCAAATTCTTGACGTTGTCCGCCAGGCCGCTTTCGTCGATGTCACTGTTTGAGGTTTTCTCGGCCTCGGCAGCTTTCATTGCGGCACCGGAAATGGTCACCGAAACGGCAGGTTTGGCCTCGTCCGCCGTCGGGATAACACCCACATCGGATTCGGCAGCCTTTTTGGTTTCGGGCAGTGCCTGGATTTGAGTACGCGAAGCGAGTTGAGTACTGAGGGCTATCATGGTTTGAGCCGCCGTATTTGTAGTCGATGGCAGTACTATCGGCGGTTTTAGCCAAATCTTTATATACCGGCAGGTTTTTTGTACACGCTGGCCTCCGTGCCCCCCAGTGCGTTACCCTTACGTCTTATGTGTGTTTTCCCACAAGGATTTAAGAAATGTCCGAGCCAGTTAAACTGCGCGCTCACAGCCAGGCCCATTGCAAGGATTGCAGCCTGGCTCCCCTCTGCCTGCCACTTTCGTTGAATCTGGAAGACATGGATGCGCTGGACGACATCGTCAAACGCGGCCGCCCATTGAAAAAAGGCGAATTTTTGTTTCGCCAGGGCGACAAGTTTGATTCCGTCTATGCAGTACGTTCGGGCGCGTTGAAAACGTTCAGCCTCAGCGACGGCGGCGAAGAGCAAATCACCGGCTTCCACCTGCCCAGCGAGCTGGTCGGGCTGTCTGGGATGGACACCGAGATTCATCCGGTGTCGGCCCAGGCCCTGGAGACGACGTCGGTGTGCGAAATTCCTTTCGAGCGCCTGGACGAATTGGCCCTGCAACTGCCGCAGTTGCGCCGCCAGTTAATGCGTGTGATGAGCCGCGAAATTCGTGACGATCAGCAAATGATGCTGCTGCTGTCGAAGAAAACCGCCGACGAGCGCATCGCGACGTTTCTGGTCAACCTGTCGGCGCGCTTCCGTGCCCGTGGTTTCTCGGCCAACCAGTTCCGCCTGAGCATGTCGCGTAATGAAATCGGCAACTACCTGGGCCTGGCCGTTGAGACCGTATCCCGCGTGTTTACCCGCTTCCAGCAGAACCAGTTGATTGCCGCCGAGGGCAAGGAAGTGCATATCCTCGACCCGATCCAGCTGTGCGCATTGGCCGGTGGCTCACTGGAGGTCTGATCCAGACACCGCGGCCGCGCCAATCGGCAAGGCCGCAGGTATACTTCGAGTCCGTTTTCCGCCCAGGACTCTGCGACGATGACTTTCGATTCGTTCGACATCAAATCCCTGATTCGCCCTGTCATCGACTTCCCCAAGCCTGGGGTTATCTTTCGTGACATCACCCCGCTGTTCCAATCGCCCCGCGCCCTGCGTCTGGTGGCCGACAGCTTTGCCCAGCGCTATGTCGAAGCCGATTTCACGCATATCGGTGCGATGGATGCCCGCGGCTTCCTGATCGGTTCGATCATCGCCTACCAGCTCAACAAGCCGCTGATCCTGTTTCGCAAACAAGGCAAGCTGCCGGCGGACGTGCTGGCCGAGGGTTACCAGACCGAGTACGGCGAAGCCTTCCTGGAAGTGCACGCCGACAGCCTGTGCGAAGGCGATTCGGTGCTGATATTCGATGACCTGATCGCCACCGGCGGCACCCTGATTGCTGCAGCGAACCTGGTGCGGCGCATGGGCGCACAGATTTTTGAAGCGGCGGCAATTATTGATTTGCCGGAGCTGGGAGGGTCGCAGCGCTTGGAAGACATGGGGATTCCCACGTTTTGCCTGACGCAGTTTGGGCTGACTGAAAGGTAAGGGTCGTCAGTACTGCCGTCATCGCGGGCAAGCCCGGCTCCCACCTTGGAATGCATTCCCCTGTGGGAGCTGGGCTTGCCCGCGATGAGGCCCGAGAGAACACCCCGGTTCACAACCCCATCTGCTTGCTGATGATTTCATTCATCACTTCACGCGTCCCGCCACCAATCGACAGAATCCGGTTATCGCGATACAGCCTTTCCACCAGGCTGCCGCGCATATACCCCTGCCCACCCAGCATCTGCACCGCGTCATAAGTCACCCGATCAGCCGTATCGGTGGCCAGGTTCTTCGCCATGGAGATCTCTTTGATCACGCTCTTGCCGGCGGCCATCTTCGCAGCCTGGCGATAGGTGAACTCGCGGGAGACCTCCACGGCAGTGGCCATTTCCGCCAGGCGATGCTTGAGCACCTGGAACTTGCCGATGGGTTTGCCGAACGCTTCGCGCTGGGCAGCCCACTTGAGGCTTTCCTCCAGGGCCAGTTGCGCGTTCATGTTGGCCATCAGCGCCAGGGCCAGGCGCTCGCTCTGGAAGTTGCCCATGATGCAGGCAAACCCCATGTTTTCAGCGCCGATCAGGTTGCCGACAGGCACGTGGCAATCATCGAAAAACAGCTCGGCCGTATCTGACGCCCACCAGCCCATCTTCTTCAGCGGTTGGCCGACGGTGAAACCGGGGGTGTCTTTCTCAATCAATAGCAGGCTGATACCAGCGAAGCCCGGCCCGCCGGTACGCACCGCTACGGTATAGAAATCCGCGCGAATGCCGCTGGTGATAAAGGTCTTGGCACCGCTCACACGGTAATGCTCGCCGTCACGCACGGCGCGGGTGCGCAGGTTGGCAACATCCGAGCCGCCACTCGGCTCGGTGACCGCCAGGGCGATGATCTTCTCGCCGGCCAGCACCTGGGGCGCTATACGCTCACGCACTTCAGGCCGAGCCCATTTGACGATGGGCGGCAGGCCGATATCCAGGGAGCCGAGCCCGGCCACTACACCACCGGAACCGCAACGCATCAGTTCTTCGCTGGCGGCGACCTTGGCGAACAGATCGCCTTCGTGACTGCCACCCAGCGCCTCGGGGTAGCCGATCCCCAGGATGCCCGCCGCTCCGGCCTTGAGGTAAAGCTCACGGGGAAAGCTCTCAGCCTCCTCCCAGTGCTCGATGCCCGGCAGCATCTCGCGTTCGACAAACCGACGCACGCTGTCGCGGACCAATTGGTGGCTGGGGTCGAAGTATTCCTGATAGGCAGACATCGGCAAGCTCCATGGCGAGATGGAGCGAACTTACCAAGCGCTTGCTTGGTTATCAAGCCATGCACAGCTATCAAGGACAGGCCTTAATACTGTAGGAGCGAGCTTGCTCGCGAAAAACTCACAGGCGCCGCGTTTATTCAGGAATCACGCGTTATCGTTGACGTCTTTCGCGAGCAAGCTCGCTCCTACAGTATTTAGCCCACATTTGATGCTGTGTTGGCTCTTAGAGGGCGATCGGTTTGCGGCCTGCGAACGAGTGCGCCAGGGTGCCGCCGTCCACCAATTCCAGCTCGCCACCCAACGGCACGCCATGGGCGATCCGAGAAGTAATCAACCCTTTATTGGTCAGCAACTGGGCGATGTAATGTGCGGTGGCTTCACCTTCCACCGTCGGGTTGGTCGCCAGGATCACTTCGGTAAAGGTGCCCTGCTCTTCAATGCGCGCGACCAGTTGCGGGATACCAATGGCTTCCGGCCCCAAACCGTCGAGCGGCGACAGGTGGCCCTTGAGCACAAAGTAGCGACCTCGATAACCGGTCTGCTCCACCGCGTACACATCCATTGGCCCTTCCACCACACACAGCAACGTGTCGTCGCGACGAGGATCGGCGCATTGCGGGCACAGTTCTTCTTCGGTAAGGGTGCGGCACTGGCGGCAGTGGCCCACACCTTCCATGGCATGGCTCAGCGCCTGGGCCAGGCGGGTGCCGCCGCTGCGATCACGCTCCAGCAGTTGCAGCGCCATGCGCTGGGCAGTTTTCTGGCCAACACCTGGCAATGTGCGCAGGGCGTCGATCAGTTGGCGAATCAGGGGGCTGAAGCTCATGGGCGAAGGGTCCGACAAAACAACGAGACGCGGTTTATACCCGCGCCCCGGATTAGCGTCAAATACTCAATCCTGCGCGACACGCACCACCAACTTGCCGAAGTTGCGCCCTTCGAGCAAACCGATAAAGGCTTCAGGCGCCTGCTCCAGGCCATCGACCACATCCTCGCGGAACTTGATCTTGCCATCGCGCACCCACGGCGCCATGGCGCTGAGGAATTCCGGCTGGCGGTCGCCATAGTCGTCGAACACGATAAAGCCCTGGATACGCATCCGCTTGGTCAGCAGGGTGCGTTGAAGTGCCGGCAGGCGATCCGGACCGCTGGGCGCTTCATTGGCGTTATAGCTGGCGATCAACCCGCACAGCGGCACGCGCGCCCTGGGATTGAGCAGCGGTAACACTGCATCGAAGACCTTGCCGCCGACGTTTTCAAAATAAATGTCCACGCCCTTGAAACAGGCCAGGGCCAGCTCATGGGCGAAGTCATCACTTTTGTGGTCGATACAGGCGTCAAAGCCCAGCTCATCCACCACATAGCGGCACTTGTCGGCACCACCGGCAATCCCCACCACACGCAAGCCCTTGAGCTTGGCCACCTGGCCGACCACAGAGCCCACCGCGCCGGACGCAGCCGCCACCACCAGGGTTTCCCCGGCCTTCGGCTGACCGATATCCATCAGGCCCATGTAGGCGGTCATGCCTGGCATACCCAACACACCCAGGGCCATCGACGGGCTCGCAAGGCCCTTGGGCAATGGCATCAGGCTCTTGCCGTCGCAGATGCTGTGGCTCTGCCAGCCGGTGGCGCCGACCACCAGATCACCCACTTCGAATTTCGGATTGCGCGATTGCTCGACACGGCTGACGGCGCCACCGGTCATCACTTCGCCGATTTCCACCGGCGCGGCGTAGGACGGCGCGTCACTCATGCGCCCACGCATGTAGGGGTCCAAAGACAGATACAGCGTCTTGAGCAGCACCTGACCGTCTGCCAGGTCCGGCAGGCTTACCCGCTCCAGGCGGAAGTTTTCCGGCGTGGGTGCGCCTTGAGGGCGTGAGACCAGAACGATGCGTTGGTTGAGCGTCATTTCTTGAGGCATCAGCGGGGCTCCTTTATCGGTGAGTGGTTTCAACGGTATAGGGTGCAGACCATCGGTGAAGGCCTGGGGTTCGATGTTTCGACCGGCCAAAAAAAATGCCAGGCGCGATGCCTGGCATTTGAGTCTAGCTAAAACCTGTATCAGAACGGCAGTTTCATGCCCGGCGGCAGTTGCATGCCAGCGGTCACGCCGGACATTTTGTCCTGGCTGTTGGCTTCGATCTTGCGCACAGCGTCATTGACGGCTGCAGCGAATAACGCTTCGAGCATTTCCAGGTCATCTTCACCCACGCCAGGCAACACGCTAGGGTCGATGCTGACACGCTTGATGTCGTGACGACCGGTCATCACCACGCTGACCATATCGCCACCGGCTTTACCGGTGACTTCGGCGTTGGCCAGTTCTTCCTGCATCTTGGCCATTTTTTCCTGCATCTGCTGTGCCTGCTTCATCAGGCCGGCCATGCCACCTTTCATCATGGGAATCACCTCAAAAGTACGTGGATCAATAAATAGCCCGGTGTCATGACGCTTGGGTCACCGGGGCTTCGACAGGTTCAATAGTATCGTGGCGCACGACCGCACCGAACTGTTGCATCATTTGTTGGATAAGCGGATCAGCGTGGATCGAATCCTCAGCCTCGCGCTGGCGATTAAGGCGCCGACGGGTCGCGGCCTGGGCCGGCGTTTCCTGCTCGGGCTTGATCAGTTCGATGGCGATGGTCAGCGTGCGCCCATGGTACTGGTTGAGCGCATCGTTGAGCCGGCGCTGCTGGGTGGCGTTGAACAAGGCACTGTGGGCCGGGTCCAGGTGCAGCAGCCAATTATCCCCCTCGATGGATATCAGGGTGCAGTTGGCGGCGATACTCCCGGTCATGCCGGAGATCGGCAGTTTCGGAAACAATTCCAGCCATTGCAGGGCCAGGCCGGTAGCCGGGGCCGCAGCGGGTTCAGCCTCGGGCTCGGGCGCCGGCTCGGCGGTGTGCTCGCTGGCCAATTCGTCCAGGTAGCTGTAGGCCGAATCCATGTCCGGCTCGATATAGTCTTCGTCCAGCGGCGGTTCGTCGTCCAGGTCGATGCCTGGGGTGGCCGCCTCAACCTGGGCGACGGTCGGCTCGGGAACGGGCGCCGATACCCACTCAGGGGCGTCCGGTACCACGCTGTCCGGGGTCGGCGCCGGCATCGGCGTCAGCTCGGGCTGCTCACCGGTGGTTTCAAGTACCGGTTCTACCGCGGGCTGTTGCTCCGGTTCGGGGTCGGGCTCGGCTTGCGTTTGAACCGGATCGTTCCAGGGCAAGTCGACTACGGGCGCGGGCTCGACAACCGGCTCGGGTTCAACCACAGGCGCAGCTGCCACCGGCGCTGGTTCGGGCTCAGGTGCCGGCGCAATCGGCGCAGGGGCAATCGGCGCAGGCGCAGCAACTACTGGCGCGACAACGGCGGCGCCAGCCACTGGTTTGGCGGAATCAACTGTGGCCTGGCTGATCCCCACTGGCTTTAGCGGCTGTCTCGGCGCATCTGCCGAATCCGCCGGCCGGAACGCCAGCATCCGCAGCAGCACCATTTCAAAGCCGCCTCGCGGGTCCGGTGCCAGGGGCAGGTCGCGGCGGCCGATCAGGCCCATCTGGTAGTAGAACTGCACATCCTCGGCCGGCAAGGCCTGGGCCAGGGCCAACACGCGGTCACGATCACCATGGCCGTTATCCACGCCTTCCGGCAGGGCCTGGGCGATAGCGACGCGGTGCAACACATTGAGGATTTCCGAGAGCACGCCATTCCAGTCCGGGCCTTGCTCCGACAGGTGGCGCACGGCCTCAAGCAATGCCTTGGCGTCACCCTCGATCAGCGCGTGCAGCACGTCGAAGACCTGGCCATGGTCCAGAGTACCGAGCATAGCGCGCACATCGGCAGCCATCACCTTGCCTTCGCCGAAAGCGATGGCCTGGTCGGTGAGGCTCATGGCGTCGCGCATCGAACCGTCGGCGGCGCGGCCCAGCAACCACAGAGCGTCGTCTTCGAACGGTACATTCTCGACCCCCAGCACATGGGTCAAATGCTCGACCACGCGCTCAGGCGTCATGTTTTTCAGCGAGAACTGCAGGCACCGCGACAAAATGGTTGCAGGAAGTTTCTGCGGGTCGGTGGTGGCCAGGATGAATTTGACGTAGGGCGGCGGCTCTTCCAGGGTTTTCAACAGCGCGTTGAAGGAGTGGCTGGACAGCATGTGCACTTCGTCGATCAGGTAGACCTTGAAGCGCCCACGGCTCGGCGCGTACTGCACGTTGTCGAGCAGCTCGCGGGTGTCTTCGACCTTGGTGCGGCTTGCGGCGTCGATCTCGATCAGGTCGACGAAACGCCCTTCGTCGATCTCGCGGCAGACCGAACAGGTACCGCAAGGCGTTGACGTGATACCGGTCTCACAGTTCAGGCACTTGGCGATAATGCGCGCGATGGTGGTCTTGCCCACCCCGCGAGTGCCGGTGAACAGGTAGGCGTGGTGCAGCCGCTGGCTGTCCAAGGCATTGATCAGAGCCTTGAGCACATGGGTCTGGCCGACCATTTCGCGGAACGAGCGCGGACGCCATTTACGTGCAAGAACCTGATAACTCATCGAAAACCGTCGCAACTGGGAAGCGGAAGCCGGTAATGCTAGCGGAGCAGGGGGGAAATTGCATCCGGCACGCTCGTCTAATCTGACGAAGCTGGCTTGATTGGCCCTCCAGATGGCGCCTGCGGGTGTTCTGGCTGCACGATTGAACGCCAACGCCCTTCCAGGCTGATAGCGGCAACGCTGGTCAGCACAATCACCGCGCCGAGCATTACCTGCAGGGTCACCTGTTCACCGAGCAGCGTGGCGGCCATCACCATGGCGACTGGCGGAATCAGGTACATCGCCACCGAGGCACGGCTGACTTCGACATGCTTGAGCACATAACCCCAGGCCAGATAGGCCAGCGCGCTGGGGAAAATCCCCAACACCAGCACGGCGAGGTTTTCCGGTAGCGGCGCCTGCATAACGGCGGCGGGCAGGCCCGGCAGGTTCACGCAGAGCATCAGGGTGCCGGACCAGACCATGTAGCACGCCATGGTCAGCGGGCTGTAGCGATGGGCGTAATGGCGCTGGATGGCGAAATACACGCTCCATGAGCACGCCGCCAGCAGGATCAGCAAGCCGTGTGGCTCAATAGCGCCTACGCCATGGTCGCCCCCGATCACCACCAGCACGCCTGCCAACCCCAACAGCACACAGCTCCAACGCCAGAGGCTGACGCGCTCCTGCAAACAGAAAAACGCGATCAACACACTGAACAGCGGCGCCGACTGCGCCAACACACTCGACGCCGCCGCCGTCACCCATTGCTGGCCGTGATTAAGGCTGGTGTGATGCAGGAATACCCCGAAAAAGCCCAGCACCAACAACCACGGCAGGTCACGTACCTGGGGCCGCCCTATGCCGACTACCCAGGCCACACCAGCCATGAACAGCGACGCAATCAAAAACCGCAACAACGCCAATTGACCGGGGCTGTAGCTGTGCAGCCCCATGTGCACACCTATGGGTGAATAAGCCCAACAAAGGATGACGCCGGCAATGACTAGCGTAAGCTTTAGCGGTGAAGGGGTATTCATCGACGGTATCCGCAGAAAAGGAATACCCCCAGTCTTGGCCCGGGCCAGGCGCAGGACAATTAAGCGTTTCTGACTTCTGAAATCATTGGAACTGAGCAATGGAACTGGCCCAACTGAAAATGGTGCGAGCCGTGGCGCAAACCGGCAGCGTGGCCCAGGCCGCCCTGCAACTGCACTGTGTACCGTCCAATATCACCACCCGCATCAAGCAGCTGGAAAGCGAGTTGGGCACACCCTTGTTTATCCGCGCCGGTCGCGGGCTGGCGATCAGCGCTGCGGGTGAGATTTTTCTGGATTACTGCGAGCGCATCCTGGGGTTGGTGGATGAGTCCAAGCGTGCGGTGGATGCCGGCGCGATTCCCCGTGGCACCTTGCGCATCGGCGCGGTGGAATCCAGCGCCAGCGGCCGCCTGCCACCGCTGTTGGCGGAGTATCACCGGCGTTATCCCGAGGTCAGCCTGGAGTTGGTGACCGGCGCCTGGGCGCAACTGCTGGATGACCTGCAACACCATCGTCTGGATGTGGCGCTGGTGGCCGCCAGTGGCAAACACCCGAAGCTGGAACACAGCGTGGTCTACAGCGAACGCCTGGTGTTGATCGCCAACGCGTCCAGCGCTCCCATCCACAGCGCCGCAGACCTGGCCGGCCGCACGCTGCTGGTATGGCCCCCGGGCTGCCCCTACCGCGCAGCGCTGGAGAACTGGCTCAAGCCCCAGGACTTCAAGCCGGCGGTTGCCAGCTATACCAGTTGGGGCACGATCATCGGTTGCGTCAGCGCGGGGATTGGCGTGGCTTTGGCGCCGGAGGGCATCCTGGCGCGTTATGAGCAGGCCAATCAGCTGGCGTCGTATCGCTTTGATGCGCTGGCGCCCGTGGACAACCTGTTGTTCTGGCACAAAGATACCCAGCGGCATCTTGCACGGGATGCATTCTCCGGGCTACTGCGCGAAACCTTCGGCTAACACCGCCAAAATGTGGGAGGGGGCTTGCTCCCGATAGCGGTGGGTCAATCAATATAGGTGCTAGCTGACCCTTCCTCATCGGGAGCAAGCCCCCTCCCACATTTCAGAGCTTCTCAGAGCTTCGGTGCAGCCAACCGTGTGTACTGGCCCTGGCTGATCCAGCCCGTGAAGGAACGGTCGTGCGCATTGATAAACTCCACCTGCGCCCAGCCGTCCTTGAACGCCAGCACACCCACTACATCCCCCTTGACGATATAGGGACGCTTGGCCGCCTTCGCCCCCGGAGTTTTCAGCAAGTAAGCCTTGTCGGCAGATACGGTCACCAGCCCGATCCATTTTTTACTGGCGCTCTGGGTCAGGTCCAGGCCCGTGGCGATTTCCGGCATCAACACGTTGATGCAGCCGGGATGTTGACGGCCCTGCTCCACCGTCAGCGTCACACCGTCGGACACTACTGCCACACTGCCAGGGTAGGCAGCATCCAGCCAAGTGGTGAGTGCTTCTGGCTTGCCTTGCAGGTAGAAGGTACAACGGCGGCTCACGCCCTCGCCCATCGCTTCGGAATAAAAGCCTTCAACCTGATTCCCGGGCGTCACCGCCAGCATCAAGCCTTCATATTTGCCCGAATGCAAAGCGGCCGAGCCCGCAAATGCGCAGGCCACGGCGCTCAACGACAACACACCTATCGCCAGAAAACGAATCATCTTATTTCTTCCCTTCAAAGGCTTCGTAGGCTTGCTTCATCAGCACGTCATAGTTGCCGTAGTCATCGCCGTTATAGTTACGGGCCATGGCCGTGAAATCCTTGTTTTTCATCGCACTCATCAACGCCGTACTCTTGCTGCAAAAACTGAGGTAGGCCTTGAGTTGATTACCGGCGTTTACTTTTAACGCCGCTGCAAACTCGAACACCGTCTTGAACCCGCAGGATGCGAAGTTGAACCCCATGATCTGAAACATGCCCCAGGACGCCGACATCAGTGCCGCTTCCTGGTCGAGAGCAAACGCGGTGGCCATGGTTTCCCAGGCCTTGACCTGGTCCTTGTTGTTGGTCTGCCACTGCGGCCCGGCTTTTTTCTTGTAGATGTACGATAGCAGCGGGTGCGACTGGTCGTAGATGTGCTTGGTGTACTTGCGAAAGTGATGACCTTCAAAGGCAATGATCGGCAGCCTGGCCGGCCCGAACCCCACCTTCCCGCCCGACTCGATGGTGGCGAACGCCTTGACCACATTCACCGAGATGCCGTTGCCCAATTGCTTGGCAGCATTCTGGAAGTCCGTATCGCTCAGCGTCGTGCCGCCGTCGCAGGTGGCCTGCAGCATTAGTTGGCGGTTGCGCCGCTCGGCCTCGATCACCGCACGCACCTGGTTCAGGTAGACATTGACCGTGGCTTGCACCGCATCGACGTTGTTATTGCCCAATGCGTTGAGAAAGCTGGGAATACGCAAGGTCGGGAAAGCTCGCACCGGGACTTTCACCGCTTCCTCGATCAAGCTGTTGAACGTACGCCCCGTGGGGTCGATCACTCCGTCGGGATGAGCATATTTGAGATGGCGGAACTGATACTGGCTGATGCACTGCACCAACTGGCCGTCGCACTCGCCGTTTTCCTGCAAGGCAAAGCCCATCCTGGGAATGATCAGATTGAATAAGTACTGGATACACTGCACATCGGCGGGCAAGTTGCGGGCTTTGCCGGGCGCGCCGACTGAAGCACTGATAAGTCGAGGCAACCCTTGCAGGCTTTTCATGACAGACATCCTTGTAGGTAGAGAAGCGATAGCACTTCAATATCAATCCATGCCCTTGTCATAGTTTGAAACAAGTGGCTGGCGCAAGCTAACAAGGCGTTCTGGGGATTGTCTAGAGGGCTGTTTAAAAGTTGTGAAACAGCTGGATTAAATCCGTCAGTAACCGTGTAATTCGCGGGTTTTCTGGTAGTTGTGATAGTCGAGCCACTCGACCACATCGTAGGGCAGATAGAGTTGGCGGGTTGCTCGGGAGATTGCGATATACACCGCACACAGCCGCTGGTCGAACGCGTAGGCGTCCTGGAACTTCACGTTGGTCAACAACGCCGGCGTGAGCAACACCCGGTTGAACTCCATGCCACCGGCGTCTTGCGCCAACATCAATAGGCAGCGCTCATCCGGATGGCCGCTTTGCCTGTTCAAACGCGTGACATCCGCCAGATTAAAACCTTTTTGCAGCTCGGCTTCGACCCAGAGAAATGCCTCATCGAACTGACAGGCCTCGCGTACTTGTTGCCAATCGGCCATATCGCTGAAAAACGGATGGGGGCCGCTGTCATTGAACTCGCTGCTGTAGAACTCAGGCTTGAACAACGCGATGACCGTTTCCATAAAGTACTTGAGCGATTGCTGCGCCTCTTTACTGGCCAGGCCGAAGGCACAACGAACCTCGCTCAGCTGTATGGCCCATTTCATCGTGTCCCAAAGGGACGCGGTCAACACCACGCAGCCTTGCGGCGGTACGAAGCCCAACGGATAAAACTCGATACCGACATCGGCATCCCGTGCCCCCTCGAAAAGCACTTTGCTCTTATCCGAATGCTGGCTGATCAAGGGATTGACCAGGCGCTCGACATTGCGCCCGGAGCGCACGGAATAACACACGTCCGTGTGGCGCACCTCACGGGCGCGCCTGACCATGACCCCACTGGCCTGCTGATACTCATCCCCCAGGGTGATCAGTACTTGCCGGCCCCGCTCGATGATTTGCAGCAGCGGCGCGGGAATGTCCTGGCTTTCGTCGATAAGGACGTGGGTATAACGCTCGGGCACCACACAGCCGGCAAGGCTGGCGCGTTTGATCATCAACAAGGCTTCAAACCCGGTCTGGCCGCACCAGGCCGGATTCGCTTCGAGATAGCTCCATAACCGGCTGGCATATTCGAGCAGTGCCCTGGCATCAACGCTGGATAGCGGCTGTTTGAAATGCGGCAGATGCTTGGCTGACAGGCTGTACTCCCAGGAGCGGCAGTAGGCTTGCAGCACGTTGAGGCAAACGTCGACCACGGCTTGCCCTTGCAGGCCACGAAAGCCGAAGATATTCAGCTCCTGAGCCAGTGCCTGCTTGCTCTGCGCCCTTACCTGCGCAGTCAGCGGCTTGGGCCTGGGGCCATGCAACAAGGCGTGGGCAAATGCATGGAAGGTATGCCCGGCCTTGCGCTCGCGCACGCCCACCATACGGGCCCGCAGGGTTTCCAGTTTTGCCGGGGTACGTGCCAGCAACAAGGTCTTTTCCGGGCGCAAGTGCTCCATCAAGGCCACCAAAAGATGGCTCTTGCCGATACCGGCATAACCCTGAACATGCAGGTCTTCGTTCAAGTTGGCGCGGAAGGTTCTGACCAACTTGTCTTGCTCGGCACTCAACCAGCGCTCGCGATGCCTGGGCGTGACCATCTGTTTACTGAAGGGATCATTGGCCTTGAGATGGCGAACCTTGTACTCCACGTCCCACTTGCCGCTGGGCAACAGATAGTCGCGCGCCTGCACTTCCTCCGCTAACAGGAAACGCAACTGCAGGCTCTTGACCACATTGAGGCCGAAGTAGAGTTTCCTTTGATCGAACAGCCGCTGCGCCTCAGAGAGTAGAGAAACGCTTGCCGAATGGCTGGCCTCTACCGCCCAGTCAATCAACTTGGCCAATACTTTTTCAGCGCCATTGGCGCTCAGGTCGCTTTCGGGCACCTGGGCCAGGTTCTGAATCACCAGCACCGCCGCCAACTCCGGCTCACTCAGGGCTACAAGCGCTTGCGCACCGCCGGTTTCCAACAACCCCACACAGGCTTGTTCGGTAATCGGCAAGAACACAGGGCTGGATAAATCAAAATGTTCCGAGTGCATACAGCCTCGTAGCCAGGGGAAAGAGACGTTTGAGAGTATGCCACTAGTCGTGAAGTGGCCGTCATGCACTGTGCGATAAGCGTCACAGATGACTGGCTGACTAAAGGAATTGGAAACGGGTAAAACAGAAGGGAGCGTTATGGAGGCAACCCCACCAGCCACACCCCGGCACACAATGTTCCCGCTGTGGCTGCTGCCTTCCGGCTCTGACCAGGTTCACGGGTAATCGTTGCGGGGGGACCGATGGGGTCACCATAACGACGCTGGCCTCTCGGCAAGCCGCGCCATTGTACCGATCTGATCGGAAGTTACAACCGTAAAAAATGAGAAGCTTCAAGTACTTGCCATGGCGCTGAGCAATCGGGCGCGGCCCCCTGCGACATTTTTCATCATTGTGCCTGCAGAACCTCGTCCGCCCTGCCGCCCTCTTCCTGGATGACCAGGTGGATAAAGTGCAACTTGGCTATCACCGCCGGCGGCAGCACGAAGGGGTAGAAATCCGGCTGGCCCATGGCGCGGGACAGTTCGTTGAGCATACCGGCCAGCTCGATCCAGGCATTGACGAACGAGAGGAACGCCGGGCCGCCGGGGTGTACGGGGTCATACAGGGTTGTCAGCGGGAACGGCTGGTAGTCCAGGTCCAGCTCGCGGGCGCTCATGCCAAAGCCCAGCGCAGTGTCCACCGCGTCCATCATATGCAGGTAATGGGCCCAGGTTTCGGCCCAGTCTTCCCAGGGGTGCATGGTGGCGTAGGCGCTGACGCAGGTTTGCTGCCAGTCCGGGCGCGGGCCGTTCTGATAGTGCTGATCGAGGGCGTCGGCGTAACTGGCGCGCTCATCACCGAACACGGTGCGAAAGGCTTCAAGCCAGTGGCTGTTGGCAATCAGCCGATCCCAGTAATAGTGGCCAACTTCATGGCGAAAATGACCGAGCAAGGTGCGGTAAGGCTCACGCATCTGTATGCGGACTTTTTCGCGATGAGCATCGTCGGCTTCCTTGATATCGAGGGTGATCAGGCCATTGGCATGGCCGGTGGTTGGCGCATTGCCTGCCAGGTCAGTCCCGATGAAGTCGAAGGCCTGGCCAGTGTCTTCGTCGACACTCTTGGGCACCACTTGCAGGCCCAGGCTGATCAGTTGTGCCACCAGCCGCCGCTTGGCGGTTTCGACCTTGCGCCAGCGTTCAGGGTTTTCCGGGACGGATAGATCAGGAATGGTGCGATTCAGGCTACAGGCCACGCACAGCGACGCAGTGCTGTGGGCGGGGATCAGCCAGTTGCACGCGGCGGGTGAATCGAGGTTTGCACAGCGCCGGAAAGCGCCGGCATCGAGATTGTCGTCGGCCAGCCACGTACCGACCACCGGCCCAGGTTGCAAGGACGATAGGCAGCTCTGCTGCGGCTGGTAACCCAACGCCGCCTGGCAGGCCAGGCATTGGCTGTTGCGAAAAAACAGCGGCTGGCCACACCGGCATTGCCACACCTTGCTATTGCGCGAGGTTTGGGCCATGAACGGAGCGGCGATGCGCGTGCTGAGTTGCTCGAAGTAGCGGAACATGGCGATCTCTCCCAGGGTGACAGAGACTAGATCATTTCTCTGGAGAGATCGTTCAACACACGCAGGAGATACGTCTGCTCCCTGTAGGAGCGAGCTTGCTCGCGAAGATCGTTAACGATAACGCGGGGCGCCTGGTTCACAGCGGCGTCCTCCGGTTCTTCGCGAGCAAGCTCGCTCCTACAGTATTCAAAAGCCTGTCAAACGGTGATGTTGTGCTTGGCCAGGAAGGCGACGAAGGCTTCTTCATCCAGCACTTTGAGGCCCAGCTCGCTGGCCTTGGCCAGTTTCGAACCGGCGCCCGGCCCGGCCACCACGCAGTGGGTTTTCGCCGAGACGGAACCGGCCACCTTGGCCCCCAGGCTTTCGAGCTTGTCCTTGGCGACGTCGCGGCTCATCAGCTCCAGAGAGCCGGTGAGTACCCAGGTGTGCCCGGCCTCAGGCAAGCCTTCAACAACCTTTTTCTCGCTCTGCCAGTGCATACCGAAGTCCTTGAGCTGCTGCTCGATGGCCAGGGCACGATTGGCATTGTCAGGGTTGTCGAAGAACTCGCGCACAGCCTTGGCTTGCTTCTCCGGCAGGGCCTGGCGCATATCCAGCCAATCGGCCTTGATCACGCCTTCCAGAGAGCCGAATTTGTCTGCCAGTTTCTGCGCCGCGCCCGGCCCGACGGAAGGCACATGCAGCTTGTCGAGCAAGCCGCCCAAGGTGGTGCTGGCGGCAAATTCGGCACTCAGATCGCCCTGCTCCTGCAATTGCAGGCCGCATTCATCCGGCGACAACAGTGCACCGATCACGTCCTGGTTATGGCTGTCTTCAAAGAAGCTATGAATCTCGTGCGCCACTTCCAAGCCGACGTCGGGCAAGTAGGTCAGCACCTCCGGCAAGGCCTTCTGCACACGCTCAAGGGAGGCCAGGGAGCGTGCCAGCACCTTGGCAGTCTCTTCGCCCACATCAGGAATACCCAAGGCGTAGATAAAGCGCGCCAGCGTCGGGGTCTTGCTGTTTTCGATGGCGCTGATCAGTTTTTTGCTGGAGATATCGGCGAAGCCTTCCAGGTCGATGATCTGTTCGTACTTGAGCTTGTAGAGGTCCGCCGGCGAACCGATGAGTTTTTCATCCACCAATTGCTCGATGGTCTTGTCGCCCAGGCCGTCGATGTCCATGGCACGGCGCGAGACAAAATGAATGATCGCCTGCTTGAGCTGCGCGCCACAGGCCAGGCGCCCGACACAACGGTACACGGCGCCTTCGCTGACGGTTTCCTTGCCCTTGCTGCGCTTGACCAGTTGCGTGCGTTCCACATGGGAGCCGCACACCGGGCAGCTCTGCGGGATTTGCACGGCACGGGCGTGTTCCGGACGACGCTCGGTGACCACCGAGACCACTTGCGGAATCACATCACCGGCGCGGCGGATGATCACGGTGTCGCCGATCATCAGGCCCAGGCGCGCCACTTCGTCCATGTTGTGCAGGGTCGCGTTGGATACGGTCACGCCGGCCACCTTGACCGGTTTCAAGCGCGCCACCGGAGTGACAGCGCCGGTACGGCCGACCTGGAATTCCACATCAAGCAATTCAGTCAGCTCTTCCATCGCCGGAAATTTATGCGCAATGGCCCAACGCGGCTCGCGGGCGCGAAAGCCCAGTTCACGCTGGTAAGCAATGCTGTTGACCTTGAACACCACGCCGTCGATTTCATAGCCCAGCGCATTACGGCGCTCGCCAATGTCGCGGTAGTAGTCCAGGCATTCCTGTATGCCCTTGGCCAGCTTCAATTCGTGACTGATCGGCATCCCCCACTTCTGCAACTGCTGCAGGTTGCCGATATGGGTGTCGCTGATATCGGCGGTCACCTGACCGATGCCGTAACAGCAGAATTCCAGCGGGCGGCTGGCAGTGATCTTCGAATCCAGCTGGCGCAGGCTGCCCGCCGCCGCGTTACGCGGGTTGGCGAAGGTCTTGCCGCCGACTTCCAGCTGCGAGGCGTTCAGGCGTTCGAACCCGGCCTTGGACATGAACACTTCGCCACGCACTTCCAGGGTGGCCGGCCAGCCTGTGCCGTGAAGCTTCAAGGGGATATTGCGCACAGTGCGCACGTTGACGCTGATGTCTTCGCCGGTGGTGCCATCACCCCGGGTGGCACCGCGTACCAGTTCGCCGTCCTGATACAGCAGGCTGACCGCCAGGCCGTCGAGCTTAGGCTCGCAGCTGTATTCCACCGCTGCGCCCGCACCAAACAGATCGCCCACCGGCAGGTCGAGACCCTCGGTCACCCGGCGATCAAATTCGAGCATGGTGGTTTCATCAAAGGCATTGCCCAGGCTGAGCATCGGGATCTCATGCTTGACCTGGGTGAATGCCGACAGCGCCGCACTGCCGACCCGCTGCGTCGGTGAATCGCGTGTTACCAGCTCCGGGTGCTCGGCTTCCAAAGCCTTGAGCTCGTGGAACAAGCGATCGTACTCGGCGTCCGGAATGCTCGGCTCATCAAGGACGTGGTAGCGGTAGTTATGCTGATCCAGTTCAGCGCGCAGTTCGAGGATGCGGGTATGGGCGGCGGTCATGGGTGTTCTCTCATAAAGCAAAAGAGCAGCCGAAGCTGCTCAATATGTTAGTGCGCTTATTCTACTGACAACGCCGAAGCGTAATCCTCAGCGTTTCTGTGTCAGGGCGCGACGCTCGAACTCGACGATGCGCTGACGGTAGTGCTCAATAGTCTGGGCGGTCAGAACGCTGCGTTGGTCGTCCTTGAGCTCGCCGTTCAATTCCTGGGAGAGCTTGCGGGCTGCGGCCACCATCACGTCGAACGCTTGCTTGGGATGACGCGGGCCTGGCAGACCGAGGAAGAAGCTCACCGCCGGGGTGCTGAACAGGTCGATATCGTCCAGATCGAACGTACCTGGCTTGACCGCATTGGCCATGGAGAACAGCACTTCACCGTTGCCGGCCATGCTCTCGTGACGATGGAAAATATCCATCTCGCCAAAACGCAGGCCGCTTTCCAGAATGTTCTGCAACAGCGCAGGGCCCTTGAAGCCACCGGCGTCGCGGCAGATCACGCTGATGACCAGCACTTCCTCGGCAGCCGGCTGATCGTTGACCGATTGGCGTGGCGCGCTTTTGGTCGCGGTCTCGTCAGGGAAGTCGTCATCACGGCTGCTGAAGCTCGGGCCGTCATCGACGTCGAGGTTCAGGTCGCCCTGATGCGGCTCGGCAACTGCCGCGCCACCACGCTTGCCGCGCTTGGAGGACGGCTCGCGGGCTTCACGCAGCGGTGCGCTCATGGACGGCAAATCATGCTCGTCCAGTTGCGGCTCTTTGTGAGTATCCAGCACACGGGGCGGCCCCAGCAGCTCGGCGGCGCCGTCGTCGTCAGGCAAGTTGGACAGGTTTCGGTCCAAGCGGAACTTGAGCTTGCCCTTGCCACCGCGCATACGGCGCCAGCCATCGAAAAGAATACCGGCAATGACAATGATGCCGATGACGATCAGCCACTCGCGCAGACCGATTTCCATGTAATCCCGTGCCTCTAATAAAAAATGCTGAAAAATAAGGGGTTTAGCACCGTGCAAACCGCTTTAAAACGTGGCGCCAACTCTATGTTCTGACTGACGTTTTGCCCACGCACACGAAAAATTGACATTAAACTAGCACGACCAAAGATAACTTTACACCGTCTGTCAAAATGCCTTGAACAAATATGTCCATTTGCCACTTTCGCCAGACCGGTAAATCGACCTACAGCGTGCTGTAAATTCTCTCTCTTGGCATGGCTTAGGATTCCACCATTGCCATCGCCTCTTCCACATCCACTGCGACCAAACGCGAACAGCCCGGCTCGTGCATCGTGACCCCCATCAACTGATCGGCCATTTCCATGGCGATCTTGTTGTGGGTGATATAGATGAACTGCACGGTCTGAGACATCTCTTTGACCAACCGAGCGTAGCGTCCAACGTTAGCGTCATCCAGCGGCGCGTCAACTTCGTCGAGCATACAGAACGGCGCCGGGTTCAACTTGAAGATGGCAAATACCAGGGCCAATGCGGTCAGGGCTTTTTCGCCGCCGGACAACAAATGGATGGTGCTGTTCTTCTTGCCCGGAGGCCGCGCCATGATCGTTACCCCTGTATCGAGTAGATCTTCGCCCGTCAGTTCCAAGTAGGCACTGCCACCACCGAAAACTTTTGGGAATAACGCCTGTAAACCGCCATTAATCTGATCAAAGGTATCTTTGAAGCGGTTGCGGGTTTCCTTGTCGATTTTGCGGATCACGTTTTCCAGGGTGTCCAGGGCTTCAACCAGATCGGCGTCCTGGGCATCCAGATAACGTTTGCGCTCTGACTGCTGCTGGTACTCATCGATAGCGGCGAGGTTGATCGCGCCCAGGCGCTGAATGCGCGCAGCAATCCGTTCAAGTTCTTCTTCGGCGTCTTTCTCGTTGGCCTGGGCGGTCAGGGTGTTGAGCACGCCGTGCAGGTCATAGCCGTCTTCCAGCAATTGGTCTTGCAAGGTCTTGCGGCGCACGGTGAGGGCTTGCCACTCCATGCGCTGTTGTTCGAGTTGGCCGCGGATCAACTGGGATTGTTGCTCAGCCATGGTGCGGCGCTTTTCAGCGTCGCGCAGTTCACGGTCGGCATCTTCCAGGGCGATCTGCGCGGTCTTGAGTTCTACGTCGACGGTCATGCGCTTGTCGAGCAGCTCCTCAAGCTTGAGGCGCAGCTCTTCCAGCGGCGCCTCGCCCTCCTCCAGGTTGAGGCTCAGTTGCTCGCGCTTTTCGGTCAGGCGTTCGGACTGCATCTCCAGGCGTTCAAGGGCCTGGCGCGTGGAATCATGCTGAGCCCGCAATGAGCCCAGGCGCACCGCCAACTGGTGAGCGTGATCCTTGTGCTGGCGGGCTTCCTGGCGCACGCGGTCGAGGCGTTCGCGCAGGCTGTCGCGCTGGGCCAGCAGCAACTCGCGCTGCTCGGTGTCCTGGGCCATGCTGTCGAGGGCTTCCTGCAATTGCAGACGCGCTTCGCCAACCTGTTCATGTTCGAGGGCGCGCTGTTCGCCCATCTCGGCCACTTCTTCGTCAAGGCGGGTACGGCGCAGGGTCAGTTGTTCGACCTTGGCTTTGCTCGCCGACAGCTGGGCTTTCAACTCGCCTTGCTGGCGCGCTTCGTCTTGCAACAAGCGGCGCAGGTGTTCGCGGCCGGTCTCCTGCTGACGCTGAGTGGCGCGCAGGGTTTGCAGTTCGGTTTCCAGGCTTTCCAGGGTGGCTTCGCGTTCTTCACGCTCGGCACTCAGGTTGACGATTTCCTGGCCACGGGCCAATACGCCACTTTCCGCCTCACTGGCACGGCGCACGCGCAGGAAGTGACGGCCGACCCAATAACCATCGCGGCTGATCAGGCTTTCGCCGGCCGCCAATTGGCCGCGCTGGGCCAAGGCTTGCTCAAGGGTGTCCACGGGCCTGACCTGGCCCAGCCAGGGCGACAGATCCATCGCCGCCTCGACCTTGTCCAGCAAGCTGCCCGCTACCCGCACTCCGTCGGGCGCCGGGCTGAGCAGGCGCAAATCGCCCTGGGCGAAACCGGCCAGGTCGAAGCCGCCAAAATCGTCCACCAGCACTGCTTGCAGGTCAGCGCCAAGCACGGTTTCCACCGCCAGCTCCCAACCCGCTTCTACCTTCAAGCCTTCGGCCAGGCGCGGGCGCTCGGCCAGATGCTGGTCGCGCAGCCACTCGGCGGTGCCGGTGCCAGGGTCCAGCGCGGCTTGCTGCAAGGCTTCAAGTGACGCCAGGCGCCCATTGAGCCGCTGCAAATCACCCTGGGCCTGCTGCTGCGCCTGGGTCGCCGTTTGCAGTTGCTGACGCAATTGCTCCAGGCGTTCCACTTGTTGTTCTTCGCTGGCTTCCAACTCTTCCAGCGTCATTTCGCTTTCGGCCAGTTGCTCGCTCAGCTCCATGATCGCCGCGTCTTCGGGGTCGGCGGCGAGCAATACGCGCTCTTCCTGCAGGCGCCGCTGGCGTTCGGCCAGGCGTTCCATGCTGGTTTCCAGTTGCTGGATGCGCGACTGCTGCACCTCGGCCTGGCGACGCGGCTCGGCCGATTGCAGGTTGAACGTGTCCCACTGCTCCTGCCAGGCGTGCATGGTGGTTTCGGATTCTTCCAGCGCTGCGGCGGCCTCTTCGGCGGCGGCGTGGGTGACTTCCTGTTCGGGGGTGAGCATGTCCAGCTCTTCGCCGAGGGTCAGCAGCAAGGTGCGGTCATGGCCCAGGTGCGACTCGGTTTCCAGGCGGGCGCGCTCGGCTTCTTTCAAGTCATCCTGCAACTGGCGCAAACGCTGCTGACCGTGCTGGATGCTCTGCTCGACCCGGGCGATATCGCCCCCCACCGAATAGAAACGGCCCTGCACCAGATTGAAGCGTTCGGACAGTTCATGGTGCCCGTCACGCAGGCGTTCGATGCTGGCGTCGGCGTTGCGCTGCTCGGCCACCAACGCTTCGAAGCTGACTTCCTGGGTGCCGATGATCGCTTCGCGCTGGCCGACCTGATCATTCAGCGCCTGCCAACGCAGGGCCGAGAGTTGCGCCTTGAGCTGGCGCTCTTCGCCCTTGTACTCCTGATACTTCTCGGCGGCCTGAGCCTGGCGGTGCAGGCGCTCCAATTGGCGCTCCAGCTCTTCGCGCAGGTCGGTCAGGCGGGCGAGGTTTTCATGGGTGCGGCGGATGCGGTTTTCAGTCTCGCGGCGGCGCTCCTTGTACTTGGAGATGCCGGCTGCTTCTTCGATAAAGTTACGCAGGTCTTCAGGCTTGGCTTCGATCAGCTTGGAGATCATGCCCTGTTCGATGATCGAATAACTGCGCGGGCCCAAGCCGGTGCCGAGGAAGATATCGGTGATGTCCCGACGGCGACACTTGGTGCCGTTGAGGAAGTAACTGTTCTGGCTGTCGCGCGTGACTTTGCGGCGAATCGAGATTTCCGCGTAGGCAGCGTATTCGCCGATCAGGGTACCGTCGGAATTGTCGAACACCAGTTCGATGCTGGCCTGGCTGACCGGCTTGCGGCTGGTGGAGCCGTTGAAGATGACGTCGGTCATCGACTCGCCACGCAGGTTTTTCGCCGAGCTCTCGCCCATCACCCAGCGTACGGCGTCGATGATGTTCGACTTGCCGCAGCCATTGGGTCCCACTACCGCCGCCATGTTGCTGGGGAAGTTCACGGTAGTCGGGTCGACGAAGGACTTGAACCCCGCCAACTTGATGCACTTGAGCCGCACGTTTAGGCGTCCGCCAACGCAGCAATGACCAGCGAGCTACTGCGCTGACAATAGGCCGTCAGCACCAGGCGAATCTGCACCAGGTCACGGGCAAGCACCGCTGCGAGCAATTGCTCGAACAGTGCCACGAACTCCCCCATGGACGCTTTACGCTGATCCAAGGCCAGGTAGTAAGCACGGTTCATCGCCGGTTGAAGGTTTTCGACGGTTTCCTGCAAATATGGATTGTTGGCGAATGGGTACGCGGCACGCATCACGTTGAAGCTTTCTTCGACAAAGGCGCGGATGTCCTCGCGCTCCAGGCTCAACTGCAGGCGTTGCTGAATCTGCAGGAACGGCGCCATGTCCGCCTGGGTCTGCCAGCCTTCGGCCACTGCATTGCCGAGCAGGATGTACATCTCGCCCATCAACGTACACAGGCTCTGCACCTTGTGTGCGGTGAGCTCGGTGACGTGGGCGCCACGGCGCGGCAGGATTGCGATCAGATGGCGGCGTTCGAGGATCAGCAAGGCTTCGCGCACGGAACCGCGACTGACGTTGAGCGCCAGCGTGACCTTCTGTTCCTGGATCCGCTCCCCAGGCTTGAGTTCGCCGCGAATGATACGTTCGGCGAGGTGGTGAGCTATTTGCTCGGCGAGACTGTCCGGCGCCTTGAACGTCATGTTTTCCCTTCAAAATCTTCTATCGGTACAAGCGCGGCAGTGTAGCGCATTGGCCCGCTGATGGCGCTACGCCCACCGTGGCGAATTTGGCATGAAATAAGCAACGTTAACAGCCCACACGCCGCCAAAAACACCGGTTCCAGAAGACTGAACCATAATTGAAAGTGTTGCGACCGGATTTTCTTGACCCTTAGGTCAGAAAACCATTGACCGAAAAGTCAGACATGACTAGATTCGGCGCAAAGCGGTTAACAACAATAATGAGTCTGCGAGGCCTTCCGTGATCCAGTTTTTACTTAACCAGGAACTCCGTAGCGAGCACGCCCTGGACCCCAACCTGACCGTGCTCAATTATCTGCGTGAGCATGTGGGCAAATCCGGTACCAAGGAAGGCTGCGCCAGCGGCGACTGCGGTGCGTGCACGGTGGTGGTCGGCGAACTGCATACCGATGAGCAAGGCGCCGAGCAGATTCGTTACCGCAGCCTCAATTCCTGCCTGACGTTCGTGTCGTCGCTGCACGGCAAACAACTGATCAGCGTTGAAGACCTCAAGCACCAGGGCCAACTGCACAGCGTGCAACAGGCCATGGTCGAGTGCCATGGCTCACAGTGCGGCTTTTGCACCCCGGGCTTCGTGATGTCGCTGTTTGCCCTGCAAAAGAACAGCGACGCCCCCGACAGCCACAAAGCCCATGAAGCCCTGGCCGGCAACCTGTGCCGCTGCACCGGTTATCGCCCGATCCTCGCCGCCGCCGAACAGGCCTGCTGCAACAAGCCCCAGGATCAGTTCGACAGCCGCCAGGCCGAGACCATTGCCCGCCTTAAAAGCATCGCGCCCACCCAGACCGGCGAACTCAACAGCGGTGACAAACGCTGCCTGGTGCCCTTGACCGTCGCCGACCTGGCCGACCTCTATGACGCCTATCCGCAAGCCCGCCTGCTGGCCGGCGGCACCGACCTGGCGCTGGAAGTCACCCAGTTCCACCGCACCCTGCCGGTGATGATCTACGTCGGCAACATTGAAGCCATGAAGCGCATCGAGCATTTCGACGACCGCCTGGAGATCGGCGCCGCCACCGCCCTCTCCGATTGCTACACCGCGCTGAACCCTGAATACCCGGACTTCGGCGAACTGCTGCAGCGCTTCGCCTCCCTGCAAATCCGCAACCAGGGCACCCTGGGCGGCAACATCGGCAACGCCTCGCCGATTGGGGATTCGCCGCCACTGTTGATCGCGCTCGGTGCCCGGATCGTGCTGTGCAAAGGCAACACCCGCCGCACCCTGGCGCTGGAAGACTATTTCATCGACTACCGCGTCACCGCTCGCCAGGACAGCGAGTTCATCGAAAAGATCATCGTGCCCAAGGGCCACGCGCTGTTCCGGGCCTACAAAGTGTCCAAGCGCCTGGACGATGATATTTCCGCCGTGTGCGCAGCATTCAACCTGAAGATCGACAACGGTGTGATCAGCGCAGCACGTGTTGCCTTCGGCGGCATGGCCGCCACACCAAAACGCGCAACAAGTTGCGAGGCCGCGTTGGTGGGGGCCATCTGGAACTCGGCCACGGTCGAAAAAGCCTGCGCCGCCCTGGCAGATGATTTCACCCCGCTGTCGGACTTTCGCGCCAGCAAGGAATACCGCCTGCTCAGCGCGCAGAACCTGCTGCGCAAATACTTCATCGAACTGCAAACGCCGCACATCGAGACTCGGGTGACCGCTTATGTCTAACCATCACGCCGTCGTAAAGACCCAGGCCGAACTCGCCGAACTGTTTGCTCAGGACCTCACCTCCGGGGTCGGGCGCAGCGTCAAGCATGACAGCGCCGCCAAGCACGTCAGCGGCGAAGCGCAGTACATCGATGACCGCCTGGAATTTCCCAACCAGTTGCACCTGTATGCGCGCATGTCCGACCGTGCCCACGCCCGCATCCTCAGCATCGACACCGCGCCCTGCTACGCCTTCGATGGCGTGCGCATTGCGATTACCCACGAGGACGTACCGGGCCTGAAAGACATCGGGCCGTTGATGCCCGGCGATCCGTTGCTGGCCATCGACACCGTGCAGTTCGTCGGCCAGGTGGTCCTGGCGGTAGCGGCCCGTGACCTGGAAACCGCGCGCAAGGCGGCGATGGCGGCAGTGATCGAATACGAAGACCTGGAGCCGGTGCTGGATGTGGTCGAGGCCTTTCGCAACAAGCATTTTGTGCTCGACAGCCACACGCACCAGCGCGGCGATTCGGCGTCTGCACTGGCGAGTGCCAGGCACCGTATCCAGGGTACTTTGCATATCGGTGGCCAGGAACACTTCTACCTGGAAACCCAGATCTCTTCGGTCATGCCCACCGAAGACGGCGGCATGATCGTCTATTGCTCCACGCAAAACCCCACCGAAGTGCAGAAGCTGGTGGCCGAAGTGCTCGACGTGTCGATGAACAAAATCGTCGTGGACATGCGTCGTATGGGCGGCGGGTTCGGCGGCAAGGAAACCCAGGCCGCCGGCCCCGCGTGCCTGTGCGCCGTGGTGGCACGCCTGACCGGCCAGCCAACCAAGATGCGCTTGCCACGGGTTGAAGACATGCTGATGACCGGCAAGCGTCACCCGTTCTATATCGAGTACGACGTGGGCTTCGACGACAATGGTCGCCTGCACGGGATCAACCTGGAACTGGCGGGCAACTGCGGCTGTTCGCCCGACCTGTCCAACTCGATTGTCGACCGCGCCATGTTCCACGCCGACAACTCGTATTACCTGGGCGATGCGACGGTCAACGGCCATCGCTGCAAGACCAACACGGCTTCCAACACCGCCTACCGTGGCTTCGGCGGGCCCCAAGGCATGGTCGCCATTGAAGAAGTGATGGACGCCATCGCCCGCCACCTGGGCCTTGATCCGCTGGCCGTGCGCAAGGCCAACTACTACGGCAAGACCGAGCGCAACGTCACCCACTACTACCAGACCGTCGAGCACAACATGCTCGAAGAAATGACCGCCGAGCTTGAGGCCAGCAGCCAATACGCAGAGCGCCGCGAAGCGATCCGCCTGTACAACGCCCACAGTCCGATCCTGAAAAAAGGCCTGGCGCTGACCCCGGTGAAATTCGGCATTTCTTTCACCGCAAGCTTCCTGAATCAGGCCGGCGCGCTGATCCATATCTACACCGACGGCAGCATCCACCTGAACCACGGCGGCACCGAGATGGGCCAGGGCTTGAATACCAAGGTCGCGCAAGTGGTAGCCGAAGTGTTCCAGGTGGACATCGACCGCGTACAGATCACCGCCACCAACACCGACAAGGTGCCCAACACCTCGCCCACTGCGGCGTCCAGCGGTGCTGACCTGAACGGCAAAGCCGCGCAGAACGCCGCCGAAACCATCAAGCAGCGCCTGGTGGAGTTTGCGGCGCGCAAGTACGACGTAAGCGAGGCGGACGTTGAGTTTCGCAACGGCCATGTGCGCGTGCGCGAGCAGATTCTGAGCTTCGAGGCGTTGATCCAGCAGGCGTATTTCGCCCAGGTGTCGCTCTCCAGCACCGGTTTCTACAAAACCCCGAAAATCTTTTACGACCGCAGCCAGTCACGCGGGCGGCCGTTCTACTACTACGCCTTCGGCGCTGCCTGCTGCGAAGTGATCGTCGACACCCTGACCGGCGAATACAAGATGCTGCGCACCGACATCCTCCACGATGTTGGCGCGTCGTTGAACCCGGCCATCGACATCGGCCAGGTCGAAGGCGGCTTCATCCAGGGCATGGGCTGGCTGACCATGGAAGAGCTGGTGTGGAACAACAAGGGCAAGCTGATGACCAACGGCCCGGCGAGCTACAAGATCCCGGCAGTGGCCGACATGCCGCTGGACTTGCGGGTGAAGCTGGTAGAGAACCGCAAGAACCCGGAGGACACCGTGTTCCATTCCAAGGCCGTGGGTGAACCACCGTTCATGCTCGGGATCGCTTCGTGGTGCGCGATCAAGGATGCGGTGGCGAGTCTGGCTGACTATCGCCAGCAACCCAAAATTGATGCGCCGGCCACGCCCGAGCGGGTGTTGTGGGGGTGTGAACAGATGCGGCAGTTGCGGCCAGCGAAGGCTGTCGAGGCTGACACTGAATTGGCTTCGCTCTAGACCCAGGCGCTGCCATCGCGGGCAAGCCCAGCTCCCACATTTTGAAGTGCTAACCCGATCAAATGTGGGAGCTGGCTTGCCTGCGGTAGCGGCCGAACTAACAGCAGCAATGTTGAGGTAGACATGGACAACTGGATCAGCGCCCTCGCCACCCTGCAAAACCAGGGCGAACCCTGCGTGCTCGTCACCATCATCGAAGAACTCGGCTCAACCCCGCGCAACGCCGGTTCCAAGATGGTCATCAGCGCCGCGCACACCTTCGACACCATCGGCGGCGGGCACCTGGAATACAAGGCGATGCAGCTCGCCCGTGACATGCTCGTGCGCGGCCAGCAAAGCACCCATCTGGAGCGCTTCAGCCTCGGTGCGAGCCTGGGCCAGTGCTGCGGTGGAGTCGCCGTATTGTTGTTCGAACCCATGGGCCAGGTGCAGGCGCAGATCGCGGTGTTTGGCGCCGGCCATGTCGGGCGTGCGCTCGTGCCGTTATTGGCAAGCCTGCCTTGCAGGGTGCGCTGGATCGATTCCCGCGTGCAGGAATTTCCGCAGAACATCCCGCAAGGCGTGCGTAAAATCGTCAGCGAAGAGCCGGTCGATGAAATTGCCGACCTGCCGGCGGGCAGTTACTGCATTGTCATGACCCATAACCACGCGCTGGACCTGGAACTCACCGCCGCCCTGCTCAAACGCAATGACTTCGCCTACTTCGGCCTGATCGGCTCGAAGACCAAGCGCGTCAAATTCGAACACCGCCTGCGTGACCGCGGCTTCGATACCGCACGGCTGCAACGCATGCGCTGCCCCATGGGCCTCACTGAGGTGAAGGGCAAGTTGCCGGTCGAGATCGCCATCTCCATCGCCGGCGAAATCATCGCCACCTATAACGCCAATTTCGGCCAGCACACCGCCGGCGCCGAACCCATTGCCAAACTGCTGCCGGCTTCGCGCCGCAGCCAAGCTATCAATTGAGATAACCATGCCTTTGACTCGCAAAGCCTACCGCGCCGCCATCCTGCACAGCATCGACGATCCTGCCATCGTTGGCATCGACGCTTCCTACGAGTATTTCGAAGACGGCCTGCTGGTGATCGATAACGGCCAGATCAGTGCGCTCGGCCACGCCAGCGACCTGCTGCCGACGCTGCCAGCAGACATCGACATCACGCACTATCAGGATGCGTTGATCACCCCTGGCCTGATCGACACCCATATTCACCTGCCGCAAACCGGCATGATGGGCGCCTACGGCGAGCAATTGCTGGATTGGCTCAACACCTACACCTTCCCCTGTGAAAGCCAGTTCGCCGACAAGGCTCACGCCGATGAAGTCGCGGATATCTTCATCAAGGAACTGCTGCGCAACGGCACCACCACCGCACTGGTGTTCGGCAGCGTGCACCCGCAATCGGTGAACTCATTCTTTGAAGCCGCGGAAAAACTCGACCTGCGCATGATCGCCGGCAAGGTGATGATGGACCGCAACGCGCCGGATTACCTGACCGACACCGCCGAATCCAGCTACCAGGAAAGCAAGGCGCTGATCGAACGCTGGCACGGTAAGGGCCGCCTGCATTACGCGGTGACACCACGCTTCGCGCCTACCAGCACGCCGGAGCAACTGACGCTGGCCGGGCAACTGCTGGGCGAATACCCGGATTTGTACATGCAGACCCACATCAGCGAGAACAAGCAGGAAATCGAGTGGGTCAATGAGCTGTTCCCCGAGCGCAACGGTTATCTGGACGTGTACGACCATTACAAACTGCTCGGTGAGCGTTCGGTGTTTGCCCACGGCGTGCACCTGTGCGACGACGAATGCGCACGGCTGGCAGAGACCGGCTCGGCAGTCGCGTTCTGCCCGACCTCGAACCTCTTCCTCGGCAGTGGCTTGTTCAACCTGCCGATGGCCGAGAAGCACGAATTAAACGTAGGCCTGGGTACCGACGTGGGTGGCGGCACCAGCTTCTCGCTGCTGCAAACCCTGAACGAAGCCTACAAGGTCATGCAACTGCAAGGTGCGCGGCTGAGCCCGTTCAAGTCGCTGTACCTGGCGACCCTGGGCGGTGCGCGGGCGCTGCGCCTGGAGGACAAGATCGGCACCCTTCAGCCGGGCACCGATGCAGACTTTTTGGTATTGGATTACAACGCCACGCCTCTGCTGAGCTATCGCCTGAAACAGGCCAATAACATTGCCGAGACGTTGTTTGTGCTGATGACGCTGGGGGATGATCGGACGGTGTTGCAGACCTATGCAGCCGGCCAGCTGGTGCACCAGCGCTGATCTCAGAGACACCACAAAACCAATGTGGGAGGGGCTTGTGTGGGAGCCGGGCTTGCCCGCGATGCAGGCACCGCGGTATGCCAGTTACACCGCGGTGATGCTATCGCAGGCAAGCCAGCTCCCACACAAACCAGCTCCCACATTTGATTGGGTTTACAACTTTACAGACGTGCGCCCAGGTTTTTTAGTCTGTAGAAGGTGCGAAAACACCGCATGCAGATCATCCGACGCGCTCTCCTCATCGAGGTTGAGCTTGCTGTCGATGTGATCCATGTGATGCATCATCAAGTTCACTGCCAGCACCGCATCTCGCGCTTCGATCGCGTCGATCAACTGGGTGTGCTCATCGTAGGAACAGTGCGAGCGGTTGCCGCTTTCGTACTGGGCGATGATCAATGAGGTCTGGGACACCAGGCTGCGCTGGAAGCTGATCAACGGCGCGTTCCTGGCCGCCTCGGCCAGTTTCAGGTGGAACTCACCGGAAAGACGGATACCCGCACCGCGATCGCCCCGGGAAAAGCTGTCGCGCTCGTCGTTGACCATCTGGCGCAGCTCGGCCAATTGATCGGCGGTAGCGTGCTGCACCGCCAACTCCGTAATCGCCCGCTCCACCAGGCGCCGGGCCATGAATACCTGGCGCGCTTCTTCCACACTGGGGCTGGCAACCACCGCGCCGCGATTGGGCCGCAGCAGTACCACGCCTTCATGGGCCAGACGCGACAGTGCGCGACGAATGATGGTACGGCTTACGCCGAAAATTTCGCCCAGTGCCTCTTCACTCAATTTGGTTCCGGGTGCCAGGCGTTGTTCGAGGATCGCCTCGAAGATATGCGCGTAGACGATATCGTCCTGGGTTCCGCTGCGACCGGTCTTGCCGGCTCGCGGTTGTTTCTTGAGAGGTTGCAACTGTTCGTTCATGGGCACTCGGGTTTGGAGAACGGCGGCGAAATAAGGTAATACGGCAACAACGGGTCGCTGGCAAGTATCGCCTAAAAACAGCGCACATTGTACACAACCCAATGCGCCAACACACTGTACGGCTGTTTGCGCCCCCGGCTGTATTGCAATGACTCGTTACGTTTGAGTTTAGGCTTGATTCCACGATTTCCCACGCCCTCTTTCGTAGGAGCGAGCTTGCTCGCGAAAAACCTGAGAGCGCTACGGTTATCCAGGAAGCCCGCGTTATCGTTGACGTTTTTCGCGAGCAAGCTCGCTCCTACAACAAGGATCATCGCTCCATGACCGACGCCACCCAAGCGCCCTTGCGCCCGCTGGCCGACACTTCACCTTCGGCCATCGTCGCCGGTTTTATCGCCATGATGACCGGCTACACCAGCTCCCTGGTGCTGATGTTCCAGGCCGGCCAAGCCGCCGGTTTGACCACCGCGCAGATTTCTTCGTGGATCTGGGCGATTTCCATCGGCATGGCGGTGTGCAGCATCGGCCTGTCGCTGCGCTATCGCACGCCCATCACCATCGCCTGGTCCACACCCGGCGCGGCGCTGCTGATCACAAGCCTGGGCGGCGTGAGTTATGGCGAAGCCATCGGCGCCTACATCACCTGCGCGGTGCTGGTGACGCTGTGTGGGTTGACCGGCAGCTTTGAAAAACTGGTCAAGCGCATCCCGGCATCGCTGGCGGCGGCGTTGCTGGCAGGGATCCTGTTCAAGATCGGCAGCGAAATCTTCGTCGCTGCGCAACATCGCACCGGCCTGGTGCTGGGGATGTTTTTCACCTACCTGATCATCAAGCGCCTGTCGCCGCGCTATGCCGTGCTGGCGGCCTTGCTCATCGGCACCGCCTTGTCAGGGCTGATGGGGCTTCTGGATTTCAGCGGCTTTCATCTGGAGGTGGCGACGCCCGTGTGGACCACGCCGCACTTCTCGCTGGCGGCGACCATCAGCATCGGCATCCCGCTGTTCGTGGTGGCCATGACCTCGCAGAACATGCCAGGGGTCGCCGTGCTGCGGGCCGATGGCTACACCGTGCCGGCCTCGCCGTTGATCACCACCACCGGCCTGGCCTCGCTGGTGCTGGCACCATTTGGCTCCCACGGCATCAACCTGGCAGCGATCAGCGCGGCGATCTGCACCGGGCCACACGCCCATGAAGACCGCAACAAGCGCTACACCGCAGCGGTGTGGTGCGGGGTGTTCTATGGAATTGCCGGGGTGTTCGGCGCCACGCTGGCGGCATTGTTCGCAGCCCTGCCCAAGGAGCTGGTGCTGTCGATTGCGGCGTTGGCGCTGTTTGGCTCGATCATCAATGGCTTGAGCATCGCCATGAATGAGCCGAAGGAACGGGAAGCGGCGCTGATCACCTTTATGGTCACCGCGTCAGGCTTGACGTTGTTTTCCATCGGGTCGGCGTTCTGGGGGATTGTGGCGGGGGTGTTGACGCTGCTGATTCTGAATTGGCGCAAGGCATAACAAAACGGCGACCCTCAGGTCGCCGTTTTGTTTAGTATCACTTGGCCGCGTTGATCGGCTTTTCCGGATACCACACGTCCAGCAACGGGCTGACTTCAGCCTTGGTCAGCTCGGAACGGGTTTTCAGCCAGGCTTCGACAGCAGCGCGCTGCTCTTCGGACACCGAGCCACGCTTCTGCAGGCAAACCAGACCGTAGTCATCGCCGCCGACATAGCCCAGACCATTGGCTTCCATGGCTTCTTTGATGAATGCTTCGAGGAAAGCGTCGATAGCTTCTTCACTCAGGCCTTCGTTGAAGTCCAGGTTCAGTTCGAAACCCAGCTCTTGAAATTCATCAACGCACAGTTTTTTGCGCAGACGCTGGGAACGGTTAGTCGCCATTGGAACAATCCTCATAAGTAATAACGGGCGGCACTTTAGCAGTTTAAGGCGGCAATTGCCCGACTCTCTGGGACGGGCGGCACATCGGCAGTTAAAAAAACCTGATTAGCAGCTATCGTTGAGCTACAAGTGGCGCCACCTTGGGGCATAATGCCGACACTTTCGTGACCATTGAGGGATTTTCTTCTATACCCCTCGCCTTTTTCACCCTTCTCAGCAGTAGGGTTTTATTTCTTATGATCAAATCGTTGCGTTCTGTATTAGTTGCCAGTGTTCTTTTGCCTTTGGCCCTTTCGGCCACCGCTGCTCCCATCAATACCAGCCTGCCGCCCAGCGTCGCGCAGGCCTTGCAGAAAGCCAAACTGCCCAATACCGCATTATCCCTGGTGATGCTGCCGCTGAACGGCCCCGGTACGCCGACGGTGTTCAACGCCGACGTGTCGGTGAACCCGGCCTCTACCATGAAGCTGGTGACCACCTACGCGGCCCTGGAGATGCTCGGCCCCAACCATCAGTGGAAAACCGAGTTTTACACCGACGGTACCCTCAGCGGTGGCGTGCTACGCGGCAACCTGTACCTCAAGGGCGGCGGCGATCCCAAGCTGAACATGGAGAAACTCTGGCTGCTGATGCGCGACCTGCGTGCCAATGGCGTACAGCAGGTCACCGGCGACCTGGTGCTGGACCGCAACTTTTTCAACCAGCCGCTGTTGCCTGACTTCAATGACGACGGCAACGACGAGAACAAGCCGTTCCTGGTCAAGCCCGATGCCTTGCTGGTCAACCTCAAGGCCCTGCGCTTCGTGACGCGCAATGATTCGGGGCGCGTGATCGTGTCGGTCGAACCGCCGATTGCCAGCATCCGCATCGATAACCAGGTGAAAGTCACCAACGCCAAGCAGTGCACCGGCGACGTGCGCTACAGCCCGGTGACCGCTGCCGACGGCAGTGTGACCGTGACCGTGAGCGGCCAACTGGCTGATGGCTGCAGCTCGCAGACTTATCTGTCGCTGCTGGACCACGCCACTTACACCGCCGGCGCCGTGCGTGCGATCTGGAAGGAGTTGGGCGGCACCATCCAGGGCCGTGATATCCAGGCTCCGGTGCCCAAGGATGCCAAGGTGCTGGCTCGTGCGTTCTCGCCGGACCTGGCTGAAATCATTCGCGACATCAACAAATACAGCAACAACACCATGGCCCAGCAACTGTTCCTGAGCCTGGGCGCACAGTTTCGCAACGATGCCGATGGCGACGATGCCAAGGCCGCGCAACGCGTCGTGCGCCAGTGGCTGGCCAAAAAAGGCATCACCGCACCGCACCTGGTGATGGAGAACGGCTCCGGCCTGTCCCGCGCCGAACGGGTCAGCGCCCGAGAAATGGCAGCCATGCTGCAAGCGGCGTGGAAAAGTCCTTATGCGGCGGAGTACATCAGCTCGATGCCAATCGCCGGCACTGACGGCACCATGCGTAAACGCCTGAAAACCACAGCGATGCGCGGCGAAGCTCACGTGAAAACCGGGACCCTCAACACCGTACGCGCTATCGCCGGGTTCAGCCGGGACAACAATGGCAATACTTGGGCGGTGGTGGCGATTCTCAACGACTCCAAACCCTGGGGCGCGTCGTCGGTACTGGACCAGGTGCTGCTGGACCTGTATCGCCAGCCGAAGGCCGTTGCAGCCGCGCCGGTCCTGTAAAGCATCACATTACCTGTAGGAGCGAGCTTGCTCGCGAAAAACGTCAACGATAACGCGCGCCCCCTGAATAAACGCGGCGTCTATGGTTTTTTCGCGAGCAAGCTCGCTCCTACGGGCATCAGGGCTTCCTCGACTCGGTCCCTGCCCGCCTGCTTGGCCACATACACTGCCGAATCAGCACGCAGCAGCAACCCATCGATATCTTCATCGGTCCGCCAACTGGCCACGCCAAAGCTGGCAGTGACAACCCCCACCGGTTCCATCGATGTATCACGCAGCGACTGCCACAACTGCGTGGCCAGGCTATAGGCCTGAGCACCATTGGTACTCGGGCACAGCACCACGAACTCTTCCCCACCCAGTCGGCAAAATACATCGGTACGGCGCAAGCGCTGGCCTATGCGCTTGCACAACTCCTGCAATACCCCGTCACCCACGGCATGACCGTACTGGTCGTTGATACGCTTGAAGTGGTCAATATCGAGCATGATCAACGACAGTGCACCCGAGCTGCGGTTGATCCGTAGCATCTCGCCCTTGAGACGATCCTGAAAATAACGACGGTTATAGATGCCGGTCAGCGAGTCAGTGACGGAAAGCGCGCGCAGTTCTTCCTCCACCCGTTTGAGATCGGAAATATCCGACACATAACCGTGCCAAAGCGTACCGCCTCCGGGTAGCTCCTCAGGTGTCGCTTCGCCGCGAATCCAGCGCAGACCTCGCTGAGGCAACTGCACGCGATACTCTTCGCGCCAATGGCTCAGTTGCAGCGCCGACAAACGTATCGAAGTACGCACTCGCTCGATGTCCAAGGGGTGAATGCGTTCCAGCACCTTGCCTGCGTCCTGCTGCAATACGCCAGGTTCGATTTCATAGATATCGCGCATACCTTCGCTGGCGTAAATGAAATGCCCATTGCCCTGCAGGTCCTGGGTGAACTGGAAGATCCCGCCAGGCACATGAGCACTGAGTTTTTTCAGCAGGCGGTCCCGGGCGGCCAGGGCTTCATAGGCACGCTTTTGCTCGGTGACATCCAGGTAAATTGCCAAATGCCCAACCCACAGACCAAAGTCATCCAGGAGCACGGTGGCCAGCATGTTTACCGTCAGTTGGGTACCGTCCTTGCGCACCAGCGTCCATTCGCGAGCTTCATGTTGGCTGTCAGGGCTCTCCACCAGCATCGCCTGGCTCGGCGCAATACGCTTGCCTAACGCCTGGCTCAACGGTGCAGCGCGCGCTTCGAGCTCCGCGGCCAGGTGCAGGCTCTCCAGGGTCAGGCGCCCCAGCACCTCTTCGGCCTTGAAACCCAGCATCTGTTCGGCGCCGGCATTGAAGGTGTTGATCACACCGCGCAAGTCTGTGGCGATGATCGCTACCTGAGTCGCCGCATTCAGCACACTGCGCAATTGGCCGTGAGCCCCACGCAACTCTTGCTCACGCAAGCGCAACTGCACGGTGCGCTGTTCCACCAGTTTCAACGCGCGCTGGCGCTGGCTGACCAGCACGTAGAGCAAGGCACTGAGCAAGGCGCTGAGCAGCACCCCCATGCCCAGGATGGTGTTTATCGAGGAATGATTGGCCTTGTCGAAGACCTCACTGGCACGCAGGCTCAGGGCATAGACGTGATCGCCAAGCGTGAGACGGCGTGTAGCCGTCAGGTCGCTGTTGCCCACCGTATTGCTGGAGGCATACAACACCCGTTGCTGGGTATCCGAGGTGTCGACGATCTGCATGACCAGGTTGTCGCGATTCGGTTTGGGCAACCCATCAGCCACCAGTTGCCGCATGCTGAGCACGGCCATGACAAAACCGTAGGGCTCGGTGCCGACGGCTTTGCTCACTGGCGCCACCAGCAGCACACCGGCCGCGTAGGCAGGCTCAACGCCCACCAATTGCATGGGTTGTGACACTGCCGGCCTGGCATTTTTTTGCGCACGCTCCAGGGCTGAACGGCGCAAGGGCTGGGCCAGCAGGTCAAAGCCCAAGGGCGAACCCAGCAAGCTCTGCGTCTGGCTGTACAACACCGGTACGTATTCATCGCGCTCGGCAGCGGGTGCCAACTCACCCGCGCTATTGAGTTCACGGATGCTGAAAGGGATGCCGCGCTGGCGGGAAATCTCTTGCTCGAACGCCCTGCGCTGCTCGCGAAATATCCGCGGTGCCCAGGCGTAGGCTCGGGCATTGAGCAGCAGTGGCTGGGCGAAGCCGTCGAACTCGGCACGGGACACATCGCCGGAGTTGATGAAGAAACGCTGCAGGCTACCCAGGCGTAGCTCCTGGTCTTCAAAGCGTTCCTGAATACGGGTGTAGCGTTCATTGACCAGCAACTGGAAACGCTGGCGCACCTGTTGCTGATACAGGTCGGCAGTCGCCCACGCGACAACCAACGTCAACGCGCTGCCAGCCAAAAAGACCACCAATGCCACCAGCCAAGCCGATGCCTGCTCACTGATAAAACCAAAGATTTTCGGGCGGACGGCTTGCATCGGCATAGGCAACACTCACAACGCCAGTGTGCGGGGGTGTCACTTTGGCTGGGGCTTAAGTTATAGCCATTGGTCGGGTATTTGACCAGCCTAAAAACTGCAGGGGCTTAATGTGGGAGGGGGCTTGCTCCCGATAGCGGTGGATCAGCCAATACATTGGTGACTGATACTCTACTATCGGGAGCAAGCCCCCTCCCACACCGGATACTCGGCGCATTCAGAACTGCTGATATTAATCAGCGGGCAGTGATTTTCCAGGCACGGTGGATTTTCGCATTGCGCGCGAAATCCGGGTCGATGGTCTTGTCGCTGATCTCCTCGACCGCATAGCGTTCGCTGAGGTTGGCTTCCAACTGGAACTTGCGGAAGTTGTTGGAGAAGTACAGCACGCCACCCGGCGCCAGGCGCGCCATGGCCAGGTCGAGCAACTGCACGTGGTCACGCTGCACGTCGAAGATACCTTCCATGCGCTTGGAGTTGGAGAAGGTCGGCGGGTCGATGAAAATCATATCGAACTCATCGCGACTGGCCTCCAGCCACGCCATTACATCACCCTGCTCCAGGCGGTTCTTGTCGGAGAAGCCGTTGAGGGAGAAGTTGCGACGCGCCCAGTCCAGGTAGGTCTTGGACAGGTCAACGCTGGTAGTGCTGCGCGCACCGCCCTTGGCAGCATGGACGCTGGCGGTCGCGGTGTAGCAGTAAAGGTTGAGGAAGCGCTTGCCGGCCGCTTCTTTCTGAATACGCATACGCATCGGGCGATGGTCCAGGAACAGGCCGGTATCCAGGTAGTCGGTGAGGTTGACCAGCAGCTTCACGCCACCTTCGCTGACCTCGGTGAACTTGCCCTGGGCGCTCTGACGCTCGTACTGCTTGGTGCCGCTCTGGCGCTCACGACGCTTGACCACCACGCGGCTCTTGTCGACGTTCAGGGCCTGGGGAATCGCTGCCAGGGCATCGAACATGCGCGCCGAGGCTTTTTCCGGGTCGATGGATTTGGGGGCGGCGTATTCCTGTACGTGAACCCAATCGTGGTACAGGTCGATAGCCATGGAGTACTCGGGCATGTCGGCGTCATACACACGGTAGCAATCCACGCCCTCACGCTTGGCCCATTTACCCAGTAGTTTGAGGTTCTTTTGCAGGCGGTTGGCAAACATCTGCCCGCCTTCGCTCAAGCGCGCCTGCTCGACCACCGGGGCCGGGGCTGGCTTGATCGGGTTGCCGTTCTTGTTGTACTGGCGCTCAACCGGCTCGGTCGGAGCCTGGTCGTAAGCCGCTTGCTCACGCTCGGCCTGACGCTGCTCCGCAGTGCGGCGTTCGCCGGTGACGAACTGATCCGGGTTGACCTTGATCAGCAGCAACTTGCACGGCAACGCGCCGTTCCAGAACGAATACTGCTTGTGGCTGCGGATGCCCATGCGCTTGCCCAGGTCCGGCGCGCCGGTGAACACTGCGGCTTCCCAGCCCATGCAGGCCTGGCGCAAGCGTTCGCCAAGGTTCTGGTAGAGATACAACAGGCTGGCTTCGTCACCCAGGCGCTCACCGTAGGGTGGGTTGCAGATCACCAAACCTTTCTGATTCTGGTCCGGGCGCGGCTCGAACGTGCCCACTTCGCCCTGGTACACCTTGATCCAGTGGCTCAGGCCGGCGCGCTCGATGTTATTGCGTGCAGGTTGGATCAGCCGCGGGTCGGCTTCGTAGCCACGTACCCACAATGGCGGCTTGTTCATGCCGATGGCCGCCCGCTCAGAGGCCTCGGTGTGCAGCTTTTTCCACAACGCCGGGACGTGACCCAGCCACGTGGTGAAACCCCACAGCTCGCGGTTGAGGTTGGGGGCCATGTCGGCGGCGATCATTGCGCCTTCAACCAGGAAGGTGCCGACACCGCACATCGGGTCGGTCAGCGCGCCGCCTTCGGCGGCAATACGTGGCCAGCCGGCGCGAATCAGGATCGCCGCTGCCAGGTTTTCCTTCAGCGGTGCCGCGCCCTGCTGCAGG
This sequence comes from Pseudomonas sp. MF7453, assembly GCF_016405455.1. NCBI lineage: Bacteria > Pseudomonadati > Pseudomonadota > Gammaproteobacteria > Pseudomonadales > Pseudomonadaceae > Pseudomonas > Pseudomonas sp. MF7453. Next base: position 144,867 of record NZ_JAEKCN010000010.1, on the reverse strand, counting down.
CGGTAGCCACGCTGGTGCAGGCTGTGGCCGGAAAGGTCCAGAGACAGGATGGCTTCGCCGCGGTCCAGGCGCAGGTGAATGCGCAGGTCCGGATTGATCTTGTCGATAGACGGACGCTCGCCGGTCGGGGTGCGCAGCTTGTCGACGATCGCATCCTTAACCTTCAGCGCGCCGAAGTGGGTGTTGTCGATGCCCGAACCGTGACCGCTGAACTCAACCGCCAGGGTACCGTCGGGGACCATGTGGTCGGCCCATTCGATATCCAGCACGCCGTGGTAGAGGTCCTCGGCGTCCTTCATCGGGAAGCGCTTGAGCACCAGCAACACACGGTTGGCCAAGCGTGACCACAGGCACAGACGGTAGGCGGTTTCCATGTCGGCCATGCCGCGAACGGCCGAGGTGTGCTCGCGGGCCTCCTCAAGGCCAAGCCCGACGGCTTCCTCGATCAGTAGGCCTTCGAGGCCCTTGGGGCAAGTGAGGAAGAGTTCAAAACGGTCCGACATGGGGCAATCCAGGCTTTTCAGCAATAAATGAACGGGCAACGCATCGCCGGTTCGGTTTTCAATCAAGCACTTTTCTTGAAGAGTGCTCGCGTGGCACGAATGTGCCGTTCCACCCCGCTTTGCGGGCCGTTGAGCCTTGTTTGACGGGGCAGAAAAAGAATGTGAAGCAACAAAAGGAAATATTCCGACCCTTCGTCGAATAATAACCGACTGCAACAGGCGGGTATTCTCACTAAAGGATTAACTCGCTTCGCTGTGCAGGGCACATCATAGCTGGCTTTGACCCATAAAAGGGGCGAAAAACCATCCCAGCTTATGGCTATAGCATCGTTATCGTTACGTGCTTATGACAAAACGATCATTGAATACATGTGACCTATTGGTTAGAACTCAACACAGGTTGGCGCCGTAACGACGCCGACACATCGGCTCGCCACGCCGGCAGCGAGCCCACCAACGGCAGAAAAACTCTGCCCGGCCTTGGACAAGGCCGAAGGATATCTAGACAGTCAACAAGTGAGGGAAACACCCTATGAGAAGACTTAAGCGTGATCCGTTGGAAAGAGCATTTTTACGCGGATATCAATATGGCGTTCATGGAAAATCCCGTGAGCTTTGCCCATTTACTCTACCGTCGGTACGCCAAGCCTGGATCAACGGCTGGCGAGAAGGACGCGGCGACAACTGGGACGGTATGACTGGCACTGCGGGCATCCACAGACTCAACGAACTTCACGCCGTCGGCTAATCAGGGGCATTTTATTCCGACATACATCTTTGAATGAGTAACGACTTAACCACGCGCGCCCCATCCGGGCGGCGGGCTTCGGCCCAGGGGCTCCTTTATGGAGCCCTTTTTATTGCCTGTCAGATTGTCAGCGCAAGGCAGCGATGGCATCCACCGATTGGCGAATCAACGCCGGCCCCTTATAGATAAAGCCGGAGTACAACTGCACCAGGCTGGCGCCAGCCGCGATCTTCTCGGCCGCGTGCTTGCCTTCGGTAATGCCGCCCACCGCGATGATCGGTAAACGCCCAGCCAACTCGGCCGCCAGCACCTTGACGATATGGGTGCTCTTGTCCCGCACCGGCGCGCCCGACAGGCCACCCGCCTCATCACCGTGGGCCAGGCCTTCGACGCCGACGCGGCTAAGGGTGGTGTTGGTCGCAATCACTGCGTCCATCCCCGAATCCACCAGGGCCTGGGCCACCAGTACGGTTTCTTCATCGCTCATGTCCGGGGCGATCTTGATTGCCAGGGGCACGCGCTTGCCATGACGCACGGCCAAGTCTTCCTGACGCTGGCGCAAGGCTTCAAGCAGTTGCTTGAGAGAGTCACCGAATTGCAGGCTACGCAGGCCCGGGGTGTTGGGCGAGCTGACGTTGACGGTGACGTAGCTGGCGTGGGCGTAAACCTTGTCCAGGCAAATCAGGTAATCGTCCACCGCACGCTCGACCGGCGTATCGAAGTTCTTGCCGATATTGATACCGAGGATGCCCGTGTATTTTGCCGCTTGAACCCGCGATAACAGGTGATCGACGCCGAGGTTGTTAAAGCCCATGCGGTTGATGATCGCCTCTGCTTCCGGCAGGCGGAAAATGCGCGGCTTTGGGTTGCCCGGCTGCGGCCGTGGCGTCACGGTGCCGATTTCAACGAAGCCGAAACCCAACTGTGCAAACCCGTCGATGGCCGCGCCGTTTTTGTCCAGGCCGGCTGCCAGGCCAACCGGGTTGGGGAAATCCAGGCCCATCACCGACACCGGCACTTTAGCCGCAGCCTTGCATACCAGGCCATTGAGCCCCAGGCGGCCACCGGCACCGATCAAGTCCAGGGACAGATCGTGGGACGTTTCCGGGGAAAGTTTGAACAACAGCTGGCGGGCCAAGGTATACATGGGCGGGCTAGACTCGGATGGCGGCAAAAGGTGGCGCGATTATAGCCGGGGTGGCGGGCCTCATGCGAGGCGTGCTGAGCTCATCGGCGCTGCGCAATCAACGCCTCATAACGCACCCAGATCCTTTCGGCGTAGCGCTGGCGCAACGCCTCACGCTGCGGGCCGGGCCCAGGCCCGACATTGTAGGAGCCCACCGCCGTCCAGTTGTAGCCAAAACGCTGAATAAATTCGGCCAGAATCGAAGCCCCGACTTCCACCGACAGACAAGGTTCGCTCAACAACCGCTCCTCGGTAATGCCCTGCTTGAGCAAACGCGGCAGGTGGATGCTGTTGATCTGCATCAAACCTATATCACGCGTGCCATTGCGGTTGGTGTGGTTGATCGCCTGCGTGCGGTAACCTGACTCGACAGCCGCGATAGCCTGCAACAACTCCGGTTCGAGACCGTACCGACCGGCCACCTCTTCCCAGCAATAAGCCAAGGCCTGGTGACTGACCATCAGTCCACTGAGCAGCAGTACCCTGCTCCACACCTTAAACATTGCTGGCCTGACCACACACAGAGCACACATGCATGACGCCTTGCGGTGGTTGCCCCACCCGCACCGGGCACGTAAAGCGATAGCCCTTGCCGTAAATCGTCTTGATAAACCCTTTGTCGGCCTTCAAATGTTTGCGCAGGGAATAGATACAGCGCGTCAGTGACTCATCGGCCACCTCTCCCCGGGGCCAGGCCAGCTCCAGCAGGCGATCCTTGGTCATCAGCGCGCCACCGGAGGCCAGCAGCAATCGCAGCACATGCCACTCCTTGGGCGGCAACTGAATATCCGCATCGCCCCCCGTCAACCGGCCATCGCCATGCAAGGTCCAGCGAGCGAAGACCAGGGAGGTCGTCGATTCATCAATCGCGACGGCCATACGCACCTCTGCTTTGGACTACCGACATTCAAATCCTTACTTTCCGTACCGGCTCACCTGCCAATCTCACGACTATAAAAAACCGGCCGACGGCTCGCGCTAGGACAAAGCCCATTCGATCGCCTTTTTTGGGCCGCTTTCGGTCAGATAATTCTCCTGACGTACCTATTTGGGTAGCCATTCCTGATACGTCTCCTGCAACTCAACGCCCAGCCGATCCTCCAGTTGCACCAGCTCACCCAACGCCATCAGTTGCCCATTGACCCGTACCTCCACACAGCGAGTCGCCCCTGGATCCAGGGGCAGCACCTTCCCCGGTGCGAACGCAGCCAACCGCTTGCGGCTGATCAGTTGCTCCTGCAGCAATATTTCCAGGTGCATGGACAAACGCCTTTTTCATGGGGAAAACTCACGATCCGTGCGCAGGAAGGCACGTTGCACACGCTCATGTTGTGCTGCGGTCAACTGCGCCGGTTCGGCCGGTGGCGGTAAAGGGTCAGGGCCTGACAAAACGGCATTCTGCGCCGCGGCCATATCCAGCTCTGCCACCAGTTTTTCGATAAGGCTCACCTGGGCTGGTTGGCCCTTGATCAACACGCTGTTGGTATCCGAATAAGCCACCAGCACCAGGCTGCCGTCGGCCAATTGGCCTTTCTGCTCACGGGATAGCCGGGCCTGGATCATCGAAGCCATACCCGGGACGCGGACCTTATGGGCACCCGCTCCTTGCTGGCGATCCTCCACGGCGGCATTCATCACCTGAACAACCCCGAATGCCGTCGCGTCTTCGGCCCGCTTGCGGCGTGGCTGGTCCATCAGTTTGGCCAGCCGCAAGACATGATCGACATAGCTCGGTGGCCCGTCGACGTAGAAGGTACGCGCCCCACTCTCCCGCAATGGGTAGCGCGGCTCATCCAGCCCGGCACGCCGCATGATGCCGCGCAGCCGATTGACCGAGATATGCCGCAGCACGACCGCAGAGCTACGCCCCTCATCGGCGGTATAGAGATGCACCACTTGCCCGCTGCGGTGCCAGATCAAATCTTCCTGCTCAGCGAGGATTTCCAAAACCCGCTGCGGCGCGGCGAAGTCGAAGGTTCCGCTGATGCGCCTGCGCGCCACCGCACCGCTGGTGACCACAGGCAGGCCCAATGGCCCCGACAGCGCGGTAAAGAAAGTATGCAGGCCTTCATCCTGTGCCAGGTACGCCTGGCCCCAGGCTACGCGGCTGCCCAGCAACAGGGCGGCACACAGTAGCCCGCAGTGCAGCCAGCGGCAGTTCATGGGTTTCGGGGAGTCAGTGTGCACCGTGGGCATACCTGGGCGGTGTGGCTTGAAGAAGCGGCCATACTGCGAGGCACTGGAGCTTCAATCATGATCGAAAGTTGACGGCAGACTGCACCACGCCACCCGTGGCATGTGCCTTGCTTCGCACTTCGTATCAGGCTCGCACCAAAGGCGGCGCGGGCCTACGGACAAAGGCGTCGTTACCCTGCAATGGCCCGTCATGCCAAACAGGGAAACGACGCCTTTTTTTCAGAAAAGGCAGGTACCGATGAACGATCCGCTGGCTTGGGTAAACGGCAGCGATGCCCCGGAAAAGAGCAGCCTTGACCTGGGGTTCATGGCCCTGACCGATTGCGCTTCGCTGGTGGTCGCTGCCACCCAGGGCTTTGCCCAGCCCTACGGCCTCACATTGAATCTCAAGCGCCAATCATCCTGGGCCAACCTGCGCGACAAGCTGGTCAGCGGCGAGCTGGACGCCGCACACGGCCTGTACGGGCTGATCTATGCCGTGCACCTTGGCATCGGCGGCGTTGCACCTACCGACATGGCCGTCCTGATGGGCCTCAACCAGAACGGCCAGAGCCTTAACCTGTCCCACGGTCTGCAACAGCAGGGCGTGGTCACTCCTGAGGCGCTGGAACGCCACGTGCACCAAAGCCGGACAAAACTGACCTTCGCCCAAACGTTCCCCACGGGTACCCACGCCATGTGGCTGTATTACTGGCTGGCGAGCCAAGGCATTCATCCATTGCAGGATGTGAACAGCGTGGTGGTGCCGCCGCCGCAAATGGTGGCCCACCTGCAGGCCGGACGCATCGACGGTTTTTGTGTCGGCGAGCCCTGGAGCGCCAGCGCGGTGCAACAGCATCAAGGTTTTACCCTGGCGACCACCCAGGCGATCTGGCCCAATCACCCGGAAAAGGTCCTGGGCTGCACCCAAGCGTTCGTCGACGCGTACCCCAATACCGCGCGTATATTGGTCATGGCGATCCTTGAGGCCAGCCGGTTTATCGAACAGAGCACTGAAAACCGCCGCTCCACCGCGCAGTTGCTCAGCGCCCGCGACTACCTCGACGCCCCGTTGGACTGCATCGAGCCGCGCCTGATGGGTTACTACGACGACGGCTTGGGTAACCAGTGGCAGGATCCCCATGCACTGCGCTTTTTCGCTGGTGGTGAGGTGAATGTGCCCTACCTCAGCGACGGCATGTGGTTCATGACCCAGTTCCGGCGTTGGGGCTTGTTGCGTGAAGACCCTGACTACCTCGGCGTCGCCTGCCAGGTTCAGCAATTGGCGCTGTATCGCCAGGCCGCCGATGCGCTGGGCCTCAGCGTTGGCGACTCGCCGATGCGCAGCAGCCAATTGATCGACGGCAAAATATGGGACGGCTCCGACCCCGCCGGTTACGCCCGCAGCTTCCGCCTCAATGCCCTGGCCGATGACAACCACCGTCAAGCGCTGCGCTGACAGGAGCTCAATGATGCTACGAATCCTGTTGATCAATGACACCCCGCGCAAGGTCGGGCGCCTCAAAGCCGCGCTGACCGAAGCCGGTTTCGAGGTGATCGATGAATCGGGCCTGACCATCGACCTGCCCGCACGCGTCGAAACAGTGCGCCCGGACGTAATCCTGATCGATACCGAGTCACCCGGCCGCGATGTGATGGAGCAAGTGGTGCTGGTCAGCCGCGACCAGCCCCGGCCTATCGTGATGTTTACCGATGAACATGACCCGAATGTGATGCGTCAGGCGATCAAATCCGGCGTCAGTGCCTACATCGTTGAAGGCATTCAGGCCCAACGCCTGCAACCAATCCTCGATGTGGCCATGGCCCGCTTCGAGAGTGACCAGGCCCTGCGCGCGCAGTTGCACGCCCGCGACCAGCAACTGGCCGAACGCAAACGCATCGAGTTGGCCAAGGGCCTGCTGATGAAAATGAAGAGCTGTAATGAGGAAGAGGCTTACACCCTGATGCGCCGCCAGGCCATGAGTCGCCAGCAGAAACTGATCCAGGTGGCAGAGCAGATTATTGCCATGAGCGAATTGCTCGGCTGATCTGGCTCAGCTCTTGCTAAAGAATCCTCACAGGTAGCCAACGGCGGTTGCCCCCTCCACGACAAAGACGTCGCCCACCCGGTTTGCCCTCGCGAACCCGGTGGCGGCGTTTTTTCGTTTTAGACCCCCAACCGTTGAGGTGCGTGATGAAATCAAGCTTCTGGAAATCCGGGCACACCCCGACCCTGTTTGCCGCGTTCCTGTATTTCGACCTGAGTTTCATGGTCTGGTACCTGTTGGGCCCGCTGGCGGTGCAGATTGCTGCCGACCTGCACCTGACCACTCAACAGCGCGGCCTTGTGGTGGCCACGCCGATCCTGGCGGGTGCAGTGCTGCGTTTTCTAATGGGCATGTTGGCCGACAAGCTGTCACCCAAAACCGCCGGGCTGATAGGCCAAGTGATTGTGATCGTGGCACTGTTCTGCGCCTGGAAGCTGGGGATCCACAGTTACGAGCAAGCCTTGCTGCTGGGTGTGTTCCTGGGCATGGCCGGTGCGTCCTTTGCCGTGGCCCTGCCCCTGGCATCGCAGTGGTATCCCGCGGAGCATCAGGGCAAGGCCATGGGCATCGCCGGGGCCGGCAACTCCGGCACTGTGTTTGCCGCGTTGCTGGCACCGGTGCTGGCGGCGGCGTTCGGCTGGAGCAATGTGTTCGGCTTTGCGCTGATCCCGCTGATCCTTACCCTGATCGTATTCGCTTGGCTCGCACGCAACGCGCCGCAGCGTCCGAAAGCCAAATCCATGGCCGACTACTTCAAGGCCCTGGGCGATCGCGACAGTTGGTGGTTCATGTTTTTCTACAGCGTGACCTTCGGTGGCTTCATCGGCCTGGCCAGCGCCCTGCCCGGCTACTTCAACGACCAGTACGGCCTGAGCCCGGTGACCGCCGGCTATTACACCGCGGCCTGCGTGTTCGGCGGCAGCCTGATGCGCCCATTGGGCGGCGCCCTCGCCGACCGTTTCGGTGGGATCAAAACCTTGCTGGGCATGTACAGCGTGGCGGTGATCTGTATCGCGGCAGTGGGGTTCAACCTGCCCAGTTCCTACGCGGCGCTGGCGCTTTTTGTCTGCACCATGCTCGGCCTGGGTGCCGGAAATGGCGCGGTATTCCAATTGGTGCCGCAGCGTTTTCGCAGTGAAATCGGCGTGATGACCGGCTTGATCGGCATGGCCGGTGGTATCGGCGGCTTCGCCCTCGCCGCCGGCATGGGCGCGATCAAACAGAGTACCGGCAGTTATCAGTTGGCCCTGTGGTTGTTCGCCAGCCTCGGTGTGCTGGCCTGGTTTGGCCTGCATGGCGTCAAGCGCCGTTGGAGAACTACCTGGGGCTCGGCTGCGGTCACCGCTGCCCGCGTGTGATGAGCCTTCGACTGAGCGTCGCCCAGGCCAGCGCCATTGGCCCGCGCAGCGAAAACCAGGATGCGCTGCGGGTGGTCACGCCCGTGGCGGAACTGGCGGCGAGCAAAGGCTACCTGTGCGCGCTGGCCGATGGCGTCAGCCAATGCGCCGACGGTGGCCTGGCCGCGCGCTCGACCTTGCAGGCGCTGGCGCTGGACTACTACGCCACGCCGCAAACCTGGGGCGTAGCCCAGGCGCTGGAGCGTCTGTTACTGGCGCAGAATCGCTGGTTGCAAGCCAACGGCGGTGGGCAACCGTTACTCACCACACTCAGTGCCCTGGTGTTTCGTGGTCAACGTTTCACGCTGGCCCATGTCGGTGATTGCCGCGCGTATCGCTGGTTCGACGGCGAGTTGCAACGCCTCAGCGAAGACCATGTGTGGGAACAGCCGGGTATGCAGCACGTACTCAAGCGCGCCCTCGGCCTGGATCAGCACCTGGTGCTGGATTTTCTCGACGGCCAAATGCGCGAGGGCGAATGTTTCCTTTTGCTCAGCGACGGGGTGTGGGCCACGTTGGGCGACCAGAGCATCGGCGCCATCCTGCGTGAGCAAGACGACCTCGACGTGGCCGTCAACACGCTAGTCAGCGCCGCCCACCTGGCAGGTAGCCAGGACAACGCCAGCGCCTTGCTGGTGCGCATCGACCAACTCGGCGCCGCCACACTCGGCGACGCTCTGGTGCAGTTGCAGCAATGGCCCCTGCCGCCGCCGCTGAAGGTTGGGCAAGTTTTTGAGGGCTGGGAGGTGCAAAGCGTGCTGGCGCAGAGTCGGCAGTCGTTGCTGTACCGCGTGCGCGATGCGCAGCGGCAACCCTGGCTGCTCAAGACCTTGCCCTTGCGTCACGACGATACCGATGCGGGCCAAGCCCTGTTATCAGAAGAATGGTTTTTACGCCGCGTCGCCGGCCGCGCCTTCCCGGAAGTACATGCCGGCAGTGCTCGTCAGCATCTGTACTACGTGATGCGCGAATACCCCGGGCAGACCCTGGCCCAGCTGTTTCAACAGCAAGGCCCGCTGCCGTTGGCGCAATGGCAGTCGATCGCCGAACGCTTGCTGCGCGCCGTGGGCCTGCTGCATCGTCGGCAGATTCTGCACCGCGACATCAAGCCGGAAAACCTGCTGCTGGGCGATGACGGTGAACTGCGCGTGTTGGACTTTGGCCTGGCCTATTGCCCTGGCCTCTCTGAAGACCGTGCTCACTTACTGCCCGGCACCCCGAGTTTCATCGCGCCCGAAGCTTTCGGTGGCGAGGATCCTACTGCGCAACAGGATTTGTATAGCGTCGGTGTGACCCTGTATTACCTGCTGACCGGGCATTACCCCTACGGCGAGATTGAAGCCTTCCAACGCCCGCGTTTTAACCAGCCTGTCAGCGCCAGCCGCTATCGCCCTGACCTGCCGGATTGGTTGCCCCACAGCCTGGAGCGCGCCGTAGCCGCCCTGCCCGCACACCGCTATGAAACTGCCGAAGAATGGCTGCTGGTACTGGAACAGGCCGACCGCCGCGAATTGAGCGTGCGGCCACGGCCACTGCTGGAGCGCGAGCCGTTGAAGGTCTGGCAAACCCTGGCAGCGGCCTCACTGTTGATCAATCTGGTGCTGCTGTACTGGCTGCTGCACCACTAACGGGCAAAAGTGTTCCGCGTCCCCCTTTAAACGCCCAATAAACCTGGGGATAAGCAACTTGGCACAGCTGCTGCATCAGGTCTTCCCAACAACCCACATATAGCCGCCCCTTCAACGTCGAAGGGTCGAGCTTCCCGAGAGAACGGGACCAGGACAAAGGCGTCCTCGCTAGCTGACTAGCGGGGACGCCTTTTTTTGTTTGCGCATGATTTGTCGAGCCATTGCGGAGAACGACATGAAAAAACTCAAACTGGTGATGATCGGCAACGGCATGGCCGGGGTTCGCACCCTTGAAGAACTGCTCAAGCTGAGCAACGAGCTGTACGACATCACCGTGTTCGGCGCCGAGCCTCACACCAACTACAACCGCATCCTGCTGTCGCCGGTATTGGCCGGTGAGCAAACCTTCGAAGAGATCGTGCTCAACGACCTGGATTGGTACCTGAACAACAACGTCAAGCTGCTGCTCAACCGCAAGGTGGTGCAGATCGACCGGGTCAAGCGCAAAGTCATCGCCGAAGACGGCACTGAGGCCGAGTACGACCGCCTGCTGATCGCCACCGGCTCCACGCCGTTTATCCTGCCGATTCCCGGCAACACCTTGCAGGGCGTGATTGGTTACCGCGACATTGCCGACACCCAGGCGATGATCGACACCGCCAAGACCCACAAGCACGCGGTGGTGATCGGTGGCGGCCTGCTCGGCCTGGAGGCGGCCAACGGCCTGATGCTGCGTGGCATGCACGTGACGGTGGTGCACATCGGTGAATGGCTGCTGGAGCGCCAACTGGACAAGACCAGCGGCCAATTGCTGCAAACCGAACTGGAAAGCCGTGGCCTGGTGTTTCGCCTGTGCGAGCAGACCCAGGCCCTGCACGATGCCGGCAATGGTCGCGTCGGCTCGGTGCAGTTCAAGAATGGCGACATCATCCCCGCCGACCTGGTGGTGATGGCTGCCGGTATCCGCCCCAACACCGAACTGGCGGAAAAGTCCGGCATCCCCTGCAACCGTGGGATTCTGGTCAATGACACGATGCAAACCTACGACCCGCGCATCTACGCGATCGGCGAATGCGCCAGCCATCGCGGGATCGCCTATGGCCTGGTGGCGCCGTTGTTCGAGCAGGCCAAGGTCTGCGCCAACCACCTGGCTCAACTGGGGTTTGCCACCTATAAAGGCTCCGTGACCTCGACCAAGCTGAAGGTCACCGGCATCGACCTCTTTTCTGCCGGCGATTTTATGGGCGGTGAAGGCACCGAAACCATCACCTTGTCCGACCCGATCGGCGGCGTATACAAAAAGCTGGTGATCAAGGACGACATCCTGGTCGGCGCCTGCCTGTACGGCGATACCGCCGATGGCGGCTGGTACTTCCGCCAGATCCGCGAGAACCACGCCATCGGTGAAATCCGCGATCACCTGATGTTCGGTGAAAACGCCTTGGGCGATGTGGGCCACCAAGGCCAGGACAAAGCCATGAGCATGGCCGACAGCGCCGAAGTCTGCGGCTGCAATGGCGTGTGCAAAGGCACGATCGTCAAGGCAATCCAGGAACAGGGGTTGTTCAGTGTCGACGAGGTGAAAAAACACACCAAGGCCGCCAGTTCCTGCGGTTCCTGTGCCGGGCTGGTTGAGCAGATCCTGATCAACACCGTGGGCGGCGCGGCGGATGTCAAACCCAAAAGCGAAAAAGCCATCTGCGGGTGCAGCGACCTCAATCACGGGCAGATTCGCCAGGCTATCCGCGAGCAGCACCTGCTGACTATCGACAGCACCATGCGCTACCTGAACTGGCGCACCCCCAACGGCTGCGCCACCTGCCGCCCCGCGCTCAACTATTACCTGATTTCAACCTGGCCGGGCGAGGCCAAGGACGACCCGCAATCGCGACTGATCAACGAACGGGCCCACGCCAATATTCAGAAAGACGGCACCTACTCTGTAGTCCCACGGATGTGGGGCGGTGTGACCAACCCTTCGGAGCTGCGCCGCATCGCCGATGTGGCCGACAAGTACAACGTGCCGATGGTCAAGGTCACCGGCGGCCAGCGCATTGACTTGCTCGGTATCAAGAAGCAGGACTTGCCAGGGGTATGGAAGGACCTGGATATGCCGTCCGGCCATGCCTACGGCAAATCCATTCGCACCGTGAAAACCTGCGTGGGCAGCGAGTTCTGCCGGTTTGGTACGCAGAACTCGACGCAACTGGGTATCGAGCTGGAGCACGACCTGTTCAATATGTGGTCGCCGCACAAGGTCAAGCTGGCGGTGTCCGGCTGCCCACGCAACTGCTCCGAAGCCGGCATCAAGGACGTGGGAATCATCGGCGTCGACTCCGGTTGGGAGATGTATATCGGCGGTAACGGCGGTATCAAGACCGAAGTCGCGGAGTTCTTCGTCAAGCTCAAGACCGCCGAGGAAGTACGCGAATACAACGGCGCGTTTCTGCAGCTCTATCGCGAAGAAGCTTTTTATCTAGAACGCACGGTGCACTACCTGCAACGGGTCGGTATGGAGCACATCAAGAAGGCCGTGCTGGAAGACCCGGCCCGCCGCCAGGCGCTCAATGAGCGTTTGCAGTTCTCCCTGTCATTCGAACAGGACCCGTGGAAGGAACGTCTGGAACAGCCGCTGCTGAAAAAGGAATTCGACGTGATCCCGGTCAAACAACTGGAGGTGTCGCTATGAACTGGCTGGATATCTGCGCCCTCGATGAAATCAATACCCTGGGCTCGCGCATCATCAGCGGGCCCAAAGGTGACATCGCGATCTTTCGTACCAGTGACGACGAAGTCTTCGCCCTTGATGACCGTTGCCCGCACAAGGGCGGCCCGCTGTCCCAAGGCTTGATCTACGGCAAGCGCGTCGCCTGCCCGCTGCACAACTGGCAGATCGACCTGGCGTCCGGCGAAGCCCAGGCCCCGGATATCGGCTGCGCCCATCATCATCAGGCCCGGGTTGAAAACGGCCGGGTGATGCTGGCCCTGCGGGATGCGGGTTGATGAACCGCCAGACCACCGCGTCCACCTGCTGTTATTGCGGTGTGGGCTGCGGCGTGCTGATCGAGCATGACGGCGAGCAGATCCTGGGGGTGCAAGGCGACCCAAGCCACCCGGCCAACTTCGGAAAATTGTGCAGCAAAGGCGCCAGCCTGCACCTCACCGGTGACGTGAGCGCCCGCGCCCTGTATCCGCAATTGCGCCTGGGCAAGGGTTTGGCCCGTGCCCGCACCGACTGGGATACCGCCCTGGGTCACGCCGCCAATGTGTTTGCCGAGACCATCGCCGAGCACGGCCCGGACAGCGTGGCGTTCTATATCTCGGGGCAACTGTTGACCGAGGATTACTACAGCTTCAACAAGCTCGCCCGGGCGCTGGTGGGCACCAACAATATCGACAGCAATTCTCGGCTGTGCATGTCATCGGCGGTGGTCGGCTACAAACGCAGCCTGGGCGCCGACGCGCCGCCGTGCAGTTATGAAGACCTGGAAAACAGCGACTGCGTGATGATCGTCGGCAGCAATATGGCCTACGCCCACCCGGTATTGTTCCGACGTCTGGAGCAGGCCAAGGCCCAGCGCCCGCAGATGAAAGTACTGGTGATTGATCCCCGGCGTACAGACACCTGCGATCTGGCTGACCTGCATCTGGCAATCTTGCCGGGGACGGATGTGGCGTTGTTTCATGGAATTTTGCATGTGCTGCTGTGGGAAGACTGGATTGATCGTGCCTTCATCCAGGCCCACACCGATGGCCTGGCCGAGCTCAAGCGCCTGGTGCATGACTACACGCCGCAGATGGTCACTCAGTTGTGCGGCATCAGCGTCGAACAATTGCGCCTGTGCGCGCAGTGGGTCGGCACCTCCAGCAGCTTTTTGTCGCTGTGGTGCATGGGCCTCAACCAATCCACTGCCGGCAGTGCAAAAAACAGCGCGCTGATCAACCTGCACCTGGCCACGGGCACCATTGGCAGGCCGGGGTGCGGGCCGTTTTCCCTGACCGGGCAACCGAACGCCATGGGCGGCCGCGAAACCGGCAGCCTGTCCAACTTGCTGCCGGGCCACCGCGAGGCGTCCAACCCGGAACACCGTGCTGAAGTGGCCGCCTATTGGGGGGTGGAACAACTGCCTGCGCCCACCGGGCTTACCGCGATCGAACTGTTTGAACAGGTGCAGGCCGGAAAGATCAAGGCGCTGTGGATCGCCTGCACCAACCCTGCGCAATCCTTGCCCGACCAGAACGCCGTGCGTGCGGCCTTGGCGATGTGCCCGTTCGTGGTGTTGCAGGAGGCTTTTCGCACCACCGAAACCGCCGCTTATGCCGACCTGCTGCTGCCCGCCGCCAGTTGGGGCGAGAAAGACGGCACGGTCACCAACTCCGAGCGTCGCATTTCCCACGTACGCCGCGCCATCAACCCACCGGGAGAGGCGCGAGCGGACTGGGCAATTACAGTAGATTTCGCACAACGCCTGGAGCGTCGCCTGCGGCCAGGGTTGCCCAGCCTGTTCGCGTTTTCGCAGCCGGCGCAGCTGTTTGACGAGTTCAAGGGGCTCACTCAAGGGCGGGACCTCGACTTGTCCGGTATCAGCCATGGCCTGCTTGACCAACTCGGCCCGCAGCAATGGCCGTTTCCTGCAGGCGCACAGGCGGGCACAGCGCGCTTGTATACCGACGGCATCTTCCCCACCGACAATGGCCGCGCGCGATTTGTGGCCGACCCATACCGTGCGGCCAAGGAACAACGTGACGCACGCTTCCCCCTGACCTTGATCACCGGGCGCCTGCGTGACCAATGGCACGGTATGAGCCGCACCGGCACCGCCGCGCAGTTGTTCGGGCATGTCAGTGAAGCGCTGTTGAGCCTGCACCCGGATGAGCTTCGCCGTCATCGCTTTCAGGAGGGTGACCTGGTCAGCCTGAAAAGCCGTCGCGGCAGTGTGATCGTCGCCGTCAGCAGCGATGACAGCGTACGTCCCGGCCAGGCATTTCTGCCGATGCACTGGGGCGACCGCTTTCTCAAGGGCGGCGTCAATGTGATCACCCAGCCGGCGTTTGATCCGCTGTCCAAACAGCCTGAACTCAAGCACAGCGGCGTGCGCCTGGAGGCCGTGCAACTGCCGTGGCACCTGTTCGCGCTGATTGAGGGCGATGTACAGCAACACTTCCAAGCACTGCGCCCGCTGTGTGAGGAGTTTGCCTACGTCAGCTTGAGCCTGGCCGGGCGTGAACGCCCTGCGCTGCTGGTACGGGCAGCCCATACCGTAGCGCCGGACCTGCAACTGTTGACTCGGATTGACCAATTGCTGGGCCTGAACGACGGCCCGGTCATGGCCTACGACGATCCGCGCCGCTCAATCGGCAAGCGCGTGAAAATCGAGAAAGGCCGCATCACCGCCCTGCGCCTGGCCGGCGAAACCCTGGCCCGCCACTGGTTGCAAAGCCTGTGGCTGGAAGGTCGGGCCGACGAGCAACTGCGGCGCTGGCTGTTGGCGCCTTTAAGCGCACCACCCGGTGGCGCAACCGCCAGCAACAAGATTGTGTGCAACTGCAAGAACGTCAGCGAAAGCGCGGTGTGTGCGGGCGTTGAACGTGGCCTGGATCTGGATGGACTCAAACAGCAACTGGGCTGCGGCACTCAATGCGGCTCCTGCGTGCCGGAAATCAAACGTCTTTTGGCCAGCAACCCGCAGCCAATCGCCATCAGTGTGTAAGGGGAACAACATGAGCGCAAAAGTGTGGCTGGTAGGCGCTGGGCCCGGTGATCCGGAGTTGCTGACCCTGAAAGCGGTCCGGGCTCTGCAGGCAGCGGACGTCGTGTTGATTGATGACCTGGTCAACCCGGCAGTACTGGAACACTGCGCCAGTGCCCGGGTGATTACCGTCGGCAAGCGCGGCGGCTGCCGCTCTACCCCACAGGATTTTATTCACCGCCTGATGTTGCGTTATGCACGCCAGGGCAAGTGCGTGGTACGCCTTAAAGGCGGTGACCCGTGTATTTTTGGCCGCGGTGGCGAGGAGGCAACCTGGCTGCGCGCGCGTGGAGTCGAGGTGGAATTGGTCAATGGCATCACCTCAGGGCTGGCCGGAGCAACCCAGTGCGATATCCCGTTGACCTTGCGTGGCGTGAGCCGTGGAGTGACCTTGGTCACCGCGCATACCCAGGATGACAGCAGCCTGAACTGGCGTGCGCTTGCGGAGGGTGGGACCACGCTGGTGGTGTATATGGGTGTGGCGAAGCTGGAAGAAATCCGCGAACAGCTGCTCAACGGCGGCATGGCTGCGGATATGCCGGTGGCAATGATCGAAAACGCTTCATTGCCCCAGCAACGGGAATGCCGCAGCTCGCTTGCGGCCATGCATGAAGCGGCAAAAACCTTTGCGCTGAAGAGCCCGGCCATCCTGGTGATTGGCCAGGTTGCCGGCGCCGCACAGATGGCTAGCATCGCCGCTGCGGCAAGCGCCTGAGGCAAATCGCAGGCGAAAAAAAGCCCGGCCTGAGCCGGGCTTTTCTTTACTACTCAATAATTACTGAGCGGTAGCTTCAACCGACGCTTCTACGCGACGGTTAACAGCGCGACCAGCTTCAGTTGCGTTGTCAGCAACTGGGCGGGATTCGCCGTAACCAACAGCAGTTACACGGCTAGGAGCAACGCCGTCTTTAACCAGGACTTGCTTAACAGCGTCAGCACGACGCTGGGACAGCTTCTGGTTGTAAGCGTCTGGACCTACGGAGTCAGTGTGACCAGCAACTTCTACGTTGGTAGCTGGGTACTGAGCCATGAAGTCGGCCAGGTTTTTCACGTCGCCGTAGCTGTTAGGCTTAACAACCGACTTGTCGAAGTCGAACTTAACGTCCAGCTCAACACGAACAACCTGAGCAACCGGAGCTTCTGGCTCTGGAACTGGCTCTGGAGCTGGTGCTGGGGTAGGAGCTGGAGCAGCTGCGCCAGCGTTACCGCCGAAGTTCACGCCCAGGCCAACCAGTGCGGAGTAGTCCCACTTGCCGTTGTCCAGACCGTAGTCAGCTTCAACACCAGCACGAGCGTACAGGTTGTTGGTGAAGTAGTACTTCACGCCGGTACCGATGGTAGCGAAAGTGGTCTGATCGCGACCGGTGTGGCCGTCAGCGCGCACGTTGCCACGGCTCTGGTGGCCGAAACCGCCTTCAACGTATGGACGCAGGCTATCAACGCCAGCCTGACCGAAGTGGTACTGAGCAACGAGGCTGCCAGTGTCACCTTTGATCTTCTGGTTGCCAGTGCCGTCGTTCGAACGGGTGTGGTTGGTCTTGTCGTACGACAGATTCAACGACAGATCGTCGGTCAGGAAGTAACCAATGCGAGCGCCTGGGTTGAAGCCGTCTTCGATGTGCTTAACGCTATCGTTGTACTGCTTCTTGTAGAACAGCTCGCCTTCAACTGCGCCTTGGCCTTGTGCCAGAACGCCGAAAGAAGTAGCGGCAATAAGAGAACCAATGGCCAAGCCCAAGGTGTTTTTCAGTTTCATCCGTTAAATCCCCATCTGGTGATTGTAAAGCAGTCCCACAAACCGGGGGACAACTCGGCGACAAGTCTAACAGAACTTGCCTACACGTAAGAGATATTTGCTACGCACTAAGTTTCAGTCTCGCCCGCAAATTTCTCACGTAATTTATCAAGAGCACGTTTGTACCGCATTTTTGTAGCACTCAAGCCCATATGCATGATGTCAGCGATTTCCTGGAATTCCAGCTCTGCGACAAAACGAAGCACCAGAATTTCCCGATCAATCGGGTTCACATGCACCAGCCAGCGATCAAGTCCGCCCTTCTCCTCGGGTGCCGGCGCCTTTTCTTCAGACGCCTCCTCAAGGGGGTCCAGACTCAAAGCGTCCATCAAGCGACGCTTTCGCCGTTCCTTCCGATACTGCGTGATGCACTCGTTGTACGTGATGCTGTACAGCCACGTCTTGAACTTCGATTTGCCCTCGAAGTTCTTCAGGCCATATAGCACCTTGAGCATCACTTCCTGACAGACATCATCCGCGTCTCTATCGTTCCCCAAATACCTTGAACAAACGTTGAACAGAGTGCGTTGATACCTGCGCATCAATTCTTCGTACGCGCGTGTTACGTGAAACAGCTCCGTGTGCGAGCGCGCGACCAACTCCTCATCAGAGAGCTCACGGGGGTCATAGCGCGTGGACAGCGTTTGGGCTTTATTCAAAACAAGTCGTGCCGGCAGTCAGGTCAATGTCCGTTGCAACCCGGTCACCCGGGTTTGCGGCGGCGTACATTAGCAGGGTTTGCCGGATTAGCGGCTACTGACCTGCTGCTCCAGGAGAATCCGGTTGGACAGCGAAACCAGTTCCCCGTCATCGGTCAGCACTGTCGTCTTGACTGTGCCGATCTCCTCGATTTGCCCTTCAACCTCGCCCACACGCACTTGTTGCCCAACCTGATATAGCTCACGCACATAGATTCCCGCAAGAATCTGACCGGCAATTTCCCGGCTTCCCAAGCCCATGGCCAGTGCAACGGCCAGACCAACGGTAATCAAAACAATCACAATAACGTGGTTGAGCAGGTCAGTTTTGACCTCCAACTGGCTGATCGCGACGGAAATACTGATGATGATCACCAGCCCCTGTGCGATTCGCCCCAGGCCTGCCGCGTAGTCCAGACCCACGCCTTCAGCGGCCCCGCGCACCAGCCCATTGGCCAATTGTGCGAGCAAAACACCTACCAGCAGTACCAGCGCGCCGCCGAATACCTTCGGCAAATACAGTGCCAGCATGTCGAGCGTAGCTGAAACTCGCTCAAGTCCAAGGGACTGTGCTGCAGAAACCAGAAAAATAAGTAGAACAAACCAGTAGACGATCTTGCCGATCAAGGTAGAAATCGGCACCTGCAGCCCGGCGCGACCGAGCAATTTGGTCAAGCCAGTGCCGGCCATCAGGCGATCCAGCCCAAGTTTGGCAAGCAGCTTGGACAGCAGGGTGTCGAGCAACTTGGCCACGACAAAGCCCAGCAATACCAGGACCAGGGCACCAAACAAGTTGGGAATGAAATTCGCAACCTTGGTCCACAATGCGGTCATCGCGGTGACCAGGCTCTGGGTCCAGAGATCAAGTTCCATATTCAATCAGCCTTATCAGCAGTGCGAGCAAGAGGTTTACGGCGGGAAACCGGTGACACATGGGCCGAACCGTTGTTCAGGGCCATCATCAATGCCGGCAACCAACGCCCGAGCAGACCGAACAGATCACCCGCACCCACCTGACGGTTGGCGGTTTTCAACACGCGACCCAGGCAAGCATCGTCATCACGGTTGGATGGCGAAGCATTGAGCATGTCACGCAAAGACTGTTCGAACGGATCGTGCATAGAGACCTCTCGCAAGTGAATTAAAAGACGAGGGTAAAATTCATCGGGTCACATCGACCCTTTCTTACGTTCAGGTCACATTCAGCTCAAACCCATCGTAATCGTCGAAATAGCCACCATTGTCCCAGGGCTACCGAAATCATTAACAGGCACGCAATCATGAATCCGTAGGGGCTTTCGGAGAACGGAATGCCCCCCACATTTATACCGAGCAAACCGGTGAGAAAACTCATCGGCAAGAAGATCCCGGTGATGATCCCGAAGCGGTACATGGTGCGGTTCATGCGCAGGCTCAAGCGCCGGTCTTCGGCCTCAAGTACAAGCCCCACGCGCTCTCGGGCCAGTTCCAGCTCCTCCAGGTAACGGGTCAGACTGTTGTGCAACTCGTTCCAATAGTCAGCATCGTCATCGCAGAACCATGCCAATTTTATGCGCGTGAGCTGGGCAAAAATATCCCGCTGCGGTGCCAAAAAACGCTTGAGCCCGGCCGCACGCCGACGGATCTGCAAAACGCTGCCGTGCTCCGGGGTATACCGTTCGTCGGCATCGAGTTTTTCTTCCTCGGAATCGACGATTTCAGACAAGCCTGTGACCAGATCCTGCACTTTATTGGTCAGGTACTGGGCCATATAAAGGATGAGTTCAGACGCCGTTTTGGGGCCTTTACCGTCCGCCAGTTGCACCAATAGCTCATCGGTGGCGCGCAACGGACGCAAACGCAGGGAGATCACACGATTGGCGGCGGCGAAAATACGCACCGACACCATGTCCTCCGGTTCTGCCCCAGGGTTGAGATTGATCCCGCGCAAAAACAACAGCAATTCGGCGTCGGGCAATGGCAACAACCGTGGGCGGGTGTTCTCTTCCAGCAGCAGGTCGCAGGCAAATTCGCTCAGGCCGCTGGATTTGCGCAGCCAGGTCTGGGTCTGGGGATGGCTGCGATCCCAATGCAGCCACAGGCTTTCCTGGGGTTGCAACTGCAGATCGTCGAGCTCAGTCCGGGCAATCGAACGCGCACCGCCTTTACCGTCCAGCACCAGGGCATGCACCAGCCCCCATTGCGCGTTCTCTTCCTCGAACATCCAGACTCCTTGGGTTTATTCAGGCATTTTCAGCGGGCTGGGCGACACGATCACACCGTTGTTGTCGGCGTAGATGTACTCACCGGGACGAAACGTCACACCCGCGAATGTCACGACAACGTTCAAATCACCGAGGCCACGTTTGTCGGTTTTCATCGGATGGGAGGCCAGCGCCTGTACACCCAGGTCGGTCTGGGCGAGAACGTCGACGTCCCGGACGCAACCATAGATCACCAGCCCTTCCCAGCCATTTTTCGCGGCTTTATCGGCGATCAGATCGCCCAGCAATGCGCGGCGCAGTGAGCCTCCGCCGTCGACGACCAACACTTTACCGGCGCCCGGCTGGTCGGCCTGTTCCTTCACCAGAGAATTATCTTCGAAGCATTTGATGGTGACGATCTCACCCCCAAAAGAGTCTCGACCACCGAAGTTACTGAACATTGGCTCCACTACCTGCACCAGTTCCGGGTAGGCGTCACACAGGTCGGGGGTCACGTAATGGTTCATCGAGAAGCTCCTGTCGTCAAAGAAGAGATCGAACATCCACGGTGTACATCAGAAAAACGCGCCGTAACAGGCATTCTTTAACTGCCTGCCAGTGCGGGGCGGCCATGATCGGATCCGCATCGGCGCAACGCAATACACGTTGCGCGACTGAATATGACCAGAAGCGCCCAGCGCGTCATATCTTAGCCGCAACCACTCAAGAGTGAAACGCCCTTGGTAGAGCGTTTGCTTAGACCGCTGCGGCTACCTGGGGCCGAGCCCCGAATAATGGTGTCAGTGGATCGTTCAACCATCGCTCCACCAATGGCCATACTTCGGCCTGCGCGGCTTTGCTGACCAGCATCTGCACATGCCCGAAATCCTCGCTGAAACCCTGCTCGCGCCCCAGGCACAGGTACTGGCGATGCTCGCTGCCGACCTGTTCGAAGAGCTTGCGACACGCCCAGTCCGGGTCTTGCCGATCGCCGGCCGCACTGACCGCCAGCAACGGCACATCGATCTGCGCCAAGCCCTTCCACCAGTCACACTCGGCATCGCCGAAGCGGCCGAACAGGCCATTCCAGCGCATCGCTTCGATCATCACGCCCGCCGGCTCATCCTCGGGCCCGCGCTTGAAGCGTGGGCCAGACACGTGGGCAAGGCGCTTGAGGATCAATCGAGTCCCCCACTCCACCGGTGGAATTTTCAACGGCCAATGGGTGCGGCTGACCTGGCAGCCGAACAATGCCACCGAAGCCACCTCAGGCGCCCCCAGGTGTTGCCCGCCCAGGGCCGCAGCCAAGGTCGTGGCACCGAGGGAGTGCCCGATCCAGTGCGGAATTTGCCCGCTTTGCTCACGCACAAATGCCCCAATGGCCGGCAAATCGTAGCGGCCGTAATCGGCGACGCGGTTTCTGGCGTACTCATGGTTGCGTTTGGACAGCCCATGGCCGCGCATTTCCGGGACCCACACATCAAACCCTCGACGCGCCAGGTAAGCGCCCAGACCGACCCCCTTGGGCGAGTACCAGAAACGTCGATTGGAAAAGCTGCCATGCAACAAAATAATCGGCTTGCCCCGGTTTTCAGGGGCATCGGCCAGACCCAAACGGGTCACCGCCAGTTCGACGGTGCCGTCAGGGCTGTTACCGGGCTTGAGCCGGTAGACGTCTTCACTCAGGTCGCCACGACGTTCAGCGCTGATCAAGGCGACGGGAAACAGGTTGCTGCTGCTTTGCATAATGCTCTTGCACAAAAAAGGGCGGCGTCCGCAAGGAGTTCCCGCCCAGTACAGATAAGAATGCCGGTCACCCTCACGAATGACCGGCACTTTTGACGCCGCGATGTTAAGCGGACGCTTGGCCTTCCGCCAGGAAGAACCAGGTTTCCAGCACCGAGTCGGGGTTCAGCGAGACGCTTTCGATACCCTGCTCCATCAGCCATTTGGCCAGGTCAGGGTGGTCGGAAGGGCCCTGGCCGCAGATACCGATGTACTTGCCGGCCTTGTTACACGCCTGGATGGCATTGGCCAGCAGCTTTTTGACCGCCGGGTTACGCTCGTCGAACAGGTGAGCGATGATCCCGGAATCGCGGTCCAGGCCCAGGGTCAGCTGGGTCAGGTCGTTGGAACCGATGGAGAAACCGTCGAAGAACTCCAGGAATTCTTCGGCCAGAATGGCGTTGGACGGCAATTCGCACATCATGATCACGCGCAGGCCGTTCTCGCCACGGGTCAGGCCGTTTTCTGCCAGCAGGTCCACGACCTGGCTCGCTTCGCCCAGGGTGCGCACGAACGGCACCATGATCTCGACGTTGGTCAGCCCCATCTCGTTGCGCACACGCTTGAGCGCACGGCATTCGAGCTCGAAGCAGTCACGGAACGCTTCGCTGATGTAACGCGAGGCGCCGCGGAAACCCAGCATCGGGTTTTCTTCTTCCGGCTCATAGAGCTTGCCGCCGATCAGGTTCGCGTATTCGTTGGACTTGAAGTCCGACAGGCGCACGATAACCTTTTTCGGGTAGAACGCCGCGGCCAGCGTACTGATGCCTTCCACCAGTTTCTCGACGTAGAAACCTACCGGGTCGTTGTAGCCGGCGATGCGCTTGTCGACGCTTTCCTTGATGTCCAGCGGCAGCCCGTCATAGTTCAGCAGTGCCTTGGGGTGCACGCCGATCATGCGGTTGATGATGAATTCCAGGCGGGCCAGGCCCACACCGGCGTTCGGCAACTGCGCGAAATCAAAGGCGCGGTCCGGGTTGCCGACGTTCATCATGATCTTGAACGGCAGGTCGGGCATGGCATCGATGGAGTTTTGCTTGATATCGAAGCCCAGCTCACCTTCGAAGATGAAACCGGTATCGCCTTCGGCGCAGGACACGGTCACGCCCTGGCCATCCTTGAGCAATTGAGTGGCGTTGCCGCAACCCACTACCGCTGGAATCCCCAGTTCACGTGCAATAATCGCCGCGTGGCAGGTACGCCCGCCACGGTTGGTGACGATGGCGCTGGCGCGCTTCATCACCGGTTCCCAGTCTGGGTCGGTCATGTCGGAAACCAGTACGTCACCCGGCTGGACCTTGTCCATCTCGGACACGTCCTTGATGATCCGCACCTTGCCCGCGCCAATGCGCTGGCCAATGGCACGGCCTTCCACCAGCACGGTGCCCGTTTCCTTGAGCAGGTAGCGCTCCATGACGTTGGCCGAAGTGCGGCTCTTCACGGTTTCCGGGCGAGCCTGCACGATGTACAGCTTGCCGTCGTCACCGTCCTTGGCCCACTCGATGTCCATCGGGCACTTGTAGTGCTTTTCGATGATCATCGCTTGTTTGGCCAACTCGCTGACTTCAGCGTCGGTCAGGCAGAAACGCGCGCGCTCGGCCTTGTCGACTTCAACGGTTTTGACCGAGCGACCGGCCTTGGCCTCGTCGCCGTAGATCATCTTGATGGCCTTGCTGCCCAGGTTACGGCGCAGGATGGCCGGGCGGCCCGCTTCGAGGGTGCCCTTGTGTACGTAGAATTCGTCGGGGTTGACCGCGCCTTGTACGACGGTTTCGCCCAGGCCGTAGGCACCGGTAATGAATACCACATCACGGAAGCCCGACTCGGTGTCCAGGGTGAACATCACGCCGGCAGTGCCGGTTTCCGAACGCACCATGCGCTGCACGCCGGCAGACAGGGCCACCAGCTTGTGGTCGAAACCCTGGTGTACGCGGTAGGAAATCGCACGGTCGTTAAAGAGGGAGGCAAATACTTCCTTGGCCGCGCGGATGACGTTTTCGACGCCGCGAATGTTGAGGAAGGTTTCCTGCTGGCCGGCAAAGGAGGCGTCCGGCAAGTCTTCGGCGGTGGCAGAGGAGCGTACGGCAACAGCCATGTCCGGGTTACCGGCCGACAGAGTGGCGAAGGCAGTACGAATTTCTTCGTTGAGCTTCTCGGGGAACTCGGCTTCCATGATCCACTGACGGATCTGGGCGCCGGTCTTGGCCAGCGCGTTGACGTCATCGACGTCCAGGGCGTCCAGCGCGGCGTGGATCTGGGCGTTGAGGCCGCTCAGTTCAAGGAAGTCGCGGTAAGCCTGGGCCGTGGTGGCGAAACCACCCGGCACCGAGACACCCGCGCCTGCAAGATTACTGATCATCTCGCCGAGGGATGCGTTCTTGCCCCCCACATGCTCTACATCATGGACGCCGAGCTTATCGAGGGAAACTACGTACTCTACCAAGGTGATCTCTCCACTTTCTGTGTTGGAAAAGCTCAGGATGCGGGTTGCTCAGTAGGAGCTAACGCCAGCGCTTGTGGCCTGGACCTGGAAAATAAGTGAGAATGCGGCCCACTGCGGGACGGCAAAATCGCGCCTATCATATCCAAGATTCGCCATCAGCTTAAGGCCCAGGGCTCAAATGAAACGATCTGCTTTCTTTATTTCCGACGGCACCGGCATCACAGCCGAAACATTGGGCCAGAGCCTGCTCGCGCAGTTCGAAAACATTACCTTCGCCAAATTCACCCGGCCTTATATAGACAGCGTGGATAAAGCGCGGGCCATGGTACAACAAATCAATCTGGCGGCTGAAAAAGACGGTTTTCGCCCGATCATTTTCGACACCATCGTCAATCAAGACATTCGTGAGATTCTCGCAACGTCGAATGGTTTCATGATCGACATTTTCTCGACCTTCCTGGCGCCGCTGGAGCAGGAGTTGAGTGAACATTCTTCATACTCGGTCGGAAAGTCCCACTCCATCGGGCATAACTCCAACTATATGGAGCGTATCGAGGCGGTGAACTTCGCCCTCGACAACGATGATGGCGCCCGCACCCACTACTACGACAAGGCCGACCTGATCCTGGTGGGCGTGTCACGTTGCGGCAAGACCCCGACCTGTCTGTACATGGCCATGCAATTCGGTATCCGTGCGGCCAACTACCCGCTGACCGAAGACGACATGGAGCACCTGACGCTGCCCGCCGCCCTGCGCGCGCATTCGCACAAACTGTTCGGCCTGACCATCGACCCGGACCGGCTGACCGCCATCCGCAACGAACGCAAGCCCAACAGCCGCTATTCCAGCTATGCGCAGTGCGAATTTGAAGTGCGTGAGGTGGAAAATCTGTTCCGCCGCGAGAATATTGCGCACATCAATTCCACGCATTTTTCGGTGGAAGAGATTTCGGCAAAGATTCTGGTGGAGAAGGGTGTGGAGCGGCGCTTCAAGTGATCTCTGGCGCCTGATCTGACGCTATCGCAGGCAAGCCAGCTCCCACAGTTGGACTGCGTTCCCCTGTGGGAGCTGGCTTGCCTGCGATGAACGATAACGCGGACTTACAGATGAAACCGCCCGCCCCCCTGCCCCAGCGCTGTCGCCAGCGCATCAAACCCCTCGCGCAATAATTGATCATCGCCCGACGTGTTGCAGATACTCGCCCGAATAAACTGCGGCACCGCCGTCTGCCCCACGGCAAATGCTTCAGCGGTGGCGATCAGGTAATTGTTCTGCTTGAGCTCTGCCTCGATTTCCGACGCACGCCATGGCTCCGGTACTTCGATCCAGAAATGCGGGCTGTTGAGGTGGGTGCGATAGGCCAAGCCGGTCAATAAATCTTCGACCAGGGTCTTGCGGCGGCTGATCTCGTTGATCTGCTGACGCAACAAATATTCCGCCGTGCCGTTTTCAATCCACTGGGTGGCCAACTCCAGAGTCACAGGTGTCGCCATCCAGCAGGTCGAACGCAACGCCGCCGAAATGCGGCTGACCAACGCCGGCGGCGCATGCACGTAGCCCACCCGCAAACCAGCCGACACCGCCTTGCTCAGGCTGCTGATCAAGATCGTACGCTCAGGCGCGAAATAGCTCAGAGGCGGCGGACGGTCCTCCACCAGCACGCCATGAGCTTCGTCCTCCAGAATCAGCAGGTTATGTTCGCGACACACCCTGGCCAAGGCTTCGCGGCGCGCCACCGACAACACGGCGGTGGTCGGATTCTGGATAGTCGGCGTGCAATACAGCGCCGAAATCCGGTGATTACGGCAGACCTCATCCAGCGCCGTGGGCAACACGCCCTCCTCATCCATCTCCAGGCCAATCAGCCGCACCCCCAACATGCGCGCAGCTGTGATCAGCCCAGGATAAGTCAGTTGCTCGGTGACCACCGTATCGCCAGCACGCAGCAATGCCATCATCGCGCACAGCAAGCCGTGCTGGCCGCCGTTGACGCAGATGACCTGCTCGGGAATCGGATGAAAATCGCGCTGCACCAGCCATTGCGCCCCGGCTTCCCGGTAACGCGGCAAACCGGCGTCGGGGGTATAGGCGCTGATGTCCTGAAGGAACTTGGCGTTGGTCGACAACGTCTGGAAGCTCTGGGCAAGAAACACCGTTTCCTGCCCCGGAATGTGCATGTTGCGGCTCATGTCGAAGTACTGGCGCGGCTCTTCGCTGAAATTGCGAAAGCCTTCATCACGCTGACGCTCCATCCCACGCTTGCGCACGAAGGTTCCGTCACCGACCCGCGCAACCACCAAACCCAGGCGTTCCAGCTCACCATAGGCCCGGCTGATGGTGCCGATGGTCACGCCCAGGTTATCGGACAGCACCCGATGGGGCGGCAGTTTTCGTCCCGGTTCAATCAAGCCTTCAAGAATGCCCCGTTCCATCACATCAGACAGGCGCTTGTACTTCACGCCCTGCCCGTTGGACAGGCCCTCACGCATAATTGACACCATGTCAATATTTGTTTTGACAGCCATCTTTCGCCCTAATAGTGTGCTTTTACGGGTTCAATCGCCGATAAACATAACTCTTTACAAGTTCAATATAGAGTTCAATTCCGGCTCAGGGAAGCAATAAAAGATGCCAATGTCCGCCGTTCTCGAAAACACTGCAAAAACAAAAACTCAAAAACAGTGGCTCGCCGGGCTGGTGACCAGCGTGATGTTTCTGATCGTATGCCTTAGTTGGGGCACCACCTGGTTGGGTATCAAGATTGCGGTAGAGAGCGTGCCGCCGCTGACATCCGCCGGGCTGCGCTTTCTGATCGCATTTCCGCTGTTCCTGTGTTTTGCCATGGTGCGCCGCGAGCCGATCCTGTTCCCACGGGAAAGCCGCTGGTTCTTCGTCTTCGTGACCCTGTCCTACTTCAGCATTCCCTATTACCTGCTCAACTATGGCGAGATGCACGTTTCATCCGGCCTGACCGCCCTGTTGTTCAGCTGTATGCCGGTATTCATCCTGATCTTTTCCGCGCTGTTTCTGCGTGAGCGCATCTACTTCTCCCAGGTGGTTGGCATCGGTATCGGGTTTGGCAGCCTCTACATGATCATCAAGAGCCAGGGCCTGCACCTGGACCACGCCGAGTTCTTCGGGGTATTGGCAATATTGAGCGCCGCGATCATGCATGCCTTGTGCTACGTGATTACCAAGCAAAAAGGCAGCGCCATCAGCGTGATTACCTACAACACCCTGCCCATCGGCATCGCCGGGCTGATGTTGTTCGTCGCCGGCCTGTGGTTTGAAACGCCAGCGTTCAATGACATCACCCTGCGCTCCTGGACCGCACTCTTCTACCTCGGGTTGGTGGCCTCGGTAGGCGGGTTCATCGTGTATTTCATGCTGCTCAAGCGCTTGAGCCCGATCATCCTGTCGTTTGTGTTCATCATCTTCCCGGTGTTCGCGGTGATCATCGGTGCCTGGTACGAAGGCGTGGAAATTTCCCGCGACCTGATGCTGTATTCGGCGATCCTGCTGGCCGGCTTTGCGATCACCAAGTTGCCGGTTGAAAAACTCCTGGCCAAGAAAAAATGACCCTCAACCAACGCGAGAGAAACATGGAAGTCCTCCGCCCCACCACCCTGGAACAGATCTACGCCCACGCCAGCCGCAGCTACCCCGAAGAATGTTGCGGCTTCGTCTTCGCCGACGGCAGCGTGTACCTGGGCAGCAATATTCAGAACGAGCTGCACCGCAAGAACCCCCAGATGTACCCCCGCAGCGCGGCCAACGGCTACACCTTCTCGGTGGCCGATACTCTGCTGATGAACAAGGCGTTTCGCAGCGACAACCCGGTGGTGGTGATTTACCACTCCCACCCGGATGTTGGCGCCTACTTCAGTGATGAAGACCAGGACAAGGCGCTGTTTATGGGGGAGCCGATCTTCCCCGTCAGCTATCTGGTGGTGGATGTTCGCCAGCGCCAGGTCCTGGGCTCAAAACTGTTTGCCTGGGATGGCAAGCATTTCGCACCTCAACCCTTCAACGACCTGCACACGGAGTTGTCCATGAACGCTGTCTCTTTCCCCGACATCCTGGTCCGCGTGGCCAATCTGCGGGAATCAACCCTTGAGGGCACTGGATCGACATTGCGCGAAGTCATTGAAAACCTCTGCGAGCGTCACCCGCAGTTGCGCCAGCACCTCTTTCACGAGAAGAACAACCAGCTCAAGGAACACTTCCTGTTTACCACCGGGCAAGCGTTGATTGACGCCGATGAAACCCTGCCGGAAAAAGCCAGGATCGAAGTGTTGCTCGCCACCTCCGGCGGCATGGACATCGACACCCTGAGCAATGAAGAAGTGCAACGCTACGTGCGCCACATCACCTTGCCCGGCGTCGGTCGCGAGGGCCAGTTGAACCTGAAGAACGCCAAAGTGCTGGTCATCGGCACCGGCGGCCTGGGTTCCCCCATCAGCCTGTACCTGGCAGCGGCAGGCATCGGCACCCTGGGGCTGGTGGATTTTGACGTGGTGGAAAGCAGCAACCTGCAACGCCAGATTGTGCATGGCAACAGCACCCTGGGAATGC
Source organism: Pseudomonas sp. MF7453 (assembly GCF_016405455.1). Taxonomy (NCBI): domain Bacteria; kingdom Pseudomonadati; phylum Pseudomonadota; class Gammaproteobacteria; order Pseudomonadales; family Pseudomonadaceae; genus Pseudomonas; species Pseudomonas sp. MF7453. The sequence goes on along the minus strand of NZ_JAEKCN010000010.1, from coordinate 115,952 downwards.
CCAAGGTCGAGTCCGCCAAGCAACGCCTGCAAGACCTCAACCCTCATATCCGGATCAATGCGCACAACACCGCGCTTGACGCCGACAACGCCCTGGAACTCGTGGGCGCCTACGACCTGGTGATCGACGGCACCGATAATTTCGATACCCGCTACCGGGTCAACGATGCTTGCGTACAGCTGGGCAAACCTTTGGTCTATGGCGCCATCTACCGCTTCGACGGGCAAATCAGCGTGCTCAACTACAAGGGCGGGCCGTGCTATCGCTGCCTGTTTCCCAAGGCCCCGCCAGCTGAACTGGCGCCCAATTGCAGCGCCGGCGGCGTGATCGGCGTGCTGCCAGGCGTGGTGGGCATGATCCAGGCTACCGAGGCGATCAAATTGCTGATCGGCATTGGCGAACCTTTATCCGGCCGTTTGATGCGTTTTGACGCCCTGGCGATGAAGTTCAGCGAAATCCGCTTCAAGCGCCGCGCCGACTGCCCCTGCTGCTCGGAGCAGCGCAGCAGCGAAAGCGCCGCCCCGACGGCGTGCGCCGATGCCGTACCGAGCCAACCGTCGCTGGCGGCAGAACGCTACATCAAGCCCCAGAGCCTCAAGCAGGTGCTTGAGCACCCCAGCAGCGCCGATGTATTGCTGGATGTGCGCGACGCCAGCGAATTGGAAGTGTGCAAGTTGCCAGGCGTGTTGCACATCCCTCTGGCCGAACTGGATGGGCAACTCGACAGCCTCAGCCGCGACAACACCCATTACCTGATCTGCTACGCAGGAACCCGTGCCGAACAAGCCGCCAGCACCCTGCTGGCAGCCGGGTTCGCCAATACCAAAGTCCTGCAGGGCGGCATGAAGCACTGGGTTCGCGACGTCGAACCCGACATGCCGCTGTACTGATCGTGGGGGCTTGCTGATGCTGCATAACTCCATTCTCGACGTCATCGGCCAAACGCCGATCGTGCGTCTGGCCCAGTTTTCCGAAGACCTCGGCATCGAGGTTTACGCCAAGCTGGAATCCCTCAACCCCGGCGGCAGCCACAAGGCACGCATCGCCCTGGGCATGATCCTCGATGCCGAGCGCCGTGGCGTACTGATCCGTGACTCCGGGCAAACCATCATCGAACCCAGCGGCGGCAACACCGGCATCGGGCTGGTGATGGCCGGCAATGTCCTGGGCTATAAAGTGGTGCTGGTGATCCCTGACAACTACAGCCCCGAAAAGCAGAAACTGCTGCGTCTTTACGGCGCCAAAGTGGTGCTGTCCGACAGCCGCCTGGGCAACAACTCCCACGGCGAAAAGTGCATGGAACTGCAGTTGGAAAACCCCAACTTCGTGATGCTCAATCAGCAGCGCAACGGCGCCAACCCGCAGACCCACCGCGACACCACCGCGCCGGAGATCATCCGCGCCTTCGGTGATCAGCGCGTGGACTACTTCGTCAGCGGCATCGGCACCGGTGGCCATATCACCGGCATTGGCGAAACCCTCAAGGCCGCCTGGCCAGCGATCCGCGTAATGGGCGTGGAGCCGCAGGAATGCGACCTGCTCAAAGACCAACACGCGGCACACGCGATTCAGGGCCTGTCGATCGGCCTGATCCCGAGCATCCTCAACCTGGACGTAATCGACGGCATGCTCAAGGTGTCGCATTCGGCGTGCCTGGACATGATCAAACGCATCATGCGCACCGACGCCATCAGCCTGGGGCTGTCCTCGGCCGCCAACATGGTTGCCATCGCCCAACTCGCTCCCGAACTGCCGCCTGAAGCGGTGGTGCTGACCATGGTCTACGACAATGCCGACAGCTACCTGCCCAGTTTCGAGTAACGGGGCCTTCAATCATCCAGAATGCGGGGGTGCCTCCATGGGGGGCTTTATCGACATGCAACTGCTGCACGATGAGTTGCTGACCCATCTCATCACGACCCTGACGCCCGGGCAGATGAAGCAGTTGGAACCACACCTGGCGCCGCTGATCCAGAACGCCGCCCAGGCAGTGGCCGAGGACCTGATCGCCTACGCTTATCGCGATCCGGCATCGCGTGGGCGTGGTGAGTTGATCCTGGAATCCTATGCCTCGTTCAAGGCCGTGCTGTTCTATCGCCTGGCGCACCAGGTGTGGAATTTTCCCGACCCGGGCCACGGGATGTTTTCGCGCATGGCGCTCAAGCTCAGCAACCAGGGCAAGATTCTCTCTGGTGCCGAGATTCATCCGGCAGCGCGCATCGGCCGGCGCTTTGTGCTCGACCATGGCTACGGCACGGTCATCGGCGAAACCTGCGTGATCGGCAACGACTGCTACATCCTGTGCGGCGTGACCCTGGGCGCCCGCGGCATCGCCAACAACCCGGACGGCAAGCGCCACCCGCGCCTGGGCAACAACGTCGAAGTGGGCGCCGGTGCCCGGGTGCTGGGCTACGTGTCGATCGGCGACAACGTATTTATCAGCCCCTCCTGCGTGATCACCCAGGACGTACCGGCAGGCACCAAGGTCAAGGTGGTCAACCAGATCCAGCTGCAAAAAAACGACGAATCGGACCGCAGCAATTACCTCGGCGCCTTTGCCCTGGATGAGCGCCTGCACGTCGTCGGCGAGGTGAGTGCCGGGCATAAGGTCACGGTGCTGGATGCCGACTTTCATCCGCTGCACGGGTTAATGCTCGAACCTACAGTGAAAGAGCGCCACCACCTGCAATTTCGCCTGCACCGTGTCGATACCAGCGAACAACTGCCGCGCTTGCCGCTGAACCTGAAAGTCTGCGGACCGGAATTTGAAATCACCCTGCTCTCTCCCCCTGGCTTGAGCGCAATGGTGCGCCATCTCTTGCAAGCCAGCCCACTGATCGTTGGAGGTTGAACATGTCCGTGCACACCATGGAAACCCTGGCGCTGTTTGACAGCGCGCCCTACCAGAACGCCTTCAGTGCCCGGGTGATTGCCGTCAGTGAACACGGCATCGCCCTGGAGCACACGCTGTTTTACCCCACCGGCGGCGGGCAGCCGGGAGATACCGGCCACTTCACCCTGGCCGATGGCACGCGGGTTGAGGTGACAGGTACCGTGCGCGATCCGGTGTTGCGCTCGATCATCTGGCATCAGGTAGACCATTGCCCCGAGCAGTTGACGGCAGGCGTTCAGATAGACGCCGGTCTGGATTGGGCACGGCGCTATCAGCACATGAAAATGCACACCTGCCTGCACCTGCTGTGCTCGCTCATCGACGCGCCCGTCACCGGTTGCAGCATCAGTGCGGATAAAGGCCGACTGGATTTCGACCTGCCGGAGATGACCCTGGACAAAGACGGGCTCACCCGTGACCTCAACGCCCTGATCGAGCAGGCCCACGCGGTGAAAACCTTGTCGATGCCCGCCACCGAGTACGCAACCTTGCTACAGATCACCCGCACCCAGGCGGTTGCGCCACCCGTGGTGTCGGGCTCGGTACGGGTGATTGAAATTCCCGGGATCGATATCCAGCCCTGCGGCGGCACCCATGTGCTCAACACCGAGGAAATCGGCCGTGTTTTCTGCGAGAAAATCGAGAAGAAGAGCAAGCACAACCGCCGGGTGATTCTGCGCTTTGAACACGCTTGAGCCTGCGTCATTGCCTCTGTAGGAGCGAGCTTGCTCGCGAAAAACCCCTAGGCGCCGCGCTTACTCAGGAAGCACGGGTTATCGTTGACGTTCTTCGCGAGCAAGCTCGCTCCTACAGTGACCGTGCTGTTTTTCAGATCGTGAACAGGTCCATGAAACGGTTCACAGGTGTCGCCTCAAGCCGCGCCTGATCCTTGCACAACGCAAAAATTTCGGCGCTGCGTTGTGCAGTGAAGCGCGTCGCCAGGTTGGCTTGGAACTTGTCTTCCAGCAATGGGATACCGTCCACCCGACGACGGCGATGGCCAATTGGGTACTCCACCGCCACCTGCTCGGTGCGGGAGCCGTCCTTGAAAAACACCTGCACTGCATTAGCGATGGAGCGCTTGTCCGCCTCCAGGTATTCGCGGCTGTAGCGCGGGTCTTCGACGATGACCATCTTGTCGCGCAACTCATCAATGATGGGGTGAGCTGCGTGAAAATCATCTTCGTAGTGCTCGGCCACCAGATTGCCAAACGCCAGGGGCACGGCGGTCATGTATTGCAGACAGTGGTCACGATCGGCAGCGTTGGCCAGTGGGCCAACCTTGGAAATAATGCGAATCGCCGACTCATGGGTGGTGATCACGATACGGTCGATTTCATGCAGACGCTGCTTGACCCGCGGGTGCAGGGTCACCGCCGCCTCGCAGGCGGTCTGCGCGTGAAACTCGGCAGGGAAGCTGATCTTGAACAGCACGTTTTCCATCACATAGGTGCCGTAGGCCTGGGGCAGGCTGAAAGCGCGCTTGTCCTCGGGCTTGAGTGCCAGGTCCTTGTTGGTGTGGCTGAACAGCACGTCGTAGAAGCCCCATTGCGGCGCACTCAACACCCCGGGGATGCCCATTTCACCCCGCAGTGCGATATCCGCCAGGCGCACGCCGCGGCTCGATGCATCGCCCGCGGCCCAGGATTTGCGTGAACCGGCATTCGGCGCATGACGGTAGGTGCGCAACGCCTGCCCATCGACAAACGCGTGGGACAAGGCCGACAGCAGCTGTTCACGGCTGGCGCCCATCAGCCTGGCGGTGACAGCGGTGGAAGCGACTTTGACCAGCAGCACGTGGTCAAGGCCGACGCGGTTGAATGAGTTTTCCAGGGCGATCACCCCCTGGATTTCATGGGCCATGATCATCGCCTCCAGCACCGCACGCACGGTCAGCGGTGCGTCGCCATTGGCCACGCGTTTTTGCGAAAGGTGATCGGCCACGGCAAGAATGCCGCCGAGATTGTCCGAAGGGTGACCCCACTCAGCGGCGAGCCAGGTGTCGTTATAGTCAAGCCAGCGCACGATGCAGCCAATGTCCCAGGCGGCCTTGACCGGGTCCAGGCGAAACGAAGTACCCGGCACCCGCGCGCCGAACGGCACCACGGTGCCCTCCACTATCGGCCCCAGGTGCTTGGTGCACTCGGGGAACCGCAGCGCCAGAAGGCCACAGCCGAGGGTGTCCATCAGGCAGTTGCGGGCGGTGTCCAGTGCATCCTGGGAATCGATGCGGTAGTTCAGGACGTAGTCGGCGATGTCCTGCAACACCTGGTCGTAGTCGGGGCGGTTGTTCTGGTCGACGTTGGCGCTCATGGCAGTTCTCCAAAATAGGTGGGTGATAATCCTCGGGCTTACGATTAATGGTGTGATGGCCGGTCTGATTGCCAGCCTTGAAATAGCGCCCCCTGTGGGGCTTGCCCGCGAATGCGGTGGTTCAGTAGCATTTCAGTGCCTGACACACCGCCTTCGCGGGCAAGCCCGCTCCCACAGGGGCTCTGCGTAGACCTTTAGAAGGCGTCGCCGGGGATGCGCACATAGCCTTCCATTAACACCCGTGCGCTGCGGCTCATGATGGCTTTCTTCACCACCCATTCACCGTCCACCTGGCTGGCCTCGGCGCCCACGCGCAGCGTCCCGGAAGGATGCCCGAAGCGCACGGCATTGCGCTCCACGCCGCCCGCCGCCAGGTTGACCAGGGTGCCGGAAATCGCCGCCGCCGTGCCGATCGCTACCGCCGCGGTGCCCATCATCGCGTGGTGCAGTTTGCCCATGGACAACGCACGCACCAGCAAATCCACATCGCCGGCCTTGATTGCCTTGCCGCTGGAGGCCACGTAGTCCGCAGGCCTGGCCACGAACGCGACCTTGGGCGTGTGCTGGCGCTGGGCGGCTTCGTCCAGGTGCTTGATCAGGCCCATGCGCAACGCGCCATAAGCCCGCACCGTCTCGAACATGGCCAGGGCCTTGGGGTCGCTGTTGATCGCGCCTTGCAGCTCGGTGCCGGTGTAGCCCAGATCCTGGGCGTTGATGAAAATGGTCGGAATACCGGCGTTGATCAACGTAGCCTTGAAAGTGCCGACGCCGGGTACCTCCAGGTCATCGATGAGGTTGCCGGTGGGGAACATCGAACCACCGCCGCCCTCCTCTTCAGCCGCCGGATCCATGAATTCCAGCTGGACTTCGGCCGCCGGAAAGGTCACGCCGTCCAGTTCAAAGTCGCCGGTTTCCTGCACCGCACCGTCGGTGATCGGCACATGGGCGATGATGGTCTTGCCGATATTGGCCTGCCATATCCGCACCACCGCTACCCCGGTTCGGGGTATGCGAGCCGGGTCCACCAGGCCCGCGCTGATGGCGAACGAGCCCACGGCTGCCGACAGGTTGCCGCAGTTGCCACTCCAATCGACAAACGGCTTGTCGATGGAAACCTGGCCGAACAGATAATCCACGTCGTGATCCTGGCGACTGCTTTTGGCCAGGATTACGGTTTTGCTGGTGCTTGAAGTAGCACCGCCCATGCCGTCAATCTGCTTGTCGTAAGGGTCGGGGCTGCCGATGACCCGCAGCAACAAGGCATCGCGGGCTGCCCCCGGCACCTGGGCGACGTCGGGCAGGTCCTTGAGGCTGAAAAACACGCCCTTGCTGGTACCGCCACGCATATAGGTGGCGGGGATCTTGATTTGCGCTACGTGTGCCATGGTGGTCCTCTTCAGGCGGTGGCCGCCGATTCCAGGAAATCCTGGGCAAAACGTTGCAACACGCCGCCCGCCTCGTAGATCGACACTTCTTCGGCAGTATCCAGGCGGCACGTCACCGGCACCTCGACACGTTCGCCATTTTTGCGGTTGATCACCAGGGTCAGTTGCGCACGCGGGGTGCGCTCGCCAACCACGTCATAGGTTTCACTGCCGTCGATTTTCAGGGTGTGGCGGTCGGTGCCCGGCAGAAATTCCAGGGGCAACACGCCCATGCCCACCAGGTTGGTGCGGTGGATGCGCTCGAAGCCTTCGGCTGCAATCGCTTCCACACCGGCCAGGCGTACGCCCTTGGCCGCCCAGTCCCGGGACGAGCCCTGGCCATAGTCGGCGCCGGCGATGATGATCAGCGGCTGCTTGCGTTCCATGTAGGTTTCAATCGCTTCCCACATCCGCGTGACCTTGCCTTCGGGCTCGATACGCGCCAGCGAGCCCTGCTTGACCTTGCCGTTTTCCTGCACCATTTCGTTGAACAGTTTCGGGTTGGCGAAGGTGGCGCGTTGCGCGGTCAGGTGATCACCGCGGTGGGTGGCGTAGGAGTTGAAGTCGACTTCCGGCAAGCCCATCTTCGCCAGGTATTCCCCGGCGGCACTGTCGAGCATGATCGCGTTGGACGGCGACAGGTGGTCGGTGGTGATGTTGTCCGGCAGCACCGCCAGCGGGCGCATGCCCTTGAGCGGCCGCGCACCGGCCAGCGCGCCTTCCCAATAAGGCGGACGACGGATGTAGGTGCTCTGCGGGCGCCAGTCATACAGCGGGGTGACTTTGGGCCCGGTATCTTCATGAATGGCGAACATCGGGATGTACACCGCACGGAACTGCTCGGGCTTGACCGAAGCCTTGACCACTGCGTCGATTTCTTCGTCGCTCGGCCAGATATCCTGCAGGCGAATTTCCTTGCCGTCGGCATCCAGGCCGAGCACGTCCTTCTCGATATCGAAACGGATGGTGCCGGCAATCGCATAGGCCACCACCAGCGGCGGCGAAGCCAGGAAGGCTTGCTTGGCGTAAGGGTGAATGCGCCCGTCGAAGTTGCGGTTGCCCGACAACACGGCGGTGGCGTACAGGTCGCGGTCGATGATTTCTTGCTGGATCACCGGGTCGAGTGCGCCGGACATGCCGTTGCAGGTGGTGCAGGCAAAGGCCACCACGCCGAAACCGAGTTTTTCCAGCTCATGGCCCAGGCCGGCTTCTTCCAGGTACATGGCCACGGTTTTCGAGCCCGGCGCCAGGGAGGACTTGACCCACGGCTTGCGGGTCAGGCCAAGTTTGTTGGCGTTACGTGCCAGGAGGCCCGCCGCGATGACGTTGCGCGGGTTGCTGGTGTTGGTGCAACTGGTGATGGCCGCAATGATCACCGCGCCGTCGGGCATTTGCCCTGGCACTTCGTCCCACTGGCCGCTGATGCCTTTGGATGCCAGGTCGCGGGTAGCCACACGGGCGTGAGGGTTGCTGGGGCCGGCCATGTTGCGCACGACGCTGGACAGATCGAAGCTCAGGCCACGTTCGTACTGCGCGCCCTTGAGGTCATCGGCCCACAGGCCGGTGTGGCGTGCGTACTGTTCGACCAGGGCAACTTGTTCGTCTTCCCGGCCGGTGAGCTTCAGGTAGGCGATGGTCTGCTGATCGATATAGAACATCGCTGCGGTGGCGCCGTATTCAGGAGCCATGTTGGAGATGGTCGCACGGTCACCCAGGGTCAGTGCACTAGCCCCTTCGCCGAAGAACTCCAGCCAGGCGCCGACCACTTTCTGCTGGCGCAGGAACTCGGTGAGTGCCAGCACCATATCGGTGGCGGTGATGCCCGGTTGCAGCTTGCCGGTCAGTTCCACGCCGACGCTTTCGGGCAGGCGCATCCACGACGCACGGCCGAGCATCACGCTCTCGGCCTCCAGACCGCCGACGCCGATGGCGATCACGCCCAGGGCATCCACATGGGGGGTGTGGCTGTCGGTACCGACGCAGGTGTCCGGGAAGGCGACGCCGTCACGGACCTGAATCACCGGCGACATTTTCTCCAGGTTGATCTGGTGCATGATGCCGTTGCCCGGCGGGATGACATCGACGTTCTTGAAGGCTTTTTTGGTCCACTCGATAAAGTGGAAGCGGTCTTCATTGCGACGGTCTTCGATGGCGCGGTTCTTTTCGAATGCCTGCGGATCAAAACCGCCCGCTTCGACGGCCAGGGAGTGGTCGACGATCAGTTGGGTCGGCACCACCGGGTTGACCTGCGCCGGGTCGCCGCCTTGCAGGGCGATGGCATCGCGCAGACCGGCAAGGTCCACCAGAGCGGTCTGGCCGAGGATGTCATGGCACACCACTCGGGCCGGAAACCAGGGGAAATCAAGATCGCGTTTGCGCTCGATCAGTTGGCTCAGGGATGCGTTGAGGGTGGCCGGGTCACAACGGCGCACCAGGTTTTCGGCGAGAACGCGAGAGGTGTAAGGCAAGGTGGCGTAGGCGCCGGGGGTGATTGCTTCGACAGCCGCACGGGCGTCGAAGAAATCCAGGCGACTGCCGGGGAGCGGTTTGCGAAATTCAGTGTTCATCGTCAGGACTCGGTCACGGTAAGTTCGAAAGGTGAACTGTCGACACTGGCTTTGTTTCCTGTGGGAGCTGGCTTGCCTGCGATGGCATCACTGCGGTGTGACAGGTACACCAAGGTGATGCCATCGCAGGCAAGCCAGCTCCCACAAAAAAGCACATTAGCCAGCGAACACAGCCCATCCAATTCAGCGACGTTCGATTGGCACGAACTTGCGCTGCTCAACGCCGATGTACTCGGCGCTTGGACGGATGATGCGGTTGTTGGCACGCTGCTCGAATACGTGCGCGGCCCAGCCGGTCAGGCGCGAGCACACGAAGATCGGCGTGAACAATTTGGTCGGGATGCCCATGAAGTGGTACGCCGAGGCATGGTAGAAGTCGGCGTTGGGGAACAACTTCTTCTGTTCCCACATGGTTTTGTCGATGGCTTCAGACACCGGGAACAGCACCGTGTCGCCCACTTCATCAGCAAGTTTTTTCGACCAGCCCTTGATCACTTCATTACGCGGGTCGCTGTCTTTATAGATCGCGTGGCCGAAGCCCATGATCTTGTCTTTGCGCGCCAACATGCCAAGGGTGCCTTCGACCGCTTCCTGGGCCGAAGAGAAGCGCTCGATCATCTCCATCGCCGCTTCGTTGGCACCGCCGTGCAGCGGGCCGCGCAGGGAACCGATGGCGGCGGTGACGCAGGAATACAGGTCGGACAATGTCGATGCACACACCCGTGCGGTGAAGGTCGAAGCGTTGAATTCGTGCTCGGCGTAGAGAATCAGCGACACATTCATGACCTTGACGTGCAGTTCGCTCGGTTTCTTCCCATGCAGCAGGTGCAGGAAGTGGCCGCCGATGCTTGGCTCGTCGGTCACGCAGTCGATGCGCTTGCCATCGTGGCTGAAGCGGTACCAGTAGCACATGATCGCCGGGAACGCGGCAAGCAGGCGGTCGGTGACATCGCGCTGCACGCTGAAATCTTTCTCCGGCTCGATATTGCCCAGGAACGAGCACCCGGTGCGCATCACGTCCATCGGGTGGGCGTCGGCGGGGATGCGTTCGAGCACTTCTTTCAGGGCCTGGGGCAGGTCACGCAGTTTGCTCAGCTTGTTGCTGTAGGCGGCCAGCTCGGCCTGGGTCGGCAGCTCGCCGTACAGCAGCAGGTAGGCGACTTCTTCAAATTGCGCATCGGCGGCCAGTTCACGCACGTCGTAACCACGATAGGTCAAGCCGGCACCGGCCTGGCCCACGGTCGACAGTGCGGTCTGCCCGGCGACCTGGCCACGCAGGCCAGCGCCACTCAATACTTTTGCTTCAGCCATGTTCGTTCTCCAATCTTGAATTTATTAGGGAGGCGCACCGCATTATTTTTTCGCGGCAAACAGCGCGTCGAGCTTCTGCTCGAAGGTGTGGTAGTCGATACGATCGTAGAGCTCCATGCGCGTTTGCATGGTGTCGATCACGTTCTGCTGCGTGCCGTCGCGACGGATCGCGGTGTAGACGTTCTCGGCGGCCTTGTTCATGGCACGGAAGGCCGAGAGCGGGTACAGCACAATGGAAACATCCGCAGATTTCAACTGTTCGGTGGTGTACAGCGGCGTTGCGCCGAACTCGGTAATGTTCGCCAGGATCGGCGCCTTAACGCGGGAGGCGAACAGCTTGTACATCTCCAGTTCTGTGATGGCTTCCGGGAAGACCATGTCGGCACCGGCTTCGATACACGCGGCGGCACGTTCAAGGGCAGACTCCAGGCCCTCGACTGCCAGGGCATCGGTGCGCGCCATGATCACGAAGCTGTCATCGGTGCGCGCGTCCACGGCAGCCTTGATGCGGTCGACCATTTCCTGCTGGGACACGATCTCTTTGTTGGGGCGATGCCCGCAGCGCTTGGCGCCAACCTGGTCTTCGATATGGATGGCCGCGGCGCCGAACTTGATCATCGACTTGACGGTGCGTGCCACATTGAACGCCGAGGAACCAAAACCGGTGTCCACGTCCACCAGCAGCGGCAGGTCGCAGACGTCGGTGATACGGCGCACGTCGGTGAGCACATCATCCAGCCCGGTAATACCCAGGTCCGGCACGCCGAGAGAGCCGGCGGCGACACCGCCACCCGACAGGTAAATCGCCTTGAAACCGGCGCGCTTGGCCAGCAGCGCGTGGTTGGCATTGATGGCGCCAACTACTTGCAAAGGCTGTTCGCTGGCGACTGCGTCACGGAAACGCTGGCCGGGAGTGCTGTTGTTTTTGGAACTCATGACTCACCTCGTGATGAAGGAGCACCGTCCGGGAAGTGACGGGCGATGTTGCGTTTGGAGGCGCCGATGTGCCGGCGCATCAACAGTTCGGCCAGTTCACCATCGCGATCGGCAATCGCGTCGAGAATGCGGTGGTGCTCGGCAAAGGCCTGGCGTGGACGATTGGGGGTGGCGGAAAACTGGATGCGGTACATGCGCACCAGTTGGTACAACTCGCCGCAGAGCATTTGGGTCAGGGTGCGGTTGCCGGCGCCCTGAATGATCCGGTAATGAAAGTCGAAGTCGCCTTCCTGCTGGTAATAGCCGACACCGGCCTGGAACGCGGCGTCCCGTTCATGGGTGTGCAATACCTGGCGCAGCTCTTCGATTTCTGCGTCAGTCATGCGCTCGGCGGCGAGGCGGCAGGCCATGCCTTCCAGGGACTCGCGGATTTCATAGAGTTCGATCAGCTCGGCGTGGCTCAGCGACACGACCCGTGCGCCCACGTGAGGCACGCGCACCAGCAGGCGCTGACCTTCCAGGCGGTGGATCGCCTCGCGCAACGGGCCGCGGCTGATGCCGTAGGTACGCGCCAGTTCCGGCTCGGAAATCTTGCTGCCGGGGGCGATCTCACCCTTGACGATGGCGGCCTGGATACGCCGAAAGACGTTCTCGGACATGGTTTGGGAATCGTCTGACGCCGCTATCGGAATTTCCGCCTGACCCAGCATATTGTCGACACCTTTAAAAGCAATGCCGCAAAAACTAGCCAATATCCCTGCCGCAGTCAAAGAATAAATAGACATTGTCGACAATCGTCTAATACGCCTGAACAATTACGCTCAGGCATGGCCGCCTGCCAGCGCTGGCGCCAAAAAAGCATCATGTTAGAATGCCCGGCGTATTTGCCTGACATCTCTGGATGAAACGGCGCACGAGGGAGTTTGCGCAGCAATGCCAGTCGCCTTGAATTGAACATCGCATGGCACCGCCTCAGGATTTATGAGACTCAAGCCCTTCCCCCTGTTTATTTGCCTATTGTTGCTGCCCAGCCTTGGCGTTGCCGCCGAGAAAACGGTGTATGGCCTCAATGAATACGCCAAGCTGGACGGTATCGACCTGGAAGTCGCCGCCAAGCTCGACACGGGCGCCAAGACCGCCTCGTTGAGTGCCCGTGATATCAAGCGCTTCAAGCGCAACGGCGAAACCTGGGTACGCTTCTACCTGGCCATCGACACGGCCCACTCCCATCCCATCGAATTGCCCCTGGCTCGCGTCAGCAAGATCAAGCGTCGCGCCGGCGACTACGACCCCGATGAGGACAAGAACTACACCGCCCGTCCGGTGGTTGCCCTGGATATCTGCATGGGCACTGCTTTACGCAGCATCGAAGTGAACTTGACTGACCGCAGCAGTTTCCAATACCCGCTGCTGATCGGCTCCGAAGCGCTGAAACGCTTTGATGCGCTGGTCGACCCCAGTCTTAAATATGCTGCAGGCAAACCCGCCTGCGTCGCCGACGCTCATACCGCCGAGTAAACCGAATGCGCTCTCTGACCCTGCACCTGAAAATCCTGATCACCTTCCTGGTGGTGCTCGGTATTTCGGTCACCGCCTATCAGATTTTCGTGCTGGGGATCCCCGTGACCGAGGATGCCACCGACGACTTGTGGAACATCGACGCCAAGGTCGAGTTCGTCGCCAACCCCAAAGACCCCGTCAAGATCCAGATGTTCGTGCCGCCGTTGAGCCGCGACTTCGTCAGCCTTAATGAAAGCTTTATCTCCAACAACTATGGGGTGAGCGTCAATCGCATCGATGGCAACCGCAAGGTCACCTGGTCGGCACGCCGGGCCAAGGGCAACCAGACCCTGTATTACCGCCTGGTGCTGACCAAGCGTTACAGCGGCGAAAAGGTCAAGATCAAGGGCCCGACCTTCCGCGACAGCATCGCTGTGGAAGGCCCCGAAAAGATCGCGGCCGAAGCCTTGCTGGCGCCGATCCGCCAGCATTCGGCCGACGTCGAGACCTTTATCAGCGAAGCCATCAAGCGCACCAACAACCTCAACGACGACAATGTGAAGCTGCTGCTGGCCGGCGACCCCTCGACGCCGCACAAGGCCAGGATTGTCGAGCTGCTGCTCTCCATCGCCCATGTGCCGGTGGAAAAAGTCCACACCATCCGCCTGGTGGCCGACCAGCCGCAAACTCCGGAGCTGTGGCTGCGCAGTTTCAACGGCAACGACTGGCTGTACTTCAACCCGGAGACCGGTGAACAGGGCCTGCCCGCCGACCGCCTGCTGTGGTGGACCGGCGATGAAAACCTGATCACCGTCGATGGCGGCAAGAAAGCCATGGTGACCTTCAGCCTCAACAACAGTGAAATGAACGCGATTCGTCTGGCCAAGCTGACCGACGAAAACACCGACGCCAACTTCCTCGAATATTCGCTGTACGGCTTGCCGCTGCAAACCCAGCAGACCTTCATGATCATGGTGATGATCCCGATTGGTGTGCTGGTGATTTTGATCCTGCGCAACCTGATCGGCCTGCAGACCCTGGGTACCTTCACACCGGTGCTGATCGCCCTGGCGTTCCGCGAGACACAACTGGGCTTCGGGATTGTGTTGTTCACGATTATCACGGCACTGGGGCTGTCACTCAGGTCGTATCTGGAACACTTGAAACTGCAAATGCTGCCGAGGCTGTCGGTGGTGCTGACCTTCGTGGTGGTGCTGATTGCCGCCATCAGCCTGTTCAGCCACAAATTGGGGCTGGAGCGCGGCTTGTCGGTGGCGCTCTTCCCGATGGTGATCCTGACCATGACCATCGAACGCCTGTCGATTACCTGGGAAGAACGCGGCGCCAACCATGCGCTGAAAGTGGCGATTGGCACGCTGTTCGCTGCCTCCCTGGCGCACCTGATCATGAGCGTGCCGGAGCTGGTTTACTTCGTGTTCACCTTCCCGGCGATCCTGCTGATCCTGGTGGGCTTCATGCTGGCCATGGGTCGTTATCGCGGCTATCGCCTCACCGAGCTGGTGCGTTTCAAGGCATTCCTGAAGGCTGACTCCTGATGTTCGGCTTCTGGAAAACCTGGAAGGCCCTGGAAGCGCGCGGGATCATGGGCATCAATCGGCGTAACGCCGACTACGTGCTCAAGTACAACAAGCGCAGCCTGTACCCGATTGTGGATGACAAGATCATCACCAAGGAACGGGCACTGGCCGCCGGCATCCATGTACCGGAAATGTACGGGGTGATCTCTACCGAGAAGGAAATCGACAAGCTTGACGAGATCATCGGCGGGCGCAGCGACTTCGTGATCAAGCCCGCCCAGGGTGCCGGCGGCGACGGCATCCTGGTGGTGGCAGACCGCTTTGAAGGGCGCTATCGCACGGTGTCCGGCAAGATCATCAGTCACGAAGAAATCGAGCACCAGATTTCCAGCATCCTCACCGGCCTGTATTCCCTGGGCGGCCACCGCGACCGCGCCCTGATCGAGTACCGTGTGGTGCCCGACCAGATCTTCAAGAGCATCAGCTACGAAGGCGTGCCCGATATCCGCATCATCGTGCTGATGGGCTACCCGGTAATGGCCATGCTGCGCTTGCCTACCCGCCAGTCCGGCGGCAAGGCCAACCTGCACCAAGGCGCGATCGGCGTGGGTGTAGACCTGGCCACCGGCCTGACCCTGCGCGGCACCTGGCTGAACAACATCATCACCAAGCACCCCGACACCACCAATGCGGTCGATGGTGTGCAACTGCCCAACTGGGACGGTTTCATGAAACTCGCCGCCGGCTGCTATGAGCTGTGCGGGCTGGGCTATATCGGCGTGGACATGGTGCTGGACCAGGAAAAAGGCCCATTGATCCTTGAGCTGAACGCTCGGCCTGGGCTGAACATCCAGATTGCCAACGATTGCGGCCTGACTCTGCGCACCCATGCGGTGGAGGCCCGACTGGAAGAACTCAAGACGGCCGGCGTGACAGAAACACCGGAAGAGCGTGTGAAGTTCGTGCAGGAAATGTTCGGCCATATACCGCCCGTGGAAGGCTGATCCGGTCTTCGAACTGTCTATCCCCGACATCCCCTCTAGGAGCAAATCCTACAGGGGACTACAATCCCTCTCCCCCGCGCCACTGGCTGATCCACCCCCGCATGTCGACCTGTTCCGTATACCCGTTGCCCTACCGGGCCAATCCCGCTGAGTTCTTTGCGGTCATTCGCCACGCCCCTGGTGCGGTACTGCTCGACAGCGGCCGCCCGATGGCTGTTCGCGGCCGGTATGACCTGCTCAGTGCCTGGCCCGAAGCGACCCTGACGGTAGGTCCGGACGAAAGTGGCGGTGATTTCCTGCAACGCTTGCGCAAGAACCTGACGCAGTTGGGCCAAGCAACATTGCCTGACGGCTATGACTTGCCGTTTGCCGGTGGTTTGATCGGTTACCTGAGCTATGACTTTGGTCGGCACCTGGAGCAGGTTTCACACTTGGCCGTGGACGATTTGCATCTGCCCGATGCGCGTTTCGGGCTCTATGCCTGGGCGCTGGTCAGCGATCACCAGGTGCAAACCAGCCAGTTGGTCTTTCACCCTGGGCTGGCCGACAGCGAGCGGCAACGCTTGATCAGCGTGTTCAGTCAGGCTGATGGCGGCGTGCCAACGACCTTCAAGCTTCACGGCCCCATGGCCCCCGACCTCAGCGCCGAGGCTTATCACCAGGCCATCATTCGCATCCAGGATTACATCCAGGCCGGCGACTGCTACCAGGTCAACTTTGCCCAACGCTTTCGCGCGCCGTGCATCGGCGATCCATGGGCAGCCTACTGCGCGCTGCGCGAAGCCTGCCCGACGCCGTTTTCCGGGTTCCAGAGTCTGCCCGATGACGGCGCGGTGCTGAGCCTGTCGCCGGAACGCTTTGTGCGCATCAGCGAGCGCCAGGTGGAAACCCGCCCGATCAAGGGCACCCGCCCTCGCGGTTTAACCCCCGAAGAGGATGCCGCCAACGCCGCTGAGTTGCTCGCCAGCCCCAAGGACCGCGCAGAAAACCTGATGATCGTCGACCTGCTGCGCAACGACCTCGGCCGCAGTTGCCGCATCGGCTCAGTGAAAGTGCCGGAGCTGTTCAGCCTGGAAAGCTACCCCAACGTGCACCACTTGGTGAGCAGCGTCACCGGCGTATTGGCCGACGACAAAGACGCCCTCGACCTGATCGCCGGCAGCTTCCCCGGCGGCTCCATCACCGGCGCGCCGAAGATACGCGCGATGCAGATCATCGACGAGCTAGAGCCCACCCGCCGCGGGCTTTACTGCGGCTCGCTGGTCTACCTGGACGTGCGCGGCGAGATGGACAGCTCCATTGCCATCCGCAGCTTGCTGGTCAAGGATGGGCAAGTGTGCTGCTGGGGCGGCGGCGGCATTGTGGCTGATTCAGAGTGGCAGGCGGAGTATCAGGAGTCGTTGACCAAGGTGCGGGTGTTGTTACAAACGTTGGAAAGTTTGTAGAGCACAGCCCTTTCCGGGGTTCGCTTGCAGGAGCGGCCAGTAGAAAAAGCCTGAATCAGAACCGCTGTGGACGGGATAGGCGCTTGCAGATAGCGTCAGGATCCACCGTCCACCCGCCATCTGTGAAGGACCACATGAAGCGACTGCCCCCTCGTCTGAAAATATTTCCGAGATTGCCTATCCAAGCAATCGCACCTATCATCTCCCAAATTGGGAGGTTGAAGTGATGCGGATAATCGCTCTATCTACCCTACGAATATTCTGGGAAAGCCATTCAGCTTATAGCGACGCCAGAACACCGCTGGTCGAGTTGTATCGCCACATGGAGAAAGCCACCTATCCAACGCCGCAAGCACTCAAGGCAGAGCTCAGAACAGCGAGCATTCTCAAAGGCGGCAGGGTCGTGTTCAACGTCGGTGGCAACAAATACCGAGTGATCATGGCGATCGACTATCAGCGACAGCTAGGGTTCATACGTTTTGTGGGAACCCACGCTCAGTGCGACCAGATCAACGCGGAGATTGCGTGATGAACATCAAACCTATTCACTCCCAGGACGATCTGACAGCTGCACTTGCACGGGTCGAGCAGATATGGGGAGCACCACCCGGCTCGCCTGAAGGTGACGAGCTGGAAATCCTGGCAATTCTTATCGAGAAGTATGAAGCCGAGCATTATCCAATGCCCCCTTCGGATCCGGTGGAAGCTATCAAGTTTCGCATGGAGCAGTTGGGCATGACCGCCCGCGACCTGGAGCCGTTTATCGGCACCAGCGGACGGGTATCCGAGGTGTTGACCACAAGCGCAAGCTGAGCCTTTCGATGATCAAGCGCCTGCATGAAGGCTTGAGTATTCCTTATGAGCGGTTGCTGGCAGGGCTGTAGCCGGCGACTGCGCAGGCGTCATGCACCTCGCTGGATAACTTACAGGCTCAACTGCCGATTCGACGCCTTGATGAACTCCCGCTTCAAATCCTCAAACGTGTGCACCGCCGGGAAATGGGGAAACTCATCCATCACATTCTGCGGCGCATGGAACAGGATCCCACGATCAGCTTCACCCAGCATGGTGGTGTCGTTGTAGGAGTCACCGGCAGCGATCACGCGGTAATACAGGCTTTTGAACGCCAAAACCGACTGGCGCTTGGGATCTTTCTGACGCAACTGGTAGCTCACCACCCGGTCGTTTTCATCAGTGATCAATCGGTGGCACAGCAACGTCGGGAAACCTAACTGGCGCATCAATGGTTGGGAGAACTCGTAGAAGGTGTCGGACAGGATCACCACCTGGAAGCGCTCGCGCAGCCAGTTGACGAACTCGACAGCACCGTCCAACGGCTTGAGCGTGGCGATCACCGCCTGGATATCGGCCAGCTTGAGCCCGTGCTCGTCGAGGATGCGCAGGCGTTGCTGCATCAGCACGTCATAGTCGGGAATGTCGCGGGTGGTGGCGCGCAGGGATTCAATACCGGTTTTTTCGGCGAAGGCGATCCAGATTTCCGGAACCAGCACCCCTTCCAGGTCAAGACAGGCAATTTCCACAAGACACTCCCATTGAATTTATTGGTTGAGCGGGCAAAAGGACTGCCGAACTCTAGCGACTCAAGCACGCCGCCGCAACGCACGGCAGATTTTGATACCATCGCCGCCTATAGAGCGCTCAGCGCCACTGACCTGTAGGAACCGTCCTGATGAACCAAGCCTTCGACGTCGTTGAACTCGCCGCGACTTATGCCAACAAGTCTGCCCAGGACATTCTCAAGCTGGCGTTCAGCCAGTTCGGCGATGACCTGTGGATTTCCTTCAGCGGTGCCGAGGATGTGGTGCTGGTGGACATGGCCTGGAAGCTGAACAAGAACGTCAAGGTGTTCAGCCTCGACACCGGCCGTCTGCATCCGGAGACCTACCGGTTTATCGAACAGGTGCGTGAGTTCTACAAGATCGACATTGAGCTGATCTCGCCGGACCAGAACAAGCTGGAACCCTTCGTCAAAGAGAAAGGCTTGTTCAGCTTCTATAAGGACGGCCATGGCGAATGCTGCGGCATCCGCAAGATCGAACCGCTGCGCCGCAAGCTCGCAGGTGTCAGCGCCTGGGCCACCGGCCAGCGCCGCGACCAGAGCCCCGGCACCCGCAGCCAGGTGGCGGCGCTGGAAATCGACACGGCGTTCTCCACCCCGGAACGTACCCTGTACAAGTTCAACCCGCTGGCGCAGATGACCAGCGAAGAGGTGTGGGGTTATATCCGCATGTTGGAGTTGCCTTACAACAGCTTGCATGAGCGTGGGTTTATCAGCATCGGCTGCGAGCCCTGCACCCGCCCGGTATTGCCGAACCAGCATGAGCGCGAAGGCCGCTGGTGGTGGGAAGAAGCCACGCAGAAGGAATGCGGACTGCATGCGGGGAATATCATCAGCAAGGCTTGAGCCGCTGATGCCACCACCTCTGTAGGAGCGAGCTTGCTCGCGAAAAACTCACGGACGCCGCGTTTATTCAGGAAGCCCGCGTTATCGTTGACGTTTTTCGCGAGCAAGCTCGCTCCTACAGAAAGCGATATTTGCTTTTTGGCGGGATAAATCTTGTACACAACCTTGTAACCATAAGTGCCATTTTTGTGTGCAACTTAATGTACAACGCACCAAAACGTAACATCTCCCTGCGCCAATGGCGCTGTCTATAAATAGCCCTGCAATTAACAAAAAAATAAATACCTGTTCAAACGGTTAATTTATAGTGCCCGTAATTCAATAAGTTATTCTCAACCCATATAAAAACGAAATTAGCCAAGATTTTCATATATCGAGAATTGGCACGCATATGGCTTAGGCAGAAGTACGCTTTGTATACAATCAATACAAAACCTACATACACTTTGCCATCCGCCGCTTTGCTGCAGATGCGCTGGAGCCTGCCGGAATGCGTACAAGTCTCTCGAACACCCTCGCACTGGATCTGCCCTCCTCCCCATTAAACCCTGCGGCCGCAGGCCCCGGCCCGCTGGTACTCAGCCCGCGCCTGCACAACAAGGACCTGGCGCCCACCAAGGTCGAAGGCCGACGCTGGGGGCGCTATAGCATCTTTGCGTTGTGGACCAACGACGTGCACAACATCGCCAACTATTCATTCGCCATCGGCCTCTATGCGTTGGGCCTGGGCGGCTGGCAAATATTGCTGTCTCTGGGGATCGGCGCGGCGCTGGTGTACTTCTTCATGAACTTGTCGGGCTACATGGGGCAGAAGACCGGTGTGCCGTTTCCGGTTATCAGCCGCATCAGCTTCGGCATTCATGGGGCGCAAATTCCTGCGCTGATTCGGGCGGTGATTGCGATTGCCTGGTTTGGGATTCAAACCTACCTGGCCTCGGTGGTTTTCCGCGTATTGCTGACGGCGATTCATCCAGGCTTTGCCGATTATGACCACGACTCGATTCTGGGGCTGTCGACCCTGGGTTGGGCGTGCTTTGTGGCGATCTGGCTGGTGCAGTTGGTGATTCTCGCCTATGGCATGGAAATGGTACGTCGCTATGAAGGCTTCGCCGGGCCGGTGATTCTGCTGACCGTGGCCGCACTGGCCGGCTGGATGTACTTCCAGGCGAACGGGCAAATTGCCTGGTCGATCCGCGAGCCCCTGAGTGGCGGCGAGATGTGGCGCAATATCTTTGCCGGCGGCGCGCTGTGGCTGGCCATCTACGGCACCTTGATCCTCAACTTCTGCGACTTCGCCCGTTCCTCACCCTGCCGCAGGACTATCCAGGTCGGCAACTTCTGGGGCCTGCCGGTGAATATCCTGGTGTTCGCCGCCATCACCGTGCTGCTGTGCGGCGGGCAGTTCCAGCTCAATGGCCGGGTGATCGAAAGCCCGACCGAAATCATCGCAGCGATCCCCAACACCTTCTTCCTGGTGCTCGGTTGCCTGGCCTTCCTGATCGTCACCGTGGCGGTGAACATCATGGCCAACTTCGTCGCCCCGGCCTTTGTGCTGAGCAACCTGGCGCCCAAGTACCTGAATTTTCGCCGCGCCGGGTTGATCAGCGCCTTCGTCGCGGTGCTGATCCTGCCGTGGAATCTCTACAACAGCCCGCTGGTCATTGTGTACTTCCTCTCTGGCCTGGGCGCGCTGCTGGGGCCGCTGTACGGGGTGATCATGGTCGATTACTGGCTGATCCGTAAAAGCCAGGTGGACGTGCCGCAACTGTATAGCGAAGACCCCCAAGGCATTTATTACTACAGCCGAGGCGTGAATATGCGCGCCGTGGCGGCGTTTATTCCTGCGGCGGTGATCGCCATCCTGCTGGCGCTGTTGCCGGGGTTTGCCAGCGTCTCGCCGTTTTCCTGGTTGTTTGGCGCAGGCATTGCCGGGTTGCTGTACCTGCTGATTGCCAAGCGTCAACCGCACTACGCCGATGTCAGCGGCGAAAGCATCGCCGTCGATAACGTCAGTCATTAAACAAGGACTTTCCATGCGTATCCTCGTGGTCAACGTCAACACCACCGAATCCATCACGGACACCATCGCTCAGCAAGCACGGGCCGTGGCTTCACCGGGCACCGAGATTGTCGGGCTCACCCCGTACTTCGGCGCAGAATCGGTGGAAGGCAACTTTGAAAGCTATCTGGCAGCCATCGCCGTGATGGATCGGGTAATGGCCTACGACCAGCCCTTTGATGCGGTGATCCAGGCCGGCTATGGCGAACATGGCCGTGAAGGCCTGCAGGAACTGCTCAATGTACCGGTGGTGGATATCACCGAAGCGGCGGCCAGCACCGCGATGTTCCTGGGGCACGCCTACTCGGTGGTGACCACCCTGGACCGCACTGTGCCGCTGATTGAAGACCGGCTGAAACTCGCCGGCCTCTACCAGCGTTGTGCTTCGGTGCGCGCCAGCGGCATGGCGGTGCTGGAGCTGGAAGAAGACCCGTTGGCAGCCATGGAGGCCATCGTGCACCAGGCGGAACTGGCCATCCGCGACGATAAAGCCGAGGTGATCTGCCTGGGCTGCGGCGGTATGGCCGGGCTGGACGAGCAGATTCGCCAGCGCACCGGGGTGCCAGTGGTGGACGGGGTGACGGCAGCGGTGATGGTGGCCGAGTCGTTGGTGCGGTTGGGGTTGTCGACCTCGAAGGTCAGAACTTATGCGACACCGAGGCCGAAGAAGGTCATCGGCTGGCCGGGCAAGTTCGGGCGGTAGACCGATGCGCCTGCATCGCGGGCAAGCCCGGCTCCCACAGTGATCGCGACCCCATGTGGGAGCCGGGCTTGCCCGCGATGGCCACGACTCGGTGTAAAGCCCTGCTCAGATAGCACTGAAGCGTTGAGCCAGTTTCTGCTCGGTAAACTGCTCAATAATGAAATCCACAAACGCCCGCGTCTTGCCCGGCAGCAATTTATGCTCGGCGTAGTAGATGGAAATATTGCCGTCGTCCACATACCAATCGGGTAACACTCGAACCAACGCACCGCTGTCCAGGAACGGCACCGCCATCGGCATACTCACCAGCGCGATACCAAGGCCCTGGGCACTCGCGCAGCAAGCGGCTTCGGAGTCGCTCATGGTCATCGCCGGTTTCAGCACTAAAGGGCTGTGCTCGCGCTCACGATGGGTCAGTTGCCATGAACGCACCCGGCCAGTCTGCGGCGAGCGAATCAAGATGCCGAGGCAGTGCGACAGGTCGTCGGGCGCCAGCACCGGCAAGCGTCGCGCCAGGTAATCCGGCGACGCCACCAGCACCCGGTGCGCCGGGGTCAACTTGCGCGCTACCACGCCTTGGGGCAACTCAAACCCGCCGCCAATGGCCGCATCGAAGCCTTGCCCGATCAGGTCGACCTGGCGGTTATCAAAATGCCAGTCCGGGCTGATATCCGGAAAGCGCCGCATGAATTCGCCCAGCAACGGCACCACGTACCGGTTACCGAACACTGGCCCCATGCTGACCTTGAGCGTGCCTACCGGCCGCCCTTCGGCACTGGCCAGGTTGGCGACCGCATTTTGGATGGTGGTGAGGCTGCCGCTGACTTCCCCCAGGAACATCTTGCCGGCTTCGGTCAGCGCCAGGCGCCGAGTGCTGCGCTGAAACAGCCGCACACCCAGGCGCGCCTCCAGTTTGGCGACACTTTTACCCACCGCTGCGGGCGTCAGGCTCAGGTGCCGTGCAGCCTCGGCAAAGCTGCCACCCTCGGCGCTGCGCACAAAGCATTCGATACTGCCAAAGCTTTCCATATCGCCACACTCTAAACTTTTGGTTTACACAGACTATAGCAACCACGGGCTACCGAGCTGCGCGGGTGAGGTCGATACTCGCTCCATCAACTACCTCGGAGATCGACATGAGCACACATAACCTCACCGGCAAAGTCGCCTTGATTCAAGGCGGTTCCCGCGGCATCGGCGCCGCCATCGTCAAGCGCCTCGCCGCTCAGGGGGCAGCAGTTGCCTTTACCTACGTCAGCTCGGCCGCCAAGGCTGAGACACTGCAGAACGAGGTGATCAGCGCAGGAGGTCAGGCTCTGGCGATTCACGCCGACAGCGCCGATGCCACGGCGATTCGCGCTGCGGTCAACGCCACGGTCGAGGCGTTTGGACGCCTGGATATCCTGGTGAATAACGCCGGTGTGCTGGCCATCGCGCCGCTGGAAGCATTCAAGCTGGAAGACTTCGACCAGACTTTGGCGATCAACGTACGCAGCGTGTTTATCGCCACCCAGGAAGCCGCCAAGCATATGGGCGAAGGTGGCCGCGTGATCAATATCGGCAGCACCAACGCCGAGCGTATGCCGTTCGGTGGCGGCGGCCCTTATGCGATGAGCAAGGCGGCACTGGTCGGCTTGACCAAGGGTTTGGCGCGGGACCTGGGGCCACGGGGTATCACCATCAACAACGTGCAGCCTGGGCCGGTGGACACCGACATGAACCCGGCGAACAGTGATTTTGCCGAAAGTCTGATCGGGTTGATGGCGGTAGGTCGGTATGGGCATGTGGAGGAGATTGCCAGTTTTGTGGCGTATCTGGCCGGGCCGGAAGCGGGCTACATCACCGGCGCCAGCCTGACCATCGATGGCGGTTTCAGCGCCTGATTTTTGCAGAACCGCAACCCAAATGTGCAAGCGGGCTTGCTCGCGAATACGGTGAGTCAGTTGATAAATCTACTGACTGACACCCTGCATTCGCGAGCAAGCCCGCTCCCACATTTTTGACCGCGCTGGGTCAGGCCATGGGAGCATGGGTATCTACACAACTTTTGTAGCCACTGCCAACCGTAACCACGATGCGAAGCGAGCCGCTCTTGATCTGCTTTTGATCTTGATCTTAGGCGCCCCGTCAAACCACGCTGGCCGGAATTCGCCAGGGATTTGGGGGGTAAACCGGCAGGGATGCCGGTTTAGCCGCCCCGCGCCATGGATGGCGCGTGGCGGCGGCCCCCCAAATCCATGGCGGATTACGGGTACACCGAGCCTAAGCGAGGTGCCGAGTGGTGGGGCAAGAGCCTTTTGGTTACTTTTGGGCTCTTTTCAAAAGTGACCCGCTGTAAAAGCGGAACCAATATCAGCCGTTACCTAAATAACGGATATGCACTCGATCAAAGTCCAGCATCCTGGTCGGCCCTGAGGCCGCCATCGGGGGCAAGCCCCCTCCCACAGGTCCGACGTCGCACCAAAAAGTTGTGTAGATACCTATGCCATGGGAGGCAAGCCATAGGCGGCCAGATCAAAATCCGCGAGCTTGCGGATTATCTGGTCGGCATGATGATACTTGCTGTCCGCCATCGCCTCATCGGGCACGGCGATGGCGGTCATGTTGGCCGCCTTCGCCGCCGTTACGCCGAACGGCGAATCTTCGAACACCAGGCAATCCTCAGGCGCTACACCCAAACGGCGCGCAGCCGTGAGGAAGATATCCGGCGCGGGCTTGGCGGCGCCGACTTCCGGGTCGTCGGCAGTGACGATGGTGTCGAACAGGCCAAACCATTCACGGTGCAGGGTGGTCTTGTGGCCAAACGAGTTACGCGATGAACTGGTGCCCACCGCAATCGGAATATTGTGCGCCTTCAAGTGCCGCACCAACGCCTCGGCGCCGGGCATACCCAGGGCTTTGGGAAAGCGCTCACTCATCAGCGGTTCTCGAATTTGCAGAAACTCGGCGGGCGTGATCGGCAACTCCAGCGCCTTGACCACGTAATCGGCCAGATCCTGAGCGCCTCGCCCGATGATGTGCTGCTTGATACCCCAGTCATAGGTACGGCCATAGCGCTCGGCGATGATCTGCGTGACTTCGGTGTAGATGCCTTCGGTATCCAGCAACAACCCGTCCATATCGAAAATCACGGCTTTGATCGGGACAGCGGTACGCGGTGCATTCATCACGACACAACCCTGAGGCAAGGACTAAATGGATTCAGCACAATAACGGCCACGCTAACCGGCGAGCAACCCTTTAGACTGTTTGCCCCTCTTTTCGACGTACTCCCAATGCTCTACCGACTCGCCGCCGACGGCCTCGTGCTGTTTCACCTGACCTTCATCCTGTTCGTGCTGTTCGGCGGCCTGCTCGCCCTGAAATGGCCCAGGGTGATGTGGCTGCACTTGCCCGCCGTGGCCTGGGGCATTGCGGTAGAGGTACTGCACCTGCCCTGCCCGCTTACTCGTTGGGAAAACCTGTTTCGCCACTTGGCTGGCCAAGACGGTTATGGCGGCGGGTTTATCGAGCACTACATCCTGACGCTGATCTACCCCGCCGGGCTGACGGCGAATATTCAATTGGTGCTGGGGGCGGTGGTGATATTGATCAACCTCGTGGTGTATGGGCGGTTGATCCGGCGTTTGCTGGCACGCAGAAGCGCATGACCTTCGGATCCGAACTTGCTCGCCTGGGCGCACACACAAGCCTGAACATGAAACCTGGGCAGATTGTTTTCAATCTGCCCGCCGAGCGCTTAAAGTGTCGCCCCCTCGGGAATTGAATCTCGAGGTTGAGTCCATGGAGTTTCAAGTGAAATACGTCAGTAAAGCAGTTGCAGCAACAGTTCTCGGTTTCACCCTGGCAGGTTGCACCGGCACCGCCATGAAAACCCAGCAATACGACGCCAGCCAATACACCGTCCTCGGCCACAGCGAAGCCAGCGCCACCGGCATCATGCTGCTGGGCGTCATCCCGATCGGCCAGAACAACCGCTTCGTACGCGCCCAGGATGCGGCCATCAAGGCCAAGGGCGGCGACGCGCTGATCAACACCCAAGTGCAAGAAAAGTGGTTCTGGGCCTGGGTATTGAACGGCTACACCACCAAGATTTCCGGTGATGTGATCAAGCTGAAAACCGCGCAGTAAGTGTGAAAAAGCCGCTTGATCTCGGTATGAGACAGCGGCTTTTTAGCGCAAGTGATAAGCAGGTGTGCTCCGTCGAGAGCAGCCGATTAAAGGAAGCAGTCATGCGAATAGTGTTTGTATCACTCTTCTGTTTTTTTATAACTGCGTGTTCAAGCAATCCTGCAACGCTGTTTGTAGACCAGGTCAAAAACAGCCAGACGCCTTTGGCTCTCAGCGTAGTCACCCAATCCTGAAGCTCGTTGGGGTAGCTAACCCCAAACACTACAGTGCAGGCAAAGGCAGGTATGATCCAGGCTAACCCGGCCCGACTGGACCTACACACATGCCTGCTTCCGACACCCGCCCTACCCCCGCGCCATTCCTCAAGCCCGGTGAAACCGTGGTGTTGTTCGACGGGGTGTGCAAGCTGTGTAACGGTTGGGCAAGGTTTCTGATCCGCCACGACCACCAACGGCGCTTGCGATTAGCCGCCGTGCAGTCACCCGAGGGCCAGGCGCTGTTGGCGTGGGCGGGGTTGCCGCTGGAGCAGTTCGACACCCTCGCAGTGATCCGCGATCGGCGCTGTTGGCAGCGTTCGGAGGCGGTGTTGGAAATCATTGCGCAACTGCCTGCCCGCTGGCGCCCATTGCTGCTCCTGCGTGGCATCCCGCGCTTTCTTCGGGATTGGGCTTACGACCGCATCGCGCGCAATCGCTATCGGCTGTTCGGAAAATACGATACCTGTCTGTTGCCGAACGCGGATCATGAACAGCGCTTTTTAAAGGATCAGCCATGAGTCCCCTGTTGCGCATCAACTGGATCGCCCGGGGCGGCCTGGCTTTCATGTTTGCCTACCATGGGCTGGTGCCGAAGCTGCTGTGGCTAAGCCCGGGTGAGCGGGCAATGATCCAGGTGCATGGGATCGAGCAGGTGCAGTTGTTCGCCACGCTGGCGGGGGTTGGGGAAATTGCCCTGGCGATATGGATACTGCTTTCGCCACGCAGTATCTGGCCGCTTGTAGTGGCTGCGACTGCGCTGGCGGGGCTGCTGGTGGATGTGGCGGTGTTCAGCCCGTCGATGCTCAGGGAAGCGTTTAATCCTGTGTCGCTGAATGTGGCGGGTTTGGCGTTGTGTGCGGTGGCTTGGAATACCAAGCCCTGAACGGCATTTATTTCAGCCCGAGTGCCTCAAGTGCAACGGCCGGCGCTGATGTCAGCCACACAGCAACAGCCCAATCAACTGCCATGGCGTCATCTTCGTAACCATGATCAGCACGATCACAAACATCCCAGAGAAACCCAAAACACCCATCCAGAACCATTCCCTATAGACGCCGCGGTATCCATCACCAAGCGCCCTGCTCGTCTCAACCGCGCTGAGCGCCATTTGCTGCAAACGCTTCTGCAGCACCAGCACCGGCAGCCAAAGAGCCCCCACACACAGGAAGATGATCAGCGAAGTCAGCACCCATTCGGTGGTCAACCCAAGTCCGGCAAGCTTGATCAACACAAAGCCGGTAATGATCTGAATGACGCCCGCCGGCGTAGTGATCCAGGTATCGAACTGCACCACCATCCGCGCCACATGGGCAATCACTTGCGGGTTGGCCGTACGGCTCGCGGCGATCAGATACAGATACGAGCCCATGCCGAAGCCAAACAGGAAAATCGCCGCGATGATGTGGATGTATTTCAGGCTCAGATAGAGCATGGTCAGCCCTGCCCGTCAGAGAAATGCACGGCCAGGCTGAGGTTCGCCGGGTCGTTGATAGCAGCCATGTATTCGTCGACGGTGATTTCGCCAACGCACGGCCGCGCACCGGGTTCAGGCACATAGCCTTGGGCGACTTTGAGGGCCAGAGCAACGGCGGCACAGCTGGGGATTTCCGGGCCTTTGTCATTCAGCGCCGTCAGTTGCACCGCCAGGGACAGCGGTTGCCCTTCTGCACCGAGGCCGTTCACGTCAATGTACATCGCGCTTTTGCCATCGCCAAAACGCTCGAACCAAGTACCCAGCCGATGCAGCCGCGCAGCCCAGGCAAGATGGTCACGCACGACGCCCCACCGCAGCGCCTGGGCCAGCAGATAGTTGGCGACACCGCCAAGCTTGAGCCCCGCACCAGCCTTGAAGCTCAGGGTGTGGGCACCATAGCGGCCAGCAAAGATGTCCATGTCGGGCACGTCCACATTGGCCAACACCCGCGTGCCAAGCCCAGGCATTTTGCGCAGCGTCAGGTCCTGCCAGCCCAGCACTTCATGCACCTGGCCATGCCTGAGCTGCTTGATGGGTTTGCCCGCGTAAGCCAGCACACCTTCGACGGTGGACAGGCCCGGCATCTTGGCCGAGGAGGAAATACCGTGCTCGATCGAGTCGATACGGGTGAAGCGATAGCGATATTGATCGATGATGGCGGAAGACAGCGTCGGCACGGAGCTGCACCCGCTAAGGATCGCCACGCCTGCCTGCCGTGCTTGTGCATCCAGCACGCTCACGCCGTTGACGAACGTGCGGCAGTCGGACAAGTCGCAGTAGTTCACGCCAGCGTCGATGCAACTCTGGGCGACAGCATAGGACTGCCCCTGGAACGGGCCGCCGGTGTGGATCACCCATGTGATGTTCATCGACCGCAAAACGGAGGCGAACCCGGCGCCCATGGCATCGCCGCACCAGCCCTCGCAAGCGGTGTTCGACTGGATTTTCAGCTCATCCACCTTGCGCTGCAGCTTATGTGGGTCGCGACCCGAGATCACCAGTTCAATGCCCGGCGCCAACACCAGATGCCGGCAAACGATGCTGCCGAAATTGCCGTAGCCACCGACTACCAACACCCTGAGTGTCATTCCATTCTTCCCTAAACAAACGATCATGCGCTGCGCCTGAGGCACGCTGGCGGCTGAGGCGGCTAAAGATACCCGATTTGTTCAGCTGCTTGAGCCTGGATCAACGGGGAGCCTCGAGGAAACGGCTACGGTTGTGAGTCAATGCAACGGGTCATGATCACACCACCCGTCGCCAGAGTAGGTTCGAGCTACATGTGCGCCTTCAATCGCACAGGGGTTGGTGGCTTTGGGCAACGTCCTACACATTACTCAGAAGCGACAGGCTGCCGTTTTAAAACCTCAATGCCTATAGTCTTCTGGTCGCCCATATGGCGACCGGGTTTGGCGACTCGACTATAAGATGGCAAAAGCCTCCCGGCTGATTTGCGGGATGCCCCTGCACGCAATAAGCTGCTCAATGGTAGCTGTGCGTGGGAGACCCTCGGGTCTGCCGGTCTTTGTCCGTTCTTATGCCGGTTCGCCAACCTGCGTACAGTTGCCACCTTTTGTTTGGCGACAAATAGGTGGCTTCTCCCCCTCCAAGCGAACGGACTTTACGCATGAACCAATACATAGCACTTACCAGCAACGACAGCGCCACACCTGCCCTTTTTGTCGATACCACCGTGCCATTGGAAATACTCCTCGACGCCGCGACCTATCGACTTCGTGCCGTTACACAAGTCCTTGAGAACCTTGCTCTACGTAGTGAAATCAGTAGTGATGCGGTGGTGCTCAGTGATTTTGCACTGCTCTGCTCAATTCCGCTGCGGGACGGGTGCGATTTGCTCGATGTGATTGGACGACGGATGGATGTGCCGAGCGCGTGACCTAAGAAATCTAAGTTCTCAAACTTAAAAACTATAATCCCTCTGGTTTCCTCTCAAACCAGAGGGATTGTTTGCTTCGAATTTCGTAGTGAAGAGAAAATCAAATAAATCCGTCACCTTTTTCCTCCTGATGGTGCAATTCATGTTATGGGCAGGCCCCCGCGTGTCGGAGACGATCGCCTTGGCTTGGGAGGATGTCGACCTTGCACAAGGCGTAGTGACCTTTCGACGATCCAAGATACGCGGGGCTTATCGGGTGACGAAAACCCGCCGCTCCAAGCGAAGGGTACACCTGCTGGCACCGGCGTGGGACGCCCTGCGCAAGATCAATGCACTGAGCCGGAACCGAAAAGCGGAAACCGTGGAGGTCGTCGAACGGGATAACAAAACTGTACGGTCACACAAACTCCACTTCGTATTCCTCAACACGAAAAGTGGCCTGCCGCACCCTAATGACTTCGTGGTGCGCGATCGGTTCTTTAAGGCTCACTTGTTCGCCGCCGGCGTTCGTTATCGCGGACCAGGTCAATGCCGACACACCTACGCTAGTCAGTTACTGACCACCGGCGTGGCGTCGATCGATTGGATCGCTGAGCAGATGGGGCATACCAACGGCAACATGATTCGTCAGCATTATGGAACCTGGATCAACGAAGATGGACCTGATGTGATCGGGATGTTACAGCTCGCGCTGGGAATTGAGACGTCGGAAGCCATCGACCAAAACCGAAACCCCAACTCGCCGCCGATACAAAGAGCGGCTAAGCTAGCTGAATAGGACTAGACGGAAGAATCTTTCCATTTCCGCTGAGTCTATCGAGTACGTAATACTTCTTAGGCTCGTAGGAACTCGAGTTCTGAGTTTCGATGGCTGACCAGCTTTGCTGGAGGCTTGAAGGAGAGCTGAAATGGTGGAAAATCTTCTCAAATTAGAATTGCGTGAAATTAACGAATTGCTGTAAAAATCGAGATGGTATCGAGGGGATGCCGAATTGGGAATTTTATGATCGAAGGTATCAGTGTTAGCGGCTTCAAATCATTAGCTGAATTTAACCTAAACGTAGCGACTGGCACGGGTAATTTTACTTGTCTGGTAGGCTTAAACGGAGCTGGTAAAAGTAGCGTACTTCAATTGCTTGATTTTTCTTCGCATTTAATGCGGGGTGACGTCAATAGCTGGCTTGCAAAACGAGGGTGGAACGCCTCCGATCTTCACTCAAAACTTACCAGCCACTCTAACATCGCCATTGCAATTTCGGTTAAAGTTACAAGTGGCGACATATTAACGTGGGCTGGGAGCTTTAACAGAAGCACTCTTTCTTGCACATCAGAGAAAATACTTAATCTTTCGAGAAACACTTTATTCAACCTATCAAAAGGTCGATATGCTGTACTTGATGCCACCCCCTCTAAAGTTGAATTCAACTACACCGGATCTATTCTTTCAGCTTTAAAAGACGAAGCGCTAAGCCCAGAAATCATAGAAGTCCGAAATACAATCTCTAACATAAGATCACTGGAGCTTCTATCCCCACACCTGATGCGATACTCACTACGTGAAGCCGCCACTGATATCGGTACAGGCGGAGAAAAGCTTTCTCCTTTTCTTTATAGTATAAAAGGCAAGGGACGGGAAAAACTCACAAGCCTATTACGCGAATTTTACCCTACCGTAATAGACTTTAAGGTCAAGCAAGAAAGAGCTGGCTGGAAAAAACTTTCCATTATCGAAGAATTCAACGGACAACTTGTTGAAACTGATGCAAAGCACGTAAATGACGGACTACTCAGAATATTGGCCATTCTCGCTCAAGCTAGCTCAGGCAATGCAACTTTACTTTTCGACGAAGTTGAGAATGGTGTAAACCCTGAAATTGTTGAGCGCCTTGTTCATGTATTACAAAACACAGGACAACAGGTTATCGTTACCACTCACAGCCCAATGATACTAAATTATTTGTCAGATGAAGTCGCTCAGAAATCCGTATGTTTCATATATCGTTCATTCGATGGTGGGACTCGAGGCCGACCACTATTCAGCCTACCCAAAATGGCAAAAAAACTAGCAATAATGGGGCCTGGCGAAGCATTTGTAGACACCAGTCTTTCTGACCTTACAAATGAATGTGCGCAGCTCGATTCGGATGAAAAACCAGCTATAACTAAAGGTGCTATGTGATCGTAGTGTGTAGTGGCGAGGGTGTAAGTGACTTAGGGGCCTGCAAAAATCACGCGGGATTTTGTCAGGATGACATGTATAGGTTAGGGCCACTCACTTTTGTCATTGATTATATTATCGAAGAAGTATTGCAATATAGCCCCTTGCAAACTCATCTTGGCACGTATAGATATTATAGCGAAGCCTATCTGACACAACGCCTTGCAGCGAAGAAAAGTGAGCGACGTGGCTTTTTCCTCGCAGGGCGCAAGCACGGGGCCGAGACTGGACTTTTTTATTTTAATGCATGGATGCTTGGTGAGATATCAAAAGAGTTGGAAGCAGCAGAGGAGGATATTGCAATCGCCATACTTTTCCGAGATTCTGATGGCACAAACAGCTCCCCCAGCGACATCTGGTCGCAAAAGAAAACTTCGATCAAAGAGGGTTTCAAACGTGCCGAGTTCACCAGGGGAGTTCCGATGGTGCCAAGACCAAAATCAGAGTCATGGTTTATATGCGCAGCAAAAGAAAACCCATATGAGCATTGCGCTGAATTAGAGGAGCTTTCCGGAAATGACAAATCCCCAAATGCTGCCAAGAAGATGCTCAGCGCGATACTCGAAGGAGAAGCCACTAACGAGCGCCTGTTAACTTGGCTTGAAGACAATGGAATAGACTGCAGAAAACTTGCTATAGAAATGCCAAGCTTTTCGAAATTCTATGAGCGACTAGTAAACGTACTTCAAGATACATTACGGAAAGCACCAGACAGGGATACTGACACGCAACAACTCGAATCATGAAATTAAATACATTCATAAACGCACAATAATTGAGCAACTTAGTTTGGCAAAGCCTTCAATGTGTATTCTAGAATAAAATCATGGAAGGTGTCGGGCTCGAAGCTTTGCAATGCTCTGCTTAGTGAGGTCGGAGTTCTCTCCGATCCTCCAGCAACCAAGAACACTATTCCCGACTACGGCGAGCGCTTGCTTATCCGCCTGAAGAGCCAGCTACATGATTGCAGCATCCAGCCCAAGCTAATTTTGGTAAATCCTGTCCAGCAGATCCGATAAAAATATTCCTCTGAGCCCGACTTGCCTCCGCTCAAAATGTGCCAAGCATAGCAGTGCGCGGGGCAAGGAATGAGACGTCAAGGTTTCTGCAGCAAAGGTACGGCTAACTCACAAGCAAGAAATGAGGATTTCGCTGGGATGGCCTTATGACCTGTTTGCCGCCCGAGGCAAGCCCCCCATGCGTGCCGCAATTTCAGATCAGAAAATACTGCGCAGTCCCATATCAGTCCCATATGTGCATTTTTTCTGGTTAAAAAAACAAAAACCCCCGACTTTCTCTAGGAAAATCAGGGGTTTGCGTTTTCAGAATTTGGCGGTGAAGGAGAGATTCGAACTCTCGATACAATTTCTTGTATACACACTTTCCAGGCGTGCTCCTTAAGCCACTCGGACACTTCACCGTATCTCGTCAAACCAGTTCAGTCTGTCGAGGCGCGCTAATGTAGTCGAAAGCCTTTCTGATGGCAAAGGTTTTTTTCAGAATTTTCATGCGCTTAGACGGTTATGCCATTCCCCTCCCGGCGAGGGGTGGTGATTGTGCCATTCTCGGGCATCGGCGGCAGGCGTCTGGGACGGTTGCTGCGCCCTGCTGCGGGCCGTCTACCCTTGGGGACGCGGGAAAAGCCTGACTGGGTAGTCAGTCACGGCGCTTTACCCGCGCGGGCGTGGTGAGTAACGTCTGCGCATCTACCTCTATAACAAACCCTACAAGGAACCGCGTCATGAGTGAGTTGATTGCCTACCACTTCGAAGACGGTATCGCGACCCTGACCCTGAGCAACGGCAAGGTGAATGCCATTTCTCCGGCGGTGGTCAGTGAGTTTAATGCGGCGCTGGATCAGGCCGAGAAGGATCGGGCGGTGGTGATCATCACGGGCACGCCGGGGATTTTGTCGGGTGGTTATGATTTGAAGGTGATGACCGCCGGCCCTAAAGAGGCGATTAGCCTGGTGACGTCGGGCTCAACCCTGGCGCGGCGCTTGTTGGCGCATCCGTTCCCGGTGATTGTGGCCTGCCCAGGCCATGCGGTGGCCAAGGGCGCGTTCCTGTTGTTGTCGGCCGATTACCGTATCGGCGTCGACGGCCCGTTCAGCATTGGCCTGAATGAGGTGGCGATTGGCATGACCATGCACCATGCCGGTATCGAGTTGGCGCGGGATCGTCTGCGCAAGTCGGCGTTTCAGCGTTCGGTGATCAATGCCGAGATGTTTGATCCACAAGGCGCCCTGCACGCCGGTTTCCTCGACAAGGTGGTTGCACCGGAAGAACTGCAAGCGGCTGCACTGGAAGCGGCACGGCAGTTGAAGAAGATCAATATGAACGCGCACAAGCACACCAAGTTGAAAGTGCGCCGCGCACTGCTCGAAGCCCTGGACGATGCAATCATCCAGGATCAGGGCCATAGCCTGAGCTAAGTCCTACACCTTTCGTGCCTGAGCCCGACCTTGAGTCGGGCTTTTTCTTACCTATAAATGTGAAACGTCCGTAGCCGCTCTAGCTAGCCGTTATCGACCAACGTGGAAACATGCGCTTAAACATCGGCTATCTCCTACGTCTGTAGGGGCAATTGCCGAATACAGTGCACATCCGTACACTGCGCCACCTTTTGTCCCGATGGGCCGTGTCGATGCTTTTTCTGTTGCGTATGTTGTTGATGGGCCTGCATTTTATGATCGCTGGCGTGCTGGGTGTGCTGGTCGGTGTGTGCCGGCCGTTCAATCCGGACAACAGCCGTCTCTGCGCTCGCCTCTATGCGTTGCCGGCCATGCGGATCCTGGGCTTGAAGGTGAAGACCGACGTCGACTCGCTGCGCAACAAGCCCGGTACCTGCGTGGTGATCGCCAACCATCAGTCCAACTACGATCTGTTTGTGCTCGGCAATGTAGTGCCGCACCGCACGGTCTGCATCGCCAAGAAAAGCCTGAAATGGGTACCGCTGTTCGGCCAGCTGTTCTGGCTGGCGGGCAATGTGCTGATCGACCGTGGCAATGCACACAAGGCGCGGCGGGCGATGCTGACCACTACGCATACCTTGCAGCATAAGGACACGTCGATCTGGGTGTTCCCGGAGGGCACGCGCAACCTGGGCAAAGGGTTGTTGCCGTTCAAGAAAGGTGCATTCCATATGGCGATTGCGGCCGGTGTGCCTATCGTGCAGGTGTGTGTCAGCAATTACGTGACGCAGATGAAGCTCAATCGCTGGAACAGCGGTGAGGTGCTGATACGCTCGTTGCCGCCGATTCCTACCTGTGGCTTGACGGTGGATGACATCCCTCAGTTGCTGCTGACGTGTCAGACGCAGATGGATGAGTGCATCGCGCAGATGGACCGTGAGCTTGTAGGAGCGAGCTTGCTCGCGAAAAACGTATAAGCGACGCGGGTCACCTGATGGCGCTGCGTTATCGGTGACGATTTTCGCGAGCAAGCTCGCTCCTACAGGGGAGTGGGCAATGTCGGTGAGCAACAACGGAACGCCATTCAGGCTAAGCTGCCCAACATCTGTCCTCTTGATAAGAAGTGATCAGCACCATGGGTAGAGTTGTTGCGGCTGCCGTCTACAGCGCCGGTAAAAAAGTCTCGGATATCACCCTCGATGAAGGCGCGGCGTGGGCGGCCAAGCCCGGGCACTTTGTGTGGATCGGCCTGGAAGAACCCAGCGCACAGGAGTTGAACAACCTGCAACGCCAGTTCAACCTGCATGAACTGGCGATCGAAGACGCCATGGAAAAACACAGCCGCCCGAAGCTGGAAACCTTCGGCGACGCGCTGTTTATCGTCACCTACTCACCGGTGCGCGAGAACGGCAAGCTGGAGTTTATCGAAACCCATATCTTCGCCGGCAACGGTTACATCATCACCGCCCGCAACGGCCACTCGGCGTCCTACGGTTTTGTGCGCCAGCGTTGTGAGGCGCGACCGTTGTTGCTGGAGCATGGGGAAGATTTCGTACTCTATGCGCTGCTGGATTTTGTCACCGAAAACTATCAGCCGGTGAGCGAGGCGATCCATGCCGAGATCGATGAGCTGGAGCGCAACGTGCTGTGCAGTTCGCTCAACGAGCGTGATATCCAGCATCTCCACGGCCTGCGCCGCGACGTGTTGCGGCTCAAGCGGCATGTGGCGCCGATGGTGGAAATCAGCCAGGAGCTGCAGAAGCTGAGCTTCCCGTTTATCGACAAGAACATGCGCCCGTATTTCCGTGACGTGCAAATCCACGTGACGCGGCAAATGGAAGACCTCACCACCCTGCGCGACATTGCCAGCCAGACCATCGAGATCGGTGTGTTGCTGGAGGCGTCACGCCAGAGCGTGGTGCAGCGCAAGTTCGCGGCGTGGGCGGCGATCCTGGCGTTCCCCACGGCGGTGGCAGGGATTTACGGGATGAACTTTCAGAACATGCCCGAGCTGCAATGGCACTACGGCTATTTTGCGGTGCTCGGGTTTATTACCTTGGGCTGTACCGGTTTATGGGCAAGTTTCAAGCGTTCGGGCTGGCTTTAAGCCTTGGCTTCAGGCTGATGCGCAACGAAGCGCATCATCCATTCCGCCACGGTGACGCCATGGTGGTCGCGATCCAGGCTGGCCACGCCGTTGCTGTAGACCTTTTCACCCAGGGTTGTCTGAAGTATTTCCAGCAACTCACGGGAATAGTCGTGAACAAACTCCGGATGGCCCTGGAAGCACAGCACCTGGTCGCCGATGTGGTACGCGGCAAACGGGCAGAATTCGCTGGAAGCGATCACGGTGGCGTTTTCCGGCAAGGTGGTCACTTGATCCTGGTGGCTGATCAATAGCGTCAGTTCCGGCACCTCAGGACTCATCCATGGCGTCTTCGCATCCAGCTTGTAGGCGTGGGTGCCCATGCCCCAGCCCTGGCTGGCGCGTTCGGCCTTGCCGCCCAGCAGCAGCGCGAGCAATTGATGGCCGAAGCACACACCCAGCAGCTTGTCGCCACGCTCGTAACGCGTGAGCAAGTACGCCTTGAGGGTTTGGATCCAGGGGTCAGTGCCAAACGAGTCGGCCTTGCTGCCGGTGATCAGGTACGCGTCAAACACCTCGTCATCCGGCGGGTATTCGCCCTGCACCACGTTGTAGACCACAAACTCGGCGGCAATCGGTTGCTTGGCGAACAGGCGCTTGAACATCTGCCCATAGCCTTGGTACTCATCGATCAAAGCGGGACGCAGAATATCGGTTTCCAGGATGCAGACGCGTAGCGACATAAAAAATACCTGACACGGCGATGGGAATATTGCACACCCCAGAGCCTGCCCTGAAATACCTCCCCAAAGCAAGCCCTCAATGGCCGCCCACACTCCCTGTAGGAGCGAGCTTGCTCGCGAAGAACGTCAACGATAACGCAGGTATCCTGGATAAAAGCGTTGCCTGTGCGTTTTTCGCGAGCAAGCTCGCTCCTACAGTGAAACGTCTAAAACGTTGCACCCTTTGCGGCTTTTTCCAGCAACAACGCCGGTGGCGAGAAGCGCTCCCCGTACTCTTCGGCCAGGTAACGGGCGCGGGCGACAAAATCGTTCAGCCCGTACTGGTTGATAAACTGCAACGCGCCGCCACTCCAAGCGGCAAAGCCGATGCCGAAGATGGAACCAACGTTGGCATCCGCCGTGGACATCAACACGCCCTCCTCCACGCAGCGTACGGTTTCGATGGCTTGGATAAACAGCAAGCGGTCACGCACGTCCTGGGGTGAGATTTGCTTACCGGGCTGTTCAAAGCGGGTTTTCAGCTCAGGCCACAGGTGCTTCTGGCCGCCAGCGGGATAGTCGTAAAAACCAGCGCCGGCCGCCTTGCCCGTGCGCTTGTATTCGTTGACCAACAGATCAATCACCGCCGTCGCCGGATGGTTCGGCAGTGCCTTGCCTTCGGCCAGCAGGTCCTTGGCCGTTTGCTGGCGGATATGGCTCATCAGGCTCAGGGACACTTCATCGGACACCGCCAGCGGCCCCACCGGCATCCCGGCCTTGCGCGCTTCGGTCTCGATCATCGGCGCGGCTACACCTTCGCCGAGCATGGCGATGCCTTCGTTGGTGAAGGTGCCGAATACCCGCGAGGTAAAGAAGCCACGACTGTCATTGACCACAATCGGGGTTTTCTTGATTTGCAAGACGAAGTCGAAACCCCGGGCCAGGGTTTCAGCGCTGGTACGGGTGCCTTTGATGATTTCCACCAGCGGCATCTTGTCCACGGGGCTGAAGAAATGCAGGCCGATAAACCTGGTTTGATCGGGCACCGCCGTGGCCAGGCCGCTGATGGGTAAAGTGGAAGTGTTGGAGGCAATCACTGCATCGGCCCCCACCACGCTTTGCGCGGCAGCCGAGACCCTGGCCTTGAGTTCGCGGTCTTCGAACACGGCCTCAATGATCAAGTCGCAACCGGCCAGGTCGGCGTCCTCCTGCGTAGGATGAATACGCGCCAGGGTGGTTTCGCGCTGTTCGGCGGTCAATTGCCCACGGCTGACTTTCTTGTCCAGCAAGGCAGCGCTATGGGCTTTGCCTTTCTCGGCGGCGGCGAGCGTGATGTCTTTGAGCACCACTTCCACACCCGCACACGCGCTGACATAGGCGATGCCCGCCCCCATCATCCCGGCGCCGAGCACGCCAACCTTATGGGTGACGTGAGGGGCAAAACCCTGCGGGCGTGAGCTGCCGGCGTTGATTTCATTGAGCTGGAACCAGAAGGTGCCGATCATGTTTTTCGCCACCTGCCCGGTCACCAGTTCGGTGAAGTAGCGGGTTTCGATCAGGTGTGCGGTGTCAAAATCCACCTGGGCGCCTTCAACGGCAGCGCAGAGGATTTTCTCCGGCGCCGGGAAGCAGCCATTGGTTTTGCTGCGCAGGATCGACGGGGCAATGGCGAGCATCTGCGCGACCTTGGGGCTGGACGGCGTGCCACCAGGGATTTGATACGCCTTGTTGTCCCAGGGTTGCCTGGCCTCTGGATTGGCGAGAATCCAGGCGCAGGACTTGGCCAGCAGCTGCTCACGATCGGCTGCCAGTTCATCAATCAAGCCGGCTTGCAAGGCCTGGGCTGGCCGGATTTTTTTGCCTTCGAGCAAATACGGCAGGGCTTTTTCCAGGCCCAGCATCCGCACCATGCGCACCACCCCGCCACCACCCGGCAACAGGCCAAGGGTGACTTCGGGCAGACCCAACTGCACGGACTTGTCGTCCAGCGCGACCCGATGGTGGCAGGCCAGGCAAATTTCCCAGCCGCCGCCCAAGGCCGCGCCATTGATCGCGGCCACCACCGGTTTACCGAGGGTTTCAAGGCGGCGTAATTGCGCCTTCAACACCAGCACGCTGTCATGGAAATCCTTGGCGTGGGCCTTGTCGACCTTGATCAGCTCGTTGAGGTCGCCACCGGCAAAAAAGGTCTTCTTGGCCGAGGTGATCACCACCCCGGCAATCTCGTCCCTCTCAGTTTCCAGGCGCGTGACGGTGGCCGCCATCGCTTCGCGGTAGGCGGCGTTCATGGTGTTGGCGCTCTGGCCGGGCATGTCCAGGGTCAGTACCACAATCTGGTCCTGGCCTTTTTCGTAACGAATGGCATCGGTCATGACAAATTCCTTGGGCTCAGAGGCGTTCAATAATGGTGGCGATACCCATGCCACCGCCGACACACAGGGTGGCCAGGCCGTAGCGTTGCTGGCGTACCTCCAGCTCGTCGAGCAAGGTGCCGAGGATTGCGCAACCGGTGGCGCCCAACGGGTGGCCCATGGCGATGGAGCCGCCGTTGACATTGACCCGTGCGGCGTCGATGCCCATGTCCTTGATGAACTTGAGCACCACCGAGGCAAAGGCTTCGTTGACTTCGAACAGGTCGATGTCTTCAACCCGCAGGCCGGCCTTGGCCAGCGCCTTGCGGGTAGCCGGTGCGGGGCCGGTGAGCATGATGGTCGGGTCGGTGCTGGTGACTGCCGTGGCGACAATGCGCGCCCGCGGTTGCAGGCCCAGTTCGCGCCCCTTGGCCTCGGAGCCGATCAACATCAATGCCGCACCATCAACGATGCCGGAGCTGTTGCCCGGTGTGTGCACATGATGAATGCGTTCCACATGGCTGTAGACCCGCAGCGCGGTGGCGTCAAAGCCCATCTGGCCCATCATTTCGAAGCTGGGCTTGAGCTTGCCCAAGCCTTCGAGGGTGGAGTCACCCCGAATAAATTCGTCATGATCCAGCAGCACGATGCCGTTCTGATCCTGCACTGCGATCAACGACTTGTTGAACGAACCGTCCGCTCGGGCCCTGGCCGCCTTCTGCTGGGACTGTAGGGCAAAGCTGTCCACATCCTGGCGAGTGAACCCTTCCAGAGTGGCAATCAGGTCAGCGCCGATGCCTTGAGGGGTGAAGTGGCTGTGCATATTGGTTTGCGGGTCGAGCACCCAGGCACCTCCATCGCTGCCCATGGGCACGCGAGACATGGATTCGACGCCACCCACCACCACCAGATCTTCAAAGCCGGAACGCACTTTCATGGCCCCCAGGTTGACCGCTTCCAGGCCCGAGGCGCAGAAGCGGTTGACCTGTACGCCGGCGACGCTGATATCCCAGTCCGCCACCAGGGCGGCGGTCTTGGCGATGTCGGCACCCTGGTCGCCCACCGGAGTGACGCAGCCCAGGACGATGTCATCCACCTGGCGGGTGTCGAGGTCGCTGCGTTGCGCCAGCGCCGTGAGCAAACCGGCCACCAGATTTACCGGCTTGACGCTGTGCAAGGCACCGTCGGCCTTGCCTTTGCCCCGGGGCGTGCGTATCGCATCAAAGATCAAAGCTTGAGTCATGACATCCTCGAACCGCTGTGGGTGTATGCCCCTACCTTAGGCCCGATTGACACGGTTTCAATGACGGATGCGCTCATTGCTTTTGACCCCCTCGCTCGGACGAACGGTAGGTAGCTACGGGAATTCCCTGATTAATCGTTTTAGCTGTCTAGCCCTAGGGCTCGCGCCAAGATGGCAATACGCCTCATGACGTTTTTAGCGCAAATGCTGATTAGCTGATATGAAATGGATCTAAGCGAAGAAGATCGGGGGCTCTAAGGTTGAACCTGTAGGCCGCTGCTGCCGGGTTTTGCTGGAGCAGTTGTAAGAAAAGTGCAACGTCATCTCGCGATACTGAAATAAACCGGCACGCATTTGACGCTCAGGAATAACAACAAATAGGCAGTCAGCCATGTTCAAACATTCGAAAGTACGTCAGGCGGGACTTATTCTGTTCGCCACCACACTGATTCTGATCTTGCCCAATTTAACCAAGGTTATTGGGTGACGCTTCCAGCTTCCGTGCACACACCGCACCAGGCCTGCAGCCTTTGGCAGCACCTGCCGGGATATTGCGCTTAGCGCTCCTGTTGCAGGGGCTTTCTTTTTACCTGCCGTTTTCCGTTATCGTGTGCGCCCTCACTCTCTCGCAACGGGGCCTGTGCCTTGAAACCGATCCTCGCCCTTTTTGCCCTGCTGCTGAGCCTGCCTGCGGCGGCGGCACAGTTGACCATCGAGTTGGACCACAGCCAAAAAACCTGGCAAACCGCCGAGTTGCTCAAGCACCCGGGCGCACAGACGGTGCAGATCGTCGATGATGTGTCCTACAAGCGCACTATGACCTATCGCGCGGTGCCCCTCGCGCTGCTCTTACCGGGCCTTAAACCTGCGAACCACCTGCAAGCCGTTGCCCTTGATGGTTTTGCCGCCGAACTTGCCGCCGCGCCGTTACTGGAAAAAAACGGTGCCCGCGCCTGGCTGGCCGTGGAAGACCCGGCCCATCCGTGGCCGGCGCTGGCACAGGGCAAACCCAGCGCCGGACCGTTCTATCTGGTCTGGACCAACCCTCAAGCCGGGCATATCAGCCCGGAACAGTGGCCGTTCCAGGTATCAAAATTCAAGCAGTTGCAGACGGTTGGCGAGCGTTTTCCGGCGTTATTGCCCGACCCGAAGCTGGCGGCGAACGACCCAATCAACCAAGGCTTTGCGTTGTTCCAGAAGAACTGCCTGGCGTGCCATCGCCTCAACGGCGGCGGTGATGCCCAGATGGGCCCGGACCTGAATGTGCCCTACAACCCCACCGAGTATTTCAGCGCAGATTTCCTCAAGCGTTACATCCGCGACCCGCAAAGCCTGAGGCATTGGCCACAAGCGAAAATGCCAGCGTTCACGGCAAGTGTATTGCCAGACAATGAGTTGGATTTGCTGGTGGATTATCTGCGGCACATGGCGGGCCGCAAGTTGTAGGAGCGAGCTTGCTCGCGAAAAACCTGAGAGCATCGTTGGTTATCAGGCTCCCCGAGTAATCGTTAACGTTTTTCTCGAGCAAGCTCGCTCCTACCGTTATCGGTTATTGCTGAGGCGCCACGAATACCTTGGCGTGCATCTGCTCATGCCCACCGCCACGGCGCATGCCCCGGACCGGGCAGGCGTCGAGGTAGTCCAGGCCCACGGCCAGCTTCAAGTGCCGCTCCGGCCTGGCCAGTTGGTTGGTCACGTCAAAGCTGTACCAGGCGCCCTCCAGCCAGGCTTCGGCCCAGGCATGGCTGGCCAGGTGCGCGCTGTCTTCGGTGTACAAATACCCCGACACATACCGCGCCGCGATGCCCAGGCTGCGCGCGCAGGCCAGAAATGCATGGGTATGGTCCTGGCACACGCCTGCCGCGCCCGCGAAGGCCTGGGCGGCACAGGTATCGACGGCGGTAGCCCCAGGCGTGTAGATCATCGCCTGGTTGAGAGCCTGCATCAGGTCGATCAATGCCGTGCGGTCACGACGCTGATGACAGTGTTGTTCGGCAAACCGGCGCAAGGCCTCGTCGGGCTCGGTCAGGCGTGTGCTGCGCAGGAACGGAAAGGGAGACTGGCTTTCGTGCTCGGCTTCGCGCAGCTCATCAATTTCTACCTGGCCACGGGCGCCGATGATGATGGCGTCGTGGGGTTCATCCAGAGTCAGCACATGCAGGATGTTGCCGAAGGGGTCCACTTGCGCCCGCACCGGGCGCGGCAGGTCCAGTTGCCAACTGAGCACGTGCTGGCGCTCGCTGTCGTGGGGTGTAAGACGCAGGTATTGAATGCTGGCGCGTACCTGGTCTTCGTAGTGGTAGGTGGTTTCGTGGCTGATGGAGAGTCTCATGCCGCCTCCAGATAGGAACTGTAGATGGCGTCGCCCAACTGGCGGACCAAGGGGATAAAGTCGGTCAGCCAGGCGTGCAGGCCTTCCTCAAGGATTTCGTCGATGGCGGTAAAGCGCAGGCGCGCATCCATCTCGGCAGCCAGGCGCTGGGCAGGGCGACCATTGAGGCCGGGCAGGCTGGCGAGGATCTGATCGATCTCTTCACTGCACGCTCGCAGTGAGCGCGGAACATCAGCCCGTAACAGCAGCAGCTCAGCGACCTGCCGAGCCCCCGGGGCATCGCGATAAATCTCGGTGTACGCCTCGAATGACGACAGCGCACGCAGCAACGCGCTCCACTGGTAATACGCGTGAGCCGTACCATCGCTGAGCGCCGCCTGGTCGCCGGCCATTTCGTAGCGGGCATCCAGCAGGCGCAGGGTGTTATCGGCGCGCTCGATAAAGGTGCCCAGGCGGATAAAGCGGAAGGCATCGTTGCGCATGATGGTGCCGTAAGTGGCGCCCCGAAACAGATGGGAGCGCTCCTTGACCCACTCACAAAACCGGCTCATGCCGTAGTGGCTCAGCCCCTGTTGGGCGATGTCGCGAATGTCCAGCCAGGTGGCGTTGATGTTTTCCCACATGTCGGCGGTGATGCGCCCACGCACCGCATGGGCGCTGGCTCGCGCGGCACCGAGGCAGCTGTAGATGCTGGCCGGGTTGGCCGCGTCCAGCGCAAAAAAATGCAGCAGGCGCTCGGCATGAAGTTCGCCATGACGGGCGTGGTAATCCTCCAGCGTGCCGGTGATCAATAACGGCATGGCCAGTTCGTGCAAGCCATCGCCGCGCCCATCCTGAGGCATCAACGACAGCGAATAGCTGACATCCAGCATACGCGCGAGGTTTTCTGCGCGTTCCAGGTAGCGAGACATCCAGTACAAATCCGAGGCAGTTCGACTCAACATGGCATCAGTCCTCGACCACCCAGGTGTCTTTGGTGCCGCCGCCCTGGGACGAGTTGACCACCAGCGAGCCTTCGCGCAGCGCAACGCGAGTGAGGCCACCCGGTACCACCCGGGTTTCCTTGCCGGACAACACGAACGGGCGCAGGTCGATATGTCGGGGCGCGATACCGTTATCAACGAAGGTCGGGCAAGTAGACAAACACAGGGTCGGCTGTGCGATATAGGCATGGGGCCTGGCCTTGATGCGCGCACGGAACGCTTCGATTTCGGCCGTTGTGGACGCCGGACCAACCAACATGCCGTAGCCACCGGAGCCCTGGGTTTCCTTGACCACCAGGTCGGGAAGATTGGCCAGCACGTGGGACAACTCGTCAGGCTTGCGGCATTGAAAGGTCGGCACGTTCTGCAGGATCGGTTCTTCGTCCAAATAGAAACGGATCATTTCAGTCACGAACGGATACACCGATTTATCGTCCGCCACCCCGGTGCCGATGGCATTGGCCAGCACCACATTGCCGCAGCGATAGGCAGCGAGCAGGCCCGGCACACCGAGCATGGAGTCGGGGTTGAATGCCAAGGGATCGAGGAAGGCATCATCGAGCCGGCGGTAGATCACATCGACCGCCTTGGGGCCGTCGGTGGTGCGCATGAACACACGGTCATCACGCACAAACAGATCCGCGCCCTCCACCAGTTCCACCCCCATTTCCCGGGCCAGGAAGGCATGTTCGAAGAACGCACTGTTGAAGCGCCCCGGGGTCAGCACCACCACGCTGGGGTTATCCAGAGGGCTGGCGCTTTTGAGGGTATCG
The DNA here is from genome assembly GCF_016405455.1 of Pseudomonas sp. MF7453. NCBI lineage: Bacteria > Pseudomonadati > Pseudomonadota > Gammaproteobacteria > Pseudomonadales > Pseudomonadaceae > Pseudomonas > Pseudomonas sp. MF7453. The sequence continues at coordinate 70,954 of NZ_JAEKCN010000010.1, read as the reverse complement.
AGCAACAGGTTGGGGTAATGGTCGATGGGCGCGATGCGCTGGGCGGCGAACAACTCGGGGAACAGGCGCATCATCATCTTGCGGTCTTCAAGCATGTAGCTGACACCGCTGGGCGTGCGCAGGTTGTCTTCCAGCACTTAGTAGGTGCCATCGCCATCACGTACGAGATCTACCCCAGAGATGTGGGAGTACAGATCACGGTGCAGATCCAGGCCCTGCATCGCCAACTGGTACTGCTCGTTGGCCAGCACCTGTTCGGCGGGCACGATACCGGCCTTGATGATGCGCTGTTCGTGATACAGGTCGGCGAGGAACATGTTCAACGCCTTGACCCGCTGGATGCAGCCACGTTCGACGATCCGCCATTCACTGGCCGGAATGCTGCGCGGGATGGTATCGAAGGGGATCAGGCGCTCGGTGCCCTGCTCGTCTCCGTAGAGGGTGAAGGTGATACCGGCACGGTGGAACAGTAAATCGGCTTCACGGCGACGCTGGGCCAACAGTTCGGCAGGGGTATCGGCCAGCCAACGGGCGAACTCGCGGTAATGGGGGCGCACCTGCCCTGCCCCATCGTACATTTCATCGTAATAAGTGCGGATCATGCCGTACTCCTTGTCACTGGGACGCAAGGACCTTCGCAAGGCCCGTGCCATCGACATAAACACTTATTTATCAATGGGTTGAATAAATAAAACGGTTCCGCCGCACCGTCCTGGTGCGCAGAATGCCCGCTGTGAGGTGAGGCGCTTCATTGCAACGCGCGTTTTGACTATCACCCGCATAGTCAGAGTTGATTTCACTGCTCGGCAGACACCCCACATAATCCCTTCCATCAGCTGATCAGGAGATGTCCTACAGCTAACGCTTTTGCGCAATCGGTAATGTGTTACCTGTTGTACTGATTTACTCCTCAAGGTTCCCTTTCCGCCACCCTATCCGGGTGGTTTTTTTTGCGCGCAAGACTGTGATGTGCAGCTCTGAAAACAAAAACGGCCGACCCAAAGGTCAGCCGATACGCTGCGCTGCTCATAACACTTGCTACATGGGTAACCCACGCACCTCCTGCTTGACGCCCCATCCTTCGATGATGCCGCCGAGCGGCTCGACCACCGCTTCAAAGTCTTGCTCAAAGTCTCCTATACCATCGTAGGTGGCGAACATGACCTTGCTCAACTCCAGGTACCAGGCGCCGTCGTCGCGCGCACTGACCTGGGCATTGAGTGACTCTCCACGAAATCGACCCGCAGCCCTGCGCGCCCGTTCCTCATCCGGGAAAATGGCGTAGAACTCGATAGGGTGAAAACGCGAAAAATCAAAACCGCCTTCTTTCATGCGGCGCAACACGTTGGTGCTGATGTCTTCTTGATAGGCTGTGCTCATGAAAAGTGCTCCTCAAATGATGGATAGACTTTCCGTGCTTCCCGAAGCTCGCGCCCTACTGGCGCGAGTACTACGGCAGGAACAACACCGCTGGAAAACAAGCATGTAGCTGACAAGACCAGACCTTAGCGATTCATTCGCTGATCTCGATTGCAGAGTAGCGCGAAGCTCGCACCTCCACCATAGGTGCTTGGAGGGGGCTAACGGAAATATTCAGGCTGCGGGTTCGACCCTGAGGTCTTTGATAGCATTTTGATCATGCAGGCTCTTGACCGTGGGATCGGGAACACGATCGGCAAGGTCGTTAAGGTCCAGCTTTTCTAACACCGGCGACACACGCACGCGCACCATCTGTGCGGCTTCTTCCAGGGTCGGCTCATGCTCGCAGTCGAATTGCTGGACTACCGGCTCGCCGCGGTCATTGATGAAAGAAACATTCCACTTCGGCATCGGTGCCTCCTCGATAAAACCCATAGGTGGGCTCACTTGTATCTTGACCTTGAGGGCTCGCCAAACGTTCCACTCAAGGCCGGAGGCACCTGATCAACAGCGCTTATTTTTCAGCGTGTTCCTTCAAGGCTTTCAAGGTGTTGAACGGCGCGTCCACCACGAACTTGTTGGCCAGCCACGACGGCACACTACCGCCTGGCTCGGTGTGTACCTGATAGGTCACTTCAGTTTCGTTGGCGCCTTTGGGTACCAGTTTCCAGAAGCCATCAACCTGGGCCACTCGCACGTAGCCTTTTTCTTCAGGCTTGTAGGTCGGCACGCCCTCCAGTTTGCGCGTAACGCTGCCGTCAGCGGCTTTGGTGGTGGTGACGTGGATATACGAATCACGATCCGTCACAGGGAACGGCGCCTTGAACTGGGTGTAGGTCCATGCCTCATCGCCTTTCTTGTCGACGAGCTTCTGGGATTTGCATTCATGGATCCACGCACAGGCACCTGCGACGTCTTCCTGCAAAGCCTGGATTTTGGCGACCGGCGCCTTGATGACTGTCACACCGCGATAGGCTTTGTACTTGGAGCCGGCAATTTCGCTCAGCGAGATCTTGATGCCGTCTTCGTCCTTGGCAACCTGCCAATCCTCAGCCTGGGCAGTGGCCGCAAACATCATCGTAAAACCGCACACCACAGCCATTCGTTTCAGCGAACCCATCGTTGTATTCCTTGTTGTTGAAGTTCCGATAGTAAAGCCCATCAAGCCGCCGTCATTTGCTCCCACCAGCCGATCAAGCGAATCGCATCCGCCTGGTCGTTACCACAAACCTCAAAATCGGCCTTGAAATCACTGCACACAGCCGGACGTTCCGGTTGACCGAACAACTGGCACAGTTGTTCCGCTGACAGGTGCAGGCAACGCACGCCTGCGGGTTTACCCTGGGGCATTCCCGGCAGCGGTGAACTGATAGAGGGGGCAATGCAGCAAGCGCCACAGCCTTCACGGCATTTCATGACCAGCAGGTCCTCGACGACTCAATAGGGATGGCCGGGCTAGAGTACGCCCTTAAACAGCCGTTTTAAAATGGTCCAACAGGGGTTTTTCGCACAAAACAAAGGTGACCAACCAGTCTGCGACAGATGGTCGGCAACCCGGGTCACCTGTGACTGAGGATTTTTTATTGCTTGAATTCGAAATCCAGCGCGGCGCCTTCTACATCGTGACGCTCATCGTTGCGCAGTTGCAGCTTCATCTCATTGCTGAGCAAGCGGCCGTTAATCTGAAATGCACTGTTGTCGGTGGGCTTTTCACCGAACATCGGCGGTAGCAAGGGCACGCTTTTGGGCTTGGGCATGGTGCCGATCGGCTGCAAGAGCCTGACCATGTCGGAGGGCAGGGACAGATCCAACTGTGCCGGTGGCAGTTTGGTCTGGGCCACTTCACGGGCCGACTTGGACTTGCTCGCCACAGGGGCGCGCTTTTTGGTCTTCACCGCTTTTTTTGCGGTGGCCGGGGCTTTTTTGGCGGGTGTTGGCTGCTTGGCCGACGACTTTTGCTCGGCACTCGCGGCGGGCTTTTCGTCAGCCACCGACGTTGCGGCCAGCACAGGGGCAACGTTGCACAGGCTTAACAGGCCAATCACCAAGGTCACGCGAAAAATAGACGTCATATCGCCAACAGCATTAACGGCAGAAGGCCATATGCTCGCTTGTTGTGCGCGGCATGACAAGGGCACAGATCAACGCTGTCCCCTTTGCACCCCTCAAAAGCCCGCCGCCGTCTCCTGGCACAACTGGCTGGCAAGCATACCCAAGGTCATCAACGCCCGCTCTGCCTCGCGGTTCCACGGGGTGCCGCAATTAAGACGGATACAGTGGTTGAATTGCTCGGTATTACTGAAGATCAACCCCGGCGCAATGCTGATGCCCTGTTGCAGGGCACGCACGTGCAGCTCCTGGGTATTGACCCGCCCCGGCAAACTGACCCACAAAATAAAGCCCCCGGTCGGACGGGTCATCTGGGTGCCTTCCGGGAAATATTGCTGCACCGCCAGCTGGAAGGCGCTGAGGTTCTTGCGGTACTCCTGGCGAATGTAACGCAGGTGACGGTCGTAGCCGCCGTTTTCCAGGTAGGCCGCCACGCCCATCTGCGTGACGCTGCACGCGGAATGAGTGCTGAACATTTGCAGGCGCTGAATCTCCTGCTGGTACTTACCGGCGATCATCCAGCCAATGCGCACGCCGGGGGATAAGGTCTTGGAAAAGCTCGAACAATAGATGACCCGGTCCAGGCGGTCATAGGCTTTAAGGGCCTTGGTGCGGCCCAGTTCGAACATCAGCTCGCCATAGATATCGTCCTCGACGATCTGGATATCGAAATCCGAAGCCAGGCGCAGCAATTGCTTCTGCCGCTCCTCGGGCATGGTGCCGCCCAGGGGGTTGCTCAGGCGCGTGGTCAGCACCAACGCTTTGATCGACCACTGGTTGGCCGCCAATTGCAGGGCTTCCAGGCTCATGCCCGTGGCGGGGTCGCTGGGGATCTCGATGACTTTGAGGCCGAGCAAATCGGCCAGTTGCAGCAAGCCGTAGTAAGTCGGGGATTCGGCGGCGATCAAGTCGCCGGGCCGGGTCAGTACGCGCAAAGACATCTGCAACGCATCAACACAGCCATGGGTGATCACTACTTCGCTGGGGTCGACGACCACACCGGCATCGCGCATACGGATCGCCACCTGGCGGCGCAACGGTTCAAAGCCGGGGCTGAACATGTAGCTGAACGCCCGTGGGCTCTGGAACCGCGTGACCTTGGCCAACTGCTGGTGCAGCGCCCGTACCGGCAGGTAGTCCACACTCGGCACAGCTGCGCCCAAGGGGAATACCCCTTCACGGCGTGACTCGACCAACACCTGCTGGATGATGCTGCTGCGGGTCACCAACCCCGGGCGCTCGACCCGGGCGATGTCTGGCGTCGGCGCCGTAAGTGCCGGGGTCTGGTGCACGTAATAACCCGATTGCGGCCGCGCCCGAATCAGCCCCTGGTCTTCCAGGTTAGCGTAGGCCTGCAATACCGTGGCATGGCTCACATTCAGCTGGGAGCTCATCTTGCGCACAGAGGGCACGCGCTCTCCCGGTTGGTAGACACCGCGCCGGATGTCCTCAGCCAGTTGCTGGGCAATGCGTTGGTAAAGCAACAGATTGGTCATGACGCAGCACTCGATTTCACGGCTATTTTATTTTTGTGTGAAACATACCAGCACAGTTTAGAAGTGTACGGGGACAGTTGTCACAATAGTCGAGCGCGGGCGGGAGTGACAGCAAAAACTGTAAAGGGAGTACGCCCGACAAACTTTAGGAGCGAGCTTGCTCGCGAAAAACTCATGGACGCCGCGTTTCTTCAGGAAGTACGCGTTATCGTTGACGTTTTTCGCGCGCAAGCTCGCTCCTACAGAAGGCGATGGCTGTTAGCGAGCGGCGCCCAGTTGGCCCTTCTCGTCAGAGAACACGATTTCCACCCGGCGGTTCTGCGCGCGGCCACGCTCGGAGGCGTTGGCTTCTACCGGGTACTGGTCACCGTAACCCTGGACTTCGATACGCTTGTCGTCGACCCCCAGGTCCATCAACAGGTCTGCCACCGATTGGGCACGGTCGCGAGACAGTTTGAGGTTCTCCTGCTCGCCCCCGGTGTTGTCGGTGTAGCCCTCGATACGCACCCGACGCTTGGGGTTCAGTTGCAGAAACTGCACGATCTTGAGCACGGTGCGGCTGGCCGAGTTTTGCAGTTCGGCTTCGCCGGTGTCGAACAGCACATCCCCCAGGGTCATCACCAGGCCTCGGTCGGTCTGGGTGGTGAGGCTGGCGATCTGCGCTTCAACCCACTTGCCCTGCTGCTGCACACTGGCCAGCTTGTTTTCGCGCAGGGCCAGTTGCAGGCGCTGACGCTCCAACTCAAGCTGGGCGCCGCGCTCGGCATTGAGGCCCTGCTCGGTGTGTTCACGGGCGATGGCACTGTAGCGCTGGCTCAGGTAGGCGTAATGCACCACGTCGGAGCCGCTGCCCCAGTAGCTGGACAGGCGATCGGCACGGGCCAGGGACTCGCCGGCGCGGATCACATCCTTGGGCGCAAAGCGCAGCACGTTGGCGTCTTCCTTGACCTTCTGGAAGTCATCGCCCGCCTGTTGCAATGCCTGCTCGCTGCTGGGCTGGCTGGCGCACCCGCCCAGGGCCGCGCTGCCCAAGAGCAACGCACAGCTCAAACCACGGATCATCGGGCTCATTGCGCGTCTCCCAGTTGCAGTTGCTTGCGCAGGCGAGTGATACGGGTATTAAGCACGTTCAATTGTTCCTGGCTCTTGGCGGTCAGCACTTTTGCCTCGGCCAGGCGCGCATCCAGCTCGGCCTGCTCGGCCCGCATACGCGCGCGTTTGAAGGATTGGTCGGCCATGTTGGACTTGGCCCTGGCGAATTTTTCTTCGGCCAGTTTCAGCTCGGGCGATTCATCGGCGTTGACCCCGACCGCGTTGGCTTGCTCCAGGGCTTGCTGGGTCAGGCGCATTTGTTCATTCGGCGCAGGATCGGTTGCACATCCCGCCAGAGCGACAACGGCAAGGGCCGCGAGAAGAGGTCGAAAAATCACTGTAAATCCCTACTTTATTGGGGTACCGACGGGTTGTTGCAATTGCGCCTTCCAGCGCTCCAGGTTGCGCTGCAGCGCGGCTTGCGCGACACCGGAGGCGGGCAATTCTGTCATCTTTTTAGTCAACTGTCCGCGCAGCCACGGATCATTGCAGGCGGAGTTGTGCGAAATCGCCAGGTACAGGCCGGGCTGGTCGACAGGCACCGAGTGGGCGACCAAGTCGTTACTCATGCCCAAGGTCTGGGCCATGGCCATGCCGGAATAGCGCCCCGCCAGCACGTAGTCCACTTCACCCAACAGCAGTTTCTGGAACGCTGGCGTGAGATTCGGCAAGCGTTGCAGGCTGAGCTGCTGGCCGGCGAAAGTTTCGAATTCAGCGCTTAAACGGGCGCGCTCCGATACCGCGCCCTTGTGGCCGTGCAGGTCAGCGGTCGTGGTGTAGACCAGCGGCGAATCCTTGCGCGTCCACACCAAATAATCGGTCTGCACCAACGCGGGATGGATGTAGTCGAAATTGTCCAGTTCACCCAGATTCAACGGCGCGTCAGCGAGGATGTCCATACGCCCGCTGCGCGCTTCATCCAGGGCCAGGGAGCGTTTGCCACCATAGAGCAGGTCGATTTTAAGCCCAAGCTCTTTGCCCACTTGTTGCAGCACGTCGGCGGTGGCGCCAATCAGGTGCGTGGGGTCTTGAGGGTCGCGCCACAGCAAGGGCGGTGCGTCCGGGCTGCCGGTGATCACCAGGCGCTCGCACTTGCCGGCGGCGAGCGTCAGGCTCGGCAGCAGCGCAAGGCCCAGCAGTACAGTCCAGGGGCGCAGTTCCATGGCATGTTTCTCCGTAAAAGTTCTTGCTCGCGAAAACGTCAACGATAACGCGTGCTTTCTGAATAAATGCGGCGCCTGGGAATTTTTCGCGAGCAAGCTCGCTCCTACAGGGAATAAAAAAGCCCGGTCACAAGACCGGGCTCTTTATAAGTGAAGTGGCTGGATTAGACCAGCTTCTCCAACTCAGGTACGGCTTCGAACAAGTCCGCCACCAGGCCATAATCGGCGACCTGGAAGATCGGCGCTTCTTCGTCCTTGTTGATCGCAACGATCACCTTGGAATCTTTCATACCGGCCAAGTGCTGGATAGCGCCGGAGATACCGACGGCAATGTACAGCTGTGGCGCAACGATCTTGCCGGTCTGGCCGACCTGCATGTCGTTGGGTACGAAGCCTGCGTCGACGGCTGCGCGGGAAGCGCCGACCGCAGCACCCAGCTTGTCGGCCAGGGCGTACAGGTGTTTGAAGTTGTCACCGTTCTGCATGCCACGCCCGCCGGAAACGACGATCTTGGCAGCGGTCAGTTCAGGACGGTCCGACTTGGCCAGCTCTTCGCCGACGAAGCTGGAAGTGCCAGCGTCGTGGGCAGCGGAGACGGCTTCAACGGCAGCCGAGCCACCTTCGGCAGCAACCGGGTCGAAACCGGTGGCGCGTACGGTGATGACCTTGACCGAGGCGTTGGACTGCACGGTAGCGATGGCGTTACCGGCGTAGATCGGGCGCTTGAAGGTGTCGGCGCTTTCTACCGAGATGATCTCGGAGATCTGGTCAACGTCCAGCTGCGCGGCAACGCGTGGCAGGATGTTTTTGCCGTTGGAGGTAGCGGCGGCCAGGATGTGGCTGTAGCCAGCGCCAAGCTCGGCGACCAGCGGTGCAACGTTTTCCGGCAGCTGATGCGCATAAGCGGCATTGTCAGCGTTCAGGACTTTGCTCACGCCTGCGATTTTTGCAGCCGCTTCAGCCACGGCGCCAGCGCCCTGACCAGCAACCAGCACGTGGATGTCCCCACCGATTTTAGCGGCAGCGGCCACGGTGTTCAGGGTGGCCGGGGCCAGTACCTTGTTGTCGTGTTCAGCGATTACCAAGATAGTCATGATTAGATTACCTTCGCTTCGTTTTTCAGTTTCTCGACCAGTTCAGCCACCGACTTGACCTTGATGCCCGCGCTGCGTGCAGCCGGCGCTTCAACTTTGATGGTCTTGTTGGTGGAGGCGGTGGAAACGCCCAAAGCGTCCGGAGTCACCGACTCAAGCGGCTTCTTCTTGGCTTTCATGATGTTTGGCAGGGACGCATAACGCGGCTCGTTCAAACGCAGGTCGGTGGTGACGATAGCCGGCAGTTTCAGGGAAACCGTCTGGGCGCCGCCGTCGATTTCACGGGTGACCGCAACGCTGTCGCCGCTCACTTCGACTTTCGAAGCGAAGGTGCCCTGGCCGTAACCGGTCAGTGCAGCCAGCATCTGGCCAGTCTGGTTGTTGTCGCTGTCGATGGCTTGTTTGCCCAGGATCACCAGCTGAGGCTGTTCCTTGTCGACAACGGCCTTGAGCAGTTTGGCAACGGCCAGGGAGGTCAGATCTTCAGCAGACTCCACCAGAATGGCGCGGTCGGCGCCCAGGGCCAAAGCGGTACGCAGCTGCTCTTGGGCAGTGGTCGGACCGATGGACACCACGACGATTTCAGTCGCAACGCCTTTCTCTTTCAGGCGTACGGCTTCTTCCACAGCGATTTCGCAGAAAGGGTTCATCGACATCTTGACGTTAGCAAGGTCGACGCCGGAATTGTCCGCCTTGACGCGAACTTTCACGTTGTAATCGACAACGCGTTTGACAGCTACAAGAACCTTCATGGATTCCTCGTTACTCTCCGGTGAAAAGAAAGTCGCCTAGGCGAACCTGGCGGTTGATGCTCATCGGCACACAAGGGCACCTCCAAAGACCTCGGCAGTGGCCTTGCACACGGGAAAATGATGACCGTTCGTCAGCGGTGACTGAGAGGTCATTCTTTATCGCGGCGTGTAAACTGCACACCAGCTTACCTTTGGACGTGCTCTTGAAACCTGCAGTCTGCCTACGGGAAGCGCGAAACCGACCGTATCTTGACCGGAACGCCTATTCTGGTCAATACGGCAAAATGGTCAGTCATAAGCCCCGTCGCTTTGATTTACCTAGGCTGCGGGCAATTCAAACAAACGTTTGTATTGGACGCTGCCAGTGGTCTATATATAATGCGCCACCTAGAGAGACAGGTGGGTCTTGCCGTTGTGCAGGACGATACCGAACCTCCACCCATTAGAAAAAAAAGCCTGTTGAGCCTTGAGTAGGAGATAGCCTGTGGAACGCGAATACATGGAATTCGACGTGGTCATCGTCGGCGCCGGCCCGGCGGGCCTGTCTGCCGCCTGCCGACTGAAGCAGAAGGCCGCCGAAGCCGGTAAGGAAATCAGCGTCTGCGTGGTCGAGAAAGGCTCCGAAGTCGGCGCCCACATCCTCTCCGGTGCTGTGTTTGAACCCCGCGCCCTGAACGAATTGTTCCCGGACTGGAAAGCCCTCGGCGCCCCGCTCCACACCCCGGTGGTGCGTGATGACATCTATGTACTGCGCAGCAGCGACACCTCCACCAAGGTTCCCGACTTCTTTGTGCCCAAGACCATGCACAACGAAGGCAACTACATCATTTCCCTGGGCAACCTGTGCCGCTGGCTGGCCCAGCAGGCCGAGAACCTGGGCGTGGAAATCTACCCGGGCTTCGCCGCCCAGGAGGCGCTGTTCGATGAAAACGGCGTGGTGCGCGGGATCATCACTGGCGACCTCGGCGTCGACCGCGAAGGCAAGCCCAAGGACGGCCTGTACACCCCAGGCATGGAGTTGCGTGGCAAATACACGCTGTTCGCCGAAGGTTGCCGCGGGCATATCGGCAAGCAACTGATCCAGCGCTTCAACCTGGACAGCGATGCCGACGCCCAGCACTACGGCATCGGCTTGAAGGAAATCTGGGAAATCGATCCAGCCAAGCATCAGCCAGGCCTGGTGGTACATACCGCCGGTTGGCCGCTGGACATCATGGGTAACGAGAACACCGGTGGCTCGTTCCTCTATCACCTGGAAAACAATCAAGTCGTGGTCGGTCTGATCGTCGACCTGTCTTACAGCAACACCTTCCTCTCGCCGTTCGATGAATTCCAGCGCCTCAAGCATCACCCGGTGCTGGCCCAGTACCTGGAAGGCGGCAAGCGGGTCAGCTATGGCGCCCGTGCGATCTGCAAAGGTGGCCTGAATTCGCTGCCGAAGATGGTCTTCAAGGGCGGCGCGCTGATCGGTTGCGATCTGGGCACCCTGAACTTCGCCAAGATCAAGGGCAGTCACACCGCGATGAAGTCCGGCATGCTCGCCGCCGACGCGGTGGCCGACCGCCTGTTTGCCGAATCTGAAGGCGGTGATGAGCTGACCACCTATGTCGACAGCTTCAAAGCCAGCTGGCTGTACGAAGAACTGTTCGCCAGCCGTAATTTCGGCCCGGCCGTGCACAAGTTTGGCGCGATCATCGGCGGCGGTTTCAACTGGCTCGACCAGAACATTTTCGGCGGCAAGATCCCCTTCACCCTGCACGACACCAAGCCGGACTACGCCTGCCTGAAGCTGGCCAAAGACAGCCAGAAGATCGACTACCCCAAACCGGACGGCAAGTTGAGCTTCGACAAGCTGAGCTCGGTGTTCATCTCTGGCACCAACCATGAAGAAGAGCAGCCGTGCCACTTGAAGCTCAAAGACCCAAGCATCCCGATCGGCACCAACTTGCCGCTCTACGATGAACCGGCGCAGCGCTACTGCCCGGCCGGCGTGTATGAAGTGGTGACCAAGGAGGACGGCGAGAAGCGCTTCCAGATCAACGCCCAGAACTGCGTGCACTGCAAGACCTGTGACATCAAGGACCCTTCGCAGAACATCACCTGGGTAACGCCAGAAGGTGCGGGTGGGCCGACTTACCCGAATATGTAAGTCGTTCGCTTAACCAGAAAAGGCTCCCGAGATGGGAGCCTTTTTTGTGGGCGATGTGGGAGCTGGCTTGCCTGCGATGGCGGTCTTCAGGTGCCAAATGTATGGCTGACCCACCGTTATCGCAGGCAAGCCACACAATGACCTTGTGGTGTCAGGCGGCACGCTCTTCGCCCGGGTTGCGCAGGAAATAGCGTTTGTACTCCCGGCTGAACTGCGACGTACTCTGGTACCCCACCTTGTGCGCCGCCTGCGCCACACTCATGCCTTCCACCAGCAGCAACTGCTGGGCCTTCAATAACCGCAGGCGCTTTAGGTACTGCACCGGCGACAGCAAGGTGCAGCGCTTGAAATGCTCATGAAACGTCGACGCGCTCATGTGCGCATACCCCGCCAGCGTCTCGATATTCAGCGGTTCGGCGTAATGGGCATGCAGGTGATTCAATGAGGTGGCGATGCGCGAAAACTGCCCCTGTTGTTCCACCAGTGCACGCAGCACATCGGCCTGTGGCCCGCGTAAGGCGGTGAACAACAATTCGCGCACCCGCGCCGGGCCCATGATCCGGCTTTCCAGCGGATCGTGCAGGCACTGCAAAAGCCGTTCAACGCACCCGCGCATGGCGTCATCGAGCACCACCGAGCTCATTGACTCCAATGTCTGCGCCGTCGGCGGCGGTCCGGCCTGCATGCCCATGGCGATCACCAACTCGCCCAACACCACTCGATCAATGCCGACCGTCACGCCGAGCAACGGCGCCCCCGGGGCCATGGCAAATGTTTCGCACTCGAACGGCACCGGCATGGCCTGGATCAGATAATGCCCGGCGCCATATTCCAGGGTACGCGGGCCCAGGTACGCGACTTTGCTGCCTTGGGCCACGAACATCAGGCTCGGCTCGTAGATCTGCGGCCCGCGCGCCACGTCGCAACTGGCGCGCAATACCTTTACACCGGGCAGGTGAGTCGGGGAAAAACCGTCGCGGGATGCAAGCCCCTCAATCAAGGCGACCAGGGTGGCGTTGGCATCGAGATGGCGGGTCAGCAGCATGGCAAAAAACTTCGCGAATTAGGGATGAGAGCATGATCGCAGGTCTGGCGGCCAATACATCCAAACTTGAGGCAGTGCCGGACGAATAGGCATGAGACTCGGAGCAATCGCCATGGCCGCCTGTACGCTCGTTACGCAGAATGGCCCGCCTCACTTGTCATTGCTTTTTTGCGAGGTTCTTCATGTACACCGCCATCGGTTATGCCGCCCAATCGGCCACCACTCCCCTCGCCCCTATGTCGTTTGAACGCCGCAGCCCGCGTGTCGATGACGTCGCCATCGAGATCCTTTACTGTGGCGTGTGCCACTCCGATATCCACCAGGCTCGCAACGAGTGGGGCATTGCCGTGTACCCGCTGATGCCGGGCCATGAAATTGTCGGCAAGGTCACCGCCGTCGGCGCCAACGTCACCGCGCACAAAGTCGGTGATCTGGTTGGCGTGGGCTGCATGGTCGACTCGTGCCGCCACTGCGAAGCCTGCCAATCGGACCTTGAGCAATACTGCCTCGAAGGCCCGACCATGACCTATGCCACTGCGGACCGCGTGGATGGCAGCAACACCATGGGCGGTTACTCCGACAGCATCGTGGTCAGCGAGCATTTCGTGGTGAAGATCCCGGCCAAGCTAGACCTGGCCAGCGCCGCGCCGATCCTGTGTGCAGGTATCACCACTTACTCGCCGCTCAAGCACTACGGCGTGAAGGCCGGCGACAAAGTCGGGATTCTCGGCATGGGCGGTCTGGGCCACATGGGCATCAAGTTCGCCAAGGCCATGGGTGCCGAAGTGACGCTGTTCACCCGCTCGGCGAGCAAGGCTGAGGAAGGCCGCCGCCAGGGCGCCGACCACGTGATCGTGTCCACCGATGCCGAGCAGATGAAAGCCGCTGCCGGGCACTTCGATTTCCTGCTCGACACCATCCCGGTGCAGCACGACCTGAACCCCTACCTCGATGTACTGCGCTTTGACGGCGTGCATATCCTGGTCGGCCTGATCGAACCGGTGGACCCGCCCGTCAATGCCGCCAAGCTGGTATTGGGCCGTAAAGTGCTGGCCGGCTCGCTGATCGGCGGCATTGCCGAAACCCAGGAAGTCCTGGATTTCTGCGCCGAGCACAACATCACCTGCGACATCGAAATGCTCGACATCCGCCAGATCAACGAGGCTTACACGCGCATGATCGCCGGTGACGTGAAGTACCGCTTTGTCATCGACATGGCAAGCCTCAAAGCCTGATCAGGCTTTGGCGCCCAACTCCGCTGACAGCCGGGCTGCAACCTGTTTGATCACAGGGATCAGCTCGGCCATTTTCTCCAGCGGCATGTAGGGCACGGTGCTGGCGATGCTGATGCCGGCGACAATTCGCCCGCCGGCATCACGCACCGGTGCGGCCACACAGCGGATCGACGGTTCATTGTCTTCCAGGTCGAACGCATACCCGCCCGCTACATATTCGCCCATGCGCTGTTCGAACTGCGCCCAGGATTGCTCCGGGTGTTGCGGCCATTGCAGGCTCTTGCCCGTCGCCGGCAAGCTGGCGTGGTACAGACGCTGCCACTCCTGCGGTGAATCATCCAACAACAACGCCTTGCCGATACCGGTGCGCGCCAGCGGCATACGGTGGCCGACCCGCGAGCGCATTTCCGGGCCATTGCGGCCTGGGTTCTTGTGCAGGTAAAGCACGTCGTCGTATTCACGGATCGCCAGGTGAATGGTGTCGCCGGTGAGCGCCGACAATTCATCCAGGTAAGGCACCGCCAGGTTCACCAAGGGCAACTCTTCACGGGCCTGGAACCCCAACTCGATCAGCTTGGGCCCCAGCAGATAACCGACCTGGGGCACCACACGCAGGTAACGCTCGTCTACCAGGCAACTGGCCAGGCGGTGCGTCGTGCTGCGCGTGGTGCCGATGCGCCGGGCGATCTCCTTGAGATCCCGCGCACCAGCCGCCACCGCTTGCACAACCCCCAGGCCGCGCAACAGGGTCTGGGTGCCGGTGGGGGCGGCGTCTTTGACGGGGGTGTGGGCGTTTTCCTGCATATCGGGCCTATAAGTATGAAAGCGGGGGCATTATGGCAAATACCGCCCTCCTGAACACAGGAGTTCCAAGGTGGGAGCTGGCTTGCCTGCGATGGCGGTGGGCCAATTAAAGATGGGCTGGCTGACACACCGCTATCGCAGGCAAGCCAGCTCCCACAGTTTGATCTTCACAGGGCGAACATCAGCGTTGCTTCATGCGGTCGATGATGACCGCCAGCAGCAGGATCGAGCCGCGAATCACGTACTGGTAAAAGGTATCGATGTTCTTCAGGTTCATCGCATTCTCAATGATCGCCAGGATCAGCACCCCGGCAATCACATGGCGGATCATGCCGATGCCGCCACTAAGGGACACCCCACCCAGCACACAGGCCGAAATCACCGTCAGCTCGAACCCCTGGCCGATCATCGGTTGACCCGAGGTCATGCGCGACGCGAGGATCACCCCGGCCAAAGCACCGATCAGACCGTGTACGGCGAAGATGATGATCTTGGTGCGGTCGACATTGACCCCGGCCAGCAACGCCGCTTCCTGATTGCCGCCAATGGCCATGGTGTTGCGCCCATAGGTGGTGTAGTTGAGCAGCCAGCCGAAGAACATGAAACACAGCACAGTGATGATGATCGGCACCGGTACGCCCATCAGTTGGCCGTTGCCGAATACGAAGAAGTCCTCATTCATCACCCCCACGGCCTTACCGTTGGAGAAGATGTACGCCAGGCCGCGCACGATCTGCATGGTCGCCAGAGTGGCAATCAACGCATTGATGCGCAGCTTGGCAATCACGATGCCGTTGATCAGCCCCACCACCAGGCCCATGGCCAGTGCCGCCGACACACCGAGCACCACGCTGTCGGTGTCACGGATCACGATACCCGCCACCACCCCGGCACAGGCGATCACCGACCCCACCGACAAGTCGAAGTGCCCTGACGCCAGGCAAAACAGCATGGTGCACGCGGCAATGCCTACCGTGGAAATCGCCAGCCCCAGGCCACGCATGTTCAGGGGCGAAAGGAAGTTGTCGATAAACACCGCGCTGAGCACAAAGATGCTCAACGCTGCCAACAGCATCACCCAGTCGTCGAGGAATTTGCGCTGGTTGAACCCCGGCCAGAAACCCTTTGCAGTTTTTACTTCAGACATAACCAACCCTCTTGTTCTTCAAGCCCGCGAACGCGGGAGCGCCAGTTGCAACAGGCGCGCTTCATCCGCTTGCGCGCGGGGCAATTCACCGCTCAGGGCGCCTTCGCTCATCACCAGGATGCGGTCGGAAATACCCATCACTTCCATCAGGTCGCTGGACACCACGATCACCGCAATGCCGCTGGCCGCCAGGTTATGGATGATCTGGTAGATCTCTGACTTGGCGCCGATGTCGATACCGCGGGTGGGTTCATCAAGCAGCAGCACCTTCATCGGCATCGACAGCCAGCGGCCGAGAATGGCTTTCTGTTGATTGCCGCCGGAGAGGTACATGATCTTCTGCGCCGCGTTCGGGGTTTTGACCCGCATCGCCTGGATCTGCCGCTCGGCGTTGCCCTTCTCCCAGCCCTCGCGCAACAGCCAGCCAAAGCGGGAATGGGCGCCCCGGGCGCTGATGTTGATGTTTTCCGCGACGCTGCCCAGCGGGATGATTCCCTCTTTCTTGCGGTCCTCCGGGCACAGCAGAATGCCGGCGGCGATGGCGTCGCGGGGCGAGCGCAATTGCAGCGCTTGCCCGCACAGTTCCAGGCTGCCGGCACTGACGCGCTCCAGGCCGCTGAGCAGGCGAAACAGCTCGGTGCGCCCTGCCCCCACCAGCCCGAACAGGCCCAGGATCTCGCCTTTGCGCACCGCAAAGCTGATCGGCTCGCGCAAGCCCGGACCGAGCAGGTCGTTCACCTTGAGCGCCACCTCGCCCTGCTCGCGCGGGCGGTAGTCGTAGATGTCCTGGATATCGCGACCGACCATGCAGGTCACCAACTGGTCGTGGGTCAGCGTGCTCATGTCTTCGAACGTGCGCACGTAGCGACCGTCCTTGAACACCGTCACCGCGTCGCAGATACGGAACACTTCTTCCATGCGGTGCGACACGTAGAGCACCACTTTGCCTTCGTCGCGCAGGCGCGCGATGATCGCCATCAAGCGGTCGATTTCCCGGGCCGACAAGCTGCTGGTGGGTTCGTCAAAGGCAATCACGTTGGCGCCGCGGGACAGCGCCTTGGCGATTTCCACCAGTTGACGCTGGCCCAGGGACAGGCGCCCGAGCTTCTCGTCGGGGTCGATCTCATCGGCCAGGCCCTTGAGACACGCCAGTGCCTGCTGACGCAGCAAACCGCGATTGACCACGCCAAAACGCGTCGGCAAATGCCCGAGAAACAGGTTCTCGGCCACGCTCATTTCCGGCACCAGGTGCAGTTCCTGGTGGATCACCGCCACGCCATTGGCAATGCTGTCGGCCGCGTTTTTGAACGCCATGACCTGCGCGCCGATCTGCACGTTGCCGCTGCTGGGAATGTAGGCGCCGCCGAGGATTTTCAGCAGCGTCGACTTGCCCGCACCGTTCTCGCCCATCAAGGCGTGTACCTGCCCGGGGTGGGCGGTGAAGCTGATGCCGTCCAGCGCCTTGACCCCGGGAAAGGTTTTGCCGATAGCGTCAAAACGAAGGGCCGCAGCGGTCATTTCCACAACCCGATTTTGGTCAGTTCCGCCTGGAAGTTCTCGCGGGTAATCAGGGTCACTTCGTCCATCGCGGTGTATTTAGCCGGTTCCTTGCCGGTGGTGACCCACTCGTACATCGCCAGCGCGGTGTTGTAACCCTCAATGTGCGGGCTGGGCAGCATGGAGCCGAAGAAGCCGCTGTCGGCCTTCTTCAATTCGCCAATGGCGTCGGTGCCATTGATGCCGATGCCGATCACATTGGCCGCCTTGAAGCCGGCACTTTCGGTGGCGCGCACGCCGCCCAGCACCGTGTTGTCGTTCATGCCGCCGATGATCAGGTTTTTCGCGCCGCTTGGCAGTTTGACCAGCGCCGAGTTGCTGGCGTCCATGCTGCCGGGTACGTCGAGGGTTTTAAGCGCGGCGGTGAGGATGTGGTCCTTGGGGATACCGGCGTCTTCCAGGGATTTGATCGAGCCGTCGGTGCGCTTCTTGCCGGTGTCGAGTTCGTTGAAGGTGTTGATCACCGCATAGGTGTCCTTCCAGTCCCAACCGCGTTTTTTCGCTTCGGCGGCCATCGCCGCGCCCTGCTTCTGGCCCACTTCAAACGCAGCCATGCCCAGGTACGGCACGTCCTCCATGAAGTTGCCCTTGGCATCGACAAAGCGGTCATCCACGGCCATCACTTTCAGGCCGTTGACCTTGGCCTTGGCGACGATGGCCGGGCCCAGGGACACGTCTGGTGGGCAGATCACAAAACCCTTGGCGCCGTTGGCAGCCAGGCTGTCGATGGCCGAGAGGGTCTTCTCGCCATCGGGCACGGCGATCTTGATCACGGTGAAGCCATGCTCCTTGCCGGCTTTTTCGGCAAAGGCCCATTCAGTCTGGAACCACGGCTCTTCGGCCTGCTTGACCAGAAAGCCGATCTTCACTTCTTCAGCCGAAACAAAGCCGCTGAACACCATCGCCAGCGCCACAGCGCCAAGAGTCTTCTTGAACATGAACCACCTCTTTTTTGTTATTGAAAAACGATTCAGTCGTGGTACATCACCGAACGCCCGCCATCGATCATCAGGCAAGTGGCGTTGATAAAGGGGGCCTCGTCGGTCGCCAGAAACAGCGCAGTCATCGCCACCTCAACGGGTTGGCCGATGCGCTTGGGCGGGTGCAGGTCAAACGCGCGCTGGCGTTCGGCGTGGGGGTCGGGGAACCCGTTCCAGTAGTCGACGTTCAGCTGGGTTTCGATATAGCCCGGGGCGATCGCGTTTACGCGGATGCCCTTGGGCGCGTATTCGATGCCCAGGGCGCGAGTGAGGCCGAGCAGGCCATGCTTGGCGACGGGATAAGGAAAACAGCCGGGGATGATGTGGCTGGAATGGGTGGAGGCAATATTGATGATGTTGCCGATGCCCTGCGCGATCATATGCGGCAGCACCGCACGGCAACCGTACCAGGCACCATCGAGGTCGATAGCGAAACAGCGGCGCCAATCCTCGTCGGTCATTTCCAGCGGGTCGCGAAACACATTGACCCCGGCGCAATTGACCAGCACGTCCACACGGCCGAAGCGCTCGATGGCGAGGTCGACCAGCGCCTGCCATTGCGCCCTGGAGGTGATATCTACGGGCTGTGCGTAAATCTGGGCGCCGCGTTCGCGCCAATGGGCGGCGATCTTTTCGATTTTTTCGCCCTGGATGTCCGCAATCACCAACCGCGCCTGCTGGGCCTGGAAGCACGCCACTATTGCCTCGCCAATGCCTTGCGCAGCGCCGGTGATGATCACCACCTTGTTCTTCAACCGTTCGCCGTAAGTAGGCTCGGGCACGGCAGGTAGGGACAACGGTTGTGCCTGCATCGCTTCACCTGTTTTATTTTTGGTAGTGAGTGCTGATGCAGGCGACTATAAACCCAGACCTTGAAATATCTCAATATATAAATTTACATCCCACATTGTGAGAGAGAACATAAAAAAACCGGCCATAGATGGCCGGTTTCGACTGTCGGTCAGCCTTGGGCAAAATCCCTCAGTGCATCGCCTTCCATGCGATAGCGCACCCATTCTTCCTGAGGCTGCGCGCCGATGGATTTGTAGAAAGCAATCGCCGGTTCATTCCAGTCCAGCACGCTCCACTCGAAACGCCCGCAGCCGTTATCGCAGGCGATCTTCGCCAAGTGGCGCAACAGCTTCTTACCCGCCCCGCCGCCGCGTTGCTCCGGGTTGATATACAAGTCTTCCAGGTACAGGCAGTTGCTGCCCAGCCAGGTGGAGTAGCTGAAAAAGAACACGGCAAAACCAATCGGCAAACCGTCGCGCAGGCAGATAAGGCCGTGGGCGGTAGCGCCCTCGCTGAACAGGCTGCGTTCGATATCCACCACGCTGGCGATCACTTCGTGCCGGGCTTTCTCATATTCGGCAAGCTCGGTGATGAAACTCAGGATCTGCGCAGCATCGCTGGGTACGGCGGGGCGAATCTCGATGGTCATGGGCGCGCCTTGGGCAATTTCAAAGCCCACATACTAAGGCGGTTTGATGACCGATTGCAGCGCAATTTCACGCCGACGCGGGTGTTTTTACTCCGCCCCAGAGCAATGCCAGCATCAGTAATCACAGAACTATCCTGATGAGCGCCCATGTTAAACAGTCGGCATAATTCCAACATTCAGGTCCTGCTCATGCCCGCCACGTCTCCAGTTGGCGCGAAGACATTCGCACTGTTTTGCCTCGCCAGTTTTTTATTGTCGCTGTCCTACGGCTCGACCTTTTTACTGTCGCTGTTGATTCACTCACGCGGCGGCAATGAGCACGACGCCGGCAGCGTCATTGCCACGGCAATGCTCAGCACATTTGTGGCGGTGGTCGTTTCCGGGCACCTGGCAGATGCGCTGGGCGCAGCGCGAGCGATTGCGGGCACGGGTGTATTGCTGGTGGTGGCGTGCCTCGGGTTTGCCCTGTCACCCGGGTTTGGCCAGGGCCTGATGCTGTTCGGATTGTCCCTGGGTTTGGGCTGGGGCGTGTTCTATACCCTGGGGCCGATCATCGTGACGCTGCTGGTTCAACCCCAGCAGCGTGCCAAGTTTTTTGCCCTGCTGTCCGGCAGCATGTTGAGCGGGATCGGTTCGGGCCCGTTGCTTGGGCGTGCCGCCACCGCGCTGGGCTTGCCCTTGACGACTGCGTTCTATATTGCCGGGTTGGCCAGCCTCGCCGGGGTTGTGATGTTCTGGCGCATGGGCGCGCAGTTCAAACAGCACACAAATGTACCGGCGTCGAAGATCACCTGGACAGCAAGCCGGCGCGTCCTGACGTCCAAGGCGGCATTCGCCATTTTGATGGTCGGCCTGGGTGGCTGCGTGTTTGGTGGGCTGTCGTCATTCCAGACCAGCTATGCGCTGGCCCATCAACTGGATTACTCGCTGTTCTTCGCAGGCTTCTTGAGCGCTGCGATCACCAGCCGGCTGCTGATCGCCGGCTTTGTGGTCAAGCGTGATGCCTACCAGGCTGCGTGCGTATTGTCCGGGGTCATGTTTGGCGCGGTTGCACTATTCGCGTTCGGGGTGAGCGGTAACGTCAGTTACCTGGTGGCCGCCGCCACGCTGGGGTTCGGGTATGGCCTGACGTACTCGGTGATCAATGGGCTGGTGGCCAGTGAAGCGCCCAACGGCACCATGCCCCAGGCGTTATTGCTGTTCAGCCTGGCGTACTTTATTGGCGTCTTCGGGTTTCCGTGGCTCGCGGGCAAGATGATTGTCGAATTCGGCCTGTCGACAATGTTGCTGAGCGTACTGGTCATCGCCGCACTGAACTGGTCGATCACCGTGGCGCGCCTGATCGTGCGGCGAGTATCGATACATAAAGTGATACAGGTGAGCTAATACCGTTCGTCGCCCTCAAGGCACGAACAGCCAAGGGTGGCTGACCAATAAAGGGTAAGGACATTAATCATATGGAGACACCCTCATGAAAAATTCCAAATTTGCTGCCCTCGCCCTCACCGGCCTGCTGTCCGCTGCGTCCCTGAGCGCCTTTGCCGCAACTTCGTCGACCGGCCCCACCGACCCAACACCCGATGCAACGACTGAATCGCAGAAATCCATGGGCACCGGGCTGGATACCAACGGCGGCGCGATCATCGACAATACCAACGGTGCAGACCCTCGCACCCAAGGCCATGATACCCAGCGCCAGGCCCCGGCTGCCGTCGGCAACGGCAAAATGGGCCCATCGGTCAATGAGCCGAAGATCAATAAAGGCGACGACTCGAACCTGCCGGGCGCACCGAAACAACCTGCGCCTTGATGCATCCCTGGCAAGACGGACACCCGATCATTTCCCAGTGAAGAGGTACACATGAACGTCGATAGAAACCTTGAAAAAGAAGTCCTCACCCGCCTGTTGCACGCTCACCCCCAGGGTTTGGGCAAGGAGGTACTGGACAACTACCGCGGTGAGAAAGAAGTCGCCAGTGTCTTGGCGTTTCTGCAAGACCGCGGGTTGATCAAGGATGGGCATGTGACCACCGACGACGCCGGTGAATATTCGTTGAACCTGCCGATCAAGCTCACCGCTTCGGGTGTGGATGAGGCCCGCAAGCTCGACGGTGCGAGCCCTCAGTAATCCATTTTCTGGTCTGGCCCCGTGACGGGGGCCAGAAGGAGTTTTAGCGATGCCTCGTGGAAGCAAAGCCAAATACACCGCCGAACAGAAACGCAAGGCCGCTCCTATCGAAGACAGTTACGAGCACAAGGGATTATCCAGGGAAGAAGATGAAGCCCGGGCCTGGGCCACCGTCAACAAGCAGTCCGGCGGGGGTGAAAAGGCCGGCGGATCGGGCCAGCGCAAAGCGCCGGCGAAGAAGTCTCAGGACCGCCAGGATTCGGCCAAGCGCGCGGCAGCCAGCCGTGAGGGGCACCCGCGCAGCAGTGGGGCTTCGTTAGGTACGCAAACCAAGGAGGGCCTGATGAAGGAGGCGCGAGCCAAGAACATTCCGGGCCGCTCGACCATGCGTAAACATGAATTGATCCAGGCGTTGAAAAAAGCAGGCTAAACATAGATTCAAAATGTGGGAGGGGGCTTGCTCCCGATAGCGGTGTATCAGCTAGTTCATCTATAGCTGACCCACTGCAATCGGGGGCAAGCCCCCTCCCACATTTTGACGTGTGTTTATTCCCTGAGTAGTGCATCGACCTCGGCAGTGCCAGGTGAAGTAGCCGGCCCCCAACGCGTCACCGCCAGCGCCGCCGCCGCATTCGCGCGACGCGCCGCCTCTACTGGTTTCAAGCCCTTCGCCAGCCCGGCAATAAATACCCCTGCATGTGCATCCCCAGCGCCATTGCTGTCTACCGCTTGCACCTTGAACCCAGGTACATGCTCAAGGCCACCTGTGCGCCCTACCCAGCATCCATTGGGCCCATCACGTACCACCAACAACGTGTGTGCAGGCAGATGTCGACTCAACTCAGGCAACGCGGCGGCAAGTTCGAGGGCACCGGTAAACGCCAGAGCTTCCGGGCCATTGCTGGTCCAGATATCGATACGTGGCAACAACGCACGCATCAAAGCCGAATCCGGCGCCTTGACCAACGGTCCGGGATCAAACACCACCACGGTCTCTCGCGGCAGCGCCAGCAGCCAGTCGATCAGCGCCTGCGCCTTACCGGCGAGGAGCAGGCTGTAGCCACTGACGTACACGTAGTCATCGGCGAGCGGAACGATCCTGGCCAAATCCTCGGCACTCAATTCACCCTCGGCGCCGATATGGGAAATAAACGTACGCTCCGTGGTGGCCTCGGTCAGGGACACACACAAACCAGTGTCCTTCTCGCTGCTCGCCGCCAACGCCATATCAATCTTTTCAGCCTGCATCGCGGCGCGGGCCAAGTCGCCAAACCGGCCATTGCCGTGGCGCCCCAGGTAAACCACCGACATACCATTGCGCCGCGCGGCCGCCATGACGTTGAAGCCACCGCCTGCTTCAAAACTGGCAGATTGGGCCAGCACGTCACCACCGGTGGCCGGCAGCGTGTCGAGGGCCATGACCAAGTCGACAATGACCTGGCCGGTATGCAGCAATCTAGGCATGGGTGCTCTCTATCAAAGCCGGACGACGATCAGCCGCGCCGCCCAGTACCGCATAAAGGCCGCCAGCCACCAGGAAGGTGACGATCCAGCCCAGGCCGTTGTGGCCCAACCAGGAGTCGGACAGCGGCCCTGCGAACCAGATATTTTGCGCGGTGGTGCCGATGGTGGTGAAGCTGAACCCCAGCACGATGGCCACGGCCCAGGCGCCGAAGGCCCGCCACTCCACGCCGCCGCGATACCAGTAAGCGCTGCTCGGGCTGACGTCCAGCAGGTCCTTGGGGCTGTAGTAATGCCGATGGATCAAGTCGACCACGAAGATCCCGACCCACGCCGTAATCGGCACCGCCAGCAGCGAAATGAAGGTGATGAACGGGCCATAGAAGCTGTCGGCAATCAGCATGAAATAGATGGAGCCGGCAAAGATCGCCACGATATCGACAATCACCGCGTGCACGCGCTTGACCTTCAAACCCAGGGTCAACGTCGTCAGACCGGCCGAATACACCGACAGGTTGTTCGACAGCAACAGCCCGCCGAACGCGGTGATCAGGTAAGGCACCGCCATCCAGGTCGGCAGCATGTCGCGGATTGCGATGATCGGATCGGTGGCCGACGCCAGGTCGTTGTTACCCACCGACAGCAGGCCGCCCAGGGTAATCAGCAACACCAGCGGAATACCCGCGCCAAAAGCGGCGCTGGCCACCAGGCGTACAGCCTTGACGCTGCGGTGCTGGTAGCGCGACATATCGGCACCGGCGTTGGCCCAACCAATGCCGGTGCCGGCGGCCATGGTGCCGACGCCGATGATCATCGCGCTTAACGGCGCAGGGGTGGCATTGAACACCGCGCTCCAGTCGATGGTGGCACACAGAAAGCCGCCCACCAGGATATTCAAACCACCAAATACATAAGTGGCCCACTTCTGGATCACCAGCAATGTGGCGTGGCCGAGGCCGGACACGGCCAGGGTCAGCAGCACAAAGATGGCAATGAAGATCAACGTGAGCACGGGGGCGCTTTTCGCCTCTACCGCCGAACCGAACAGGATCGAACACAACGACAGCAACACGAAGGCGGCAGTGGTGGTGTTGACGGTTTCCCAACCCAGGCGCGACATCAGCGAGACCACTGTCGGGCCGATATTGCCGCGTACGCCAAAGATAGCGCGGGATAACGTCAGGCTGGGCGCGCGCCCACGGCGGCCAGCGATGGAGATGATGCCTACTACCGCAAAGGAGCCAGCCGCGCCAAGGATTGCGACGATAATCGCCTGCCAGATGGCCAAGCCCCGGAACGCGACCAACGTCGCGCCGAGCGGCAAGCCGAGGATGCTGATATTGGCGGCAAACCATACCCAGAACAGTTGCAGCGGATGGCCATTGCACTCGCCTTCCGGGACCGGCTCGATGCCGCGTGTTTCCAACTGGCCGGCGCTTTGGCCGCTAGAGGTGCTGCTCATGAAAGGGTGCTCCTGGTGCCTGTATTGTTGTGGTTGTGGCAGATGTACAATTTGAACCTTTTACCGGTCGCCCTGAGACAACGACCCACTGTAGGAGCGAGCTTGCTCGCGAAAATGGTCAACGATTACGCGGGGAGCCAGAATAAAAGCGGCGCTCTGACGGTTTTCGCGAGCAAGCTCGCTCCTACAGGGAACGGCGGCTATCGCAATGCGAGCAGCCCCTCTATCAGCGGCTCTAACGCCAGGCCATTGACCTGCTTGACCTGCTCGATCAGCGCCTCTGGCCAGCACTGCATTCCCAGGCACGCGCCGAGCATGGCCCCCAGGATCGCGGCGATCGTGTCGGTGTCGCCCCCCAGGCTGGCGGCCAGGCACAGCGCTTCGAAGGCATTCATATCACCGGACGCGACTTGCTGTGCCAGGGCGAACGACACCACCACCGACTCCTGCGAGGCAACAGACGTCCCGATCAATTCGTAGAGCAAATCGGCAAACAGGGCCTTGTCGTCACTGCCGACGCTCAGGGTGCGGGCCCAACTGATGCGGGTGGCAATGCGCCCACCGGCCACCCAGTGCCCATGGCTTTCAGCCTGCTGGGCGACCTGCGTGCCGATGTTCAAGGCTTCGCCCAGGTCCACGCCATTAATACCGGCGGAGACCACCGCCGCCACGGCCGCGGCGCTGGAGATACCCAGGCTGGTGTTATGGGTGACCTGGCAAGCCTGAATCACCGCCTGGATAAACGGCGCCGTCTCACTGACATCGGCGGCGATACCCACCGGCGTGATGCGCATGGCCGCGCCATTGGTGGTGCCGTAGCGTCCAGACTCTTGCGGCGTATGGCCGGCAAGGATCATATCGATCGCCCGCTTGGTCGAAGGTCCGAGCAAGTCCTGAGAACCCTTGGCACGCATTCCCGCTTCCCAGTCGATCAGGCGCTGGGCAAGCACGGCAGGTTCGATATGACCTTGGCCTTGCACCAGCAGCTGCGCGACCAGGATGGCCTGCTCGGTGTCATCGGTAATGGAACCGGCGGGCATGTTCGGTGCGATGGGCTGGTCGGCGTCGGCGTCTTCCAGAGCGGTGATGGCTCCGAAGCGCGCTTTGACCTGCTCGCGGCTCAACGATTGTGTGGGCATACCCAGGGCATCGCCCAGGGCCAGGCCGTAGAAGGCACCGAGTGCGCGTTCTTCCCGGGTCATTTGGCAGCTCCAAATTGCAGATGCAGACGAAAGTGCAACGGGTCGAGCAAGCTTTCGACATGCTCCATGAAGCGCTCGCGACGGTCGTAGGTGGTGCGCGAAGCTTTGAGAAATACGGTGCCGGTAGCGCGCCCGAGCAATTGAGCATCTTCATCGCTCAGGGGTTCGGCACCGATCCACTGGTCACCTTCGGCCCCCACGTAACCGTAGGCCGCCAGGGTAATGGTCAGGGAATCGTCGATCAGGCCAATGCGGGGCAGGCTTTCCAGGCCGCCCACCGCCGGCATCAACGAGCGTTCCAGGGACACCGCAGTCCCATCGGCCGTACTCCGGCGGCGGTCCAGGGCAATAAATTGCTCGGTGCCGAAACGGCTGAACAGGTCCGGACGCGTCACGGCTTCGAAACGCAATACGTCGGTGTTCACTTGGGCGCCCGTGTCGGCCAGGGCCTGAGCCCAACCGCTGCGTTGGTCGAGGACCATGCCATCAAAGGTGACGATGGAGCCAACCCCACTCTGGGTGGCGATGTAGTTGCGACGCTTGAGCTCGGCCAGCGCTTCGCGCAGCGTGCCACGGCTGACCGCGAACTCCTCGGCCAATTGATGCTCACCCGGCAACAGCAAACCGTCTGCCATGACCCCACCCTCGATACGGCGGATGAGTTCGTCGACGACGCGTTTTTTCTTATCAAATCGAACATGTCTAATCATGTACAAATTGATAACCGAAAGCGGCCATTTACAGCAAGGAAATTATTTCAGGGTGAAGGCAAAATCAGCCTCAGGGTTCCAGGCCGATGGGAAAAAATTCCCCGCTGCTCCAGACGCCAAGCCAGTTTTGACCGTTGATCGGACGCGTCACCGCCAGTTCCACCAATTGGTAGAACACGTTGCGATGCACAAGGGCTTCAAGGTTGGTGCGAACTCGCACATAGGGTGCAGGTTCCTGGGTGACCGGGTCGATCACCACCCGCAACGGATGTTCAAGGCCGGCCTCGACCTGCTCGTCGACATGGGTGGTAAAACGCAAGATCTGGCTTTCGCCCTGCCCCTGCACATCCAGGGTTATCGCCACAAATGGCGCATCGTCGACCTTGATGCCGACTTTTTCTACCGGTGTCACCAGGAAATAATCATCGCCGTCGCGGCGCAGGATATTTGAAAACAGTTTGACCATCGGCTTTCGCCCGATGGGCGTGCCCTGGTAAAACCAGGTGCCGTCGCGAGCAATGCGCATATCGATGTCGCCGCAGAAATCCGGGTTCCACAGATGCACCGGTGCCGGCCCCTTGCCCTTGGGCAGTTGGGCCAATAGGTCATTGGCCTTGGCGGAATCGGTCATGGGGCTCTCCTCGGGTCTACTGATTGCTCATGCCCAGCAAGCCTCGGGCGTATTGCGCCAGGGGGCGAGCAATCAGATCTTGTGGCGATGTGTCGTGGAACGTCAGTAAACCGCCACGACTGCGAATACGTGCAGTATCAATCAAATACTGGGTGCTGGTCTCGATCAACATGACCTGAATGACACCGCTGTCCAGTCCCAGGCGGTCCAGGGCTTGCTGATCGGTCCACTCATCGGCGTTGCCGATACGGTCATCGGCTGCCGCAAAGCGGCAATACAGCAAGTAGTGAGCACCCGCCTCGCGGGCTTCAGCCATGGCCTGCTCAAGACCTTCGGGTTGGCGGGCACGCCGGACCATGGGGAAATATTCGACAAAACCGTTGAACGCTTCCTCGGCGACTACGTTAGGTCGCAGGTACGCGCTGCCCGGCGGCACGAAGGCGCCCTGGGCAATAAACACAAAGGAATCGGGCTGTATGCGCACCGAGGCCGTACGCCGGGTATCGCTATGGTCGAGCAGCCCGGCATCGCTCATCTGATAGCGAGTGCCTTCGGCCATATCGCTGACGGTCATGCAACCACTCAGGGCCAACCCCGCCAACAGCAAAACCAGACTACGCATCCTAATCCTCCAGAAGCCGGTGACGGAAAACCGGCGAATGGGCGTGAGATGCA
Organism: Pseudomonas sp. MF7453; assembly: GCF_016405455.1. Classification (NCBI taxonomy): domain Bacteria; kingdom Pseudomonadati; phylum Pseudomonadota; class Gammaproteobacteria; order Pseudomonadales; family Pseudomonadaceae; genus Pseudomonas; species Pseudomonas sp. MF7453. The sequence continues at coordinate 43,202 of NZ_JAEKCN010000010.1, read as the reverse complement.
GGTTCTGCGCCAGCTTGAGGGGCAACGTACAGCGAATGTAGGACCCGGAAGATCTACATTAGCCGCCGATGATCTTCATGATTGTCGCACCGCCCGAAAACGCCACTTCCTGCTTGTCGCCCAGTGCCTTCATCAACAAGCCCTGCAAGGCCGGCAAGGCCTGATGGCGCGGTTGATCAAGCAAGTCACCGACGTAATGGCGATTGCTCGAAGACAAGCAGCCATGCAGCCAGCCCGTGGACGACAGCCGCAGGCGCGAGCAGGTACGGCAGAACGGTACGCTTTCATTGGCGATCACGCCAAAGAAGCCCTTGCCCGGAACTTCGTAGCGTACGGCGGTAGCGTCGACGGGTGCGTTGGCTTGCAGGTATTCGTGGCGCTCACCGATCAGGCTGAGCAATTGCTGCAAGCTGACAAATTGCTGGAGGAATGCGTTGGAGTCTTTCGCCAAATGCCCCATGCGCATCAATTCGATAAAGCGCAGCTCGTAGCCACGCTCCAGGCAGTAATCGAGCAGAGGCATCACCTGATCCAGGTTCTGACCACGCAATGGCACCATATTGACCTTGATCTTGATGCCGGCCGCGCTGGCCTGGTCCATGCCATCGAGCACGGTGGCCAGGTCGCCGCCACGGGCGATACTGCGAAAGGCATCGGCATCCAGGGTGTCGAGGGAAACGTTGATGCGCCGAATGCCGGCAGCCACCAGCAACGGCAGTTTGCGCGCCAGCAGTTGGCCATTGGTGGTCAGGCTGATGTCGCTCAGGCCCATCTGCCCTACCGCCCCCATGAAGGCTTCCAACTTGGGGCTGACCAACGGCTCACCGCCGGTAATGCGCAAGCGCTCGATACCCGCCGCTTCAATCAGGTAAGCCACGCCTCGGGCCATGGCCTCGGCCGACAGTTCATCCTGGGCAGCCACCAGCCGCTTGCCGTCAGGCACGCAATAGGTACACGCATAATTGCAGGCTGAAGTCAGGCTGATCCGCAAATTGCGAAAACGCCTGCCTTGACGATCAACGATCATGGATCACTCCGGCAGAGGATAATTCGGGCGCGCTAAAAGCTGACTCATAACTCAGCTTTTAGCAAGGTCCTTGCCTGAGTATATTCCTGGGTTACTGCGCCTGGCAGTAAATCATTGCGCCATCACTGTGGCGAATGACTTACGTGGCAGGGGTGTCACCGCTCTTCTCGGCGCCCGGCAGTTCAGGGCTGTGCTTGCGCTTGTTGCCCATGCGCACGCCGATGTCCATCAGGAACTGGAAGAAACCTTCCTGGTCCTCCAGCACATTGCTCCAGAACGGCGAGTGATACAGCGCGACGGCGCCATGCACCAGGGCCCAGGCGGCGCAGTAGTGGAAATACGGCGGCACGTCTTCCAGCTTGCCTTCACTGATACGCCCCTTGATCAGCAGGGTCAGGCGTTCGAAGTTCGAGGCGCGGATCTTGTGCAGCTCCTCGACCATTTCCGGCACCTGGTGCCCCTTGACCACCTTCTCTTCCAGGCGGTCGAACAGGCGGTAGCGTTGCGGGTCACGCATCCGGAACTCAAAGTAAGCGCGGGACAGTGCTTCCTTGTCCTTGTCGACATCGGCCGAGTGCAGCAGCTCGTTCAAGTCGCGCTCGTAGTCGAGCATCAGGCGCAAGTAGATCTCGGCCTTGGACTTGAAGTGTTTGTAGATGGTGCCTTTGCCGATACCCACGGCATCCGCAATCATCTCTACCGTGACGCTGTCTTCGCCCTGTTCGAGGAATAACTTGAGTGCGGTGTCGAGAATTTCCTGCTCACGGCGGCGAAACTCACGGACCTTACGGGGTTCTTTGTGCATGAGGAAGAAGTCTGCAAAGGTCGGAATAGGGAGGGTTGCGCAGGGCCACGGATACGTGGCGATACGATTTACCCGATGCGAGGGATTATCCCGACTGAACGGTCGTTGGGCAATGTCTATGTGAACCCGCGACGCACTTAACTTTCAATACGCCAACGTTTTTATCCATATCAGTCAGAAATAGACGCATCACTGCAAGCTGCCCACCTGCACAATGAGAACTCAAGCAAAGCGGGCGTATTCCAAATCTGTTTAAAAAACGATCAGATCTGACTGGACTGAATCGGATACTGATCAATACTTCAACTGTCGGCGCGACATCTCCCCCAAGTGAAGCGTCGACCTGGGTACCGACGGACTGCGTACCCTTGTTTACTCCTAATGGTCTTAGCCCGGATTCACCCCCCAGAACCCGGGTTTTTTTTGCCTGCCATTCAGCCGTGCTATCCGCCTACATGGGCCAACGGAAACAGGCGCTTGAAGTTTTCGGTGGTCTGCTCGGCGAAGCGTTCGTAAGACTCGCCGCGCAGCATCGCCAGGTAATCGGCCACGTCACGCACATATTCGGGCAGGTTTGGCTTGCCGCGATGGGGGATGGGCGCCAGGTACGGCGAGTCGGTCTCCACCAGCAGGCGGTCGGCTGGCACTTGGCGGGCCACGTCGCGCAGCGCGTCGGCGTTGCGAAAGGTGACGATCCCCGACAGGGAAATATAGAAGCCCAGGTCCAGGGCAGCCTTGGCCATGTCCCAGTCCTCGGTAAAACAATGCAACACACCGGCCTGCGGCAGCGCGGCTTCGCGCAGCAAGGTCAAGGTATCGGCGCGAGCTCCCCGGGTGTGGATGATCACCGGCTTGCCGGTCTGCCGGGCGGCTTGCAGATGCAGACGGAACGAGGCCTGCTGCAACTCGGCGGCTTCAGGTTCGTAGTGGTAGTCCAGGCCGGTTTCGCCGATGGCCACCACCCGTGGATGGTTGAGTTCGCCCAATAGCCAGTCCAGAGCCGGGGCTTCGCCGGGCTTGAGGTCCAGCGGGTGGATGCCCACCGAGCAATCCACATCGGCGTAGCGATCAGCCAGGGCTTTGACATCGGCGGCGTTTTCAGCGCTGACACCGATGCACAGGAAGTGCCCTACCCCACGCTGACGAGCAGCTTCAAGGGCGGCGTCGAGGGAACCGCCGTGCTGGGCAAGGTCGAGACGATCAAGGTGGCAATGGGAATCTACGAGCATAGGAAGTCAGGGCTTAAGTCACGAAAAGGGTTTGGCCAACCATACACGTGTCGGCCCCGAAAATTAACGGCGCCCGAGCAGGCCACCCCACTGCACCAGCAGCGCCTCAAGCAGCAGCACGCGGTTGAGGTTGGCCTTGCCGAGCACCTTCTGGCGCTGCGCGAGGATCCAGTCCTGAATGTTCAGCACTTTGTCCTGAGCACTTTTCTGCGCCAGGTATTGCACAACCTTACGCATATCCGCCAGGCCCAGGCCGTCTTCATCCTGGGTCAGTTGGTAGCGCAGGATCAGGCTGGACCAATCGCAGAACCAGTCGAACAACAGCAGCAGGGGAATATCCTTCCAGGCGCTTTCGGCCAATTGCGTGGCGGACAGTTCCTGTTTGAGCAGCTTCTTCACGCCATCCACCACCAGTGCCCGCTGCTCGCGCACACCCTGGGCTTGCAGCTTTACTGCCGCCAGGGGCGAACCGGCTGCCAGGGTCAGCAACTCGACCCGTTGTTGCTCGGTGCACTCCGGCAACGCGTGCGCCAGCCATTGCAGGCTCATGGCCTCACTCGGCAACGGGCACGCCTGCTGCACGCAACGGCTGCGAATCGTCGGCAACAAGCGGCTGGACTGATGACTGACCAGCAACAGCACGGTATCACCGGACGGTTCTTCAAGGCTTTTGAGCAAGGCGTTGGCGGCGTTGATGTTCATCGCCTCGACTGGCTCGATCAACACCACTTTACGCCCGCCCATCTGCGCGGTCTGCACTACGAAGCTGACAAGGTCGCGTACCTGATCGACCTTGATCGCCTTGTCTGCTTCCTCAGGCTCCAGCACATAGTTGTCCGGGTGACTGCCGGCCTTGAGCAGCAGGCAGGATTTGCACTCACCACACGCCTCCAGATTGACCGGGCGCTGGCACAACAGGCTGGCCATCAAGCGCTCGGCGAGGTGACGTTTACCGATACCCACTGGCCCATGCAGCAAATAGGCATGGGCGTGTTGAGCACGGCCGGCCAGTTGCTGCCACAGACCGTCCTGCCAGGGGTAGGACTCAGCCACGGGTGCGCTCCAACAGAGTCGGCAACAGCGCATCAATGGCCTGTTGCACCTGGCTCAACGGTTGCGCCGCATCGAGCAGGTAATAGCGCGCCGGCTCAGCCTTGGCTCGTTGCAGAAAAGCGCTGCGCACAGCGTCAAAAAATACCGAGCCTTCCAGTTCGAAACGATCCAGGCGACCACGAGCGCTGGCGCGGGCCATGCCCACGTCTACCGGCAGATCGAACAGCAGGGTCAGATCGGGACGCACATCGCCCTGTACAAAGGTTTCCAGGGTGGCGATACGCTCCACTGACAAACCTCGCCCCCCACCCTGATAGGCGTAGGTGGAATCCGTGAAGCGATCACAAATCACCACAGCGCCACGTGCCAGCGCGGGGCGAATCACTTCGCCAAGGTGTTGAGCGCGGGCAGCAAATACCAGCAGCAGCTCGGTGTCCGGGTTCATCGGCTCGTCACCCGGGGCCAACAGCACTTCGCGTATACGCTCGGCCAGCGGCGTACCGCCCGGCTCGCGGGTCAGCACCACTTCGATGCCCTGCTCACGCAGGCGCTCGGCCAGGTAGTCGCGGTTCGTGCTTTTACCGGCACCTTCCGGGCCTTCCAGGGTAATAAACAAGCCAGTCACAGGCAGTCCTTAGTCAGAGTCATTGCGGGCTTTGCGGCGCGGAGGTGTCCGGCGCGGGCTCAATCGGTGCCTCGGCGGGTGCAGTTACATCTTCCTGCGGTTTGACCACCGGTGCCGGGCTGGAGCGGTAATCGCCACGCCGCTTGAGCTGGAACTCACGCACAGCGGCATTATGGGCATCCAGGTTATCCGAGAAAATATGGCTGCCATCGCCACGGGCGACAAAATACAGGCTGCTGCCCGGCACCGGGTTCAGCGCCGCATGGATCGCCTCACGACCGACCATCGCAATAGGCGTGGGCGGCAGGCCGGCGATCATGTAGGTGTTGTAGGGGTTGGCTTCCTTGAGGTGGGCCCGAGTCAACTTGCCGTTGTAGCGCTCACCCAGGCCGTAGATCACCGTGGGATCAGTCTGCAGCATCATGCCGATCTTCAGGCGACGCACGAACACACCGGCAATCTGCCCACGCTCTTGCGGCACGCCGGTTTCCTTTTCCACCAGAGACGCCATGATCAGTGCCTGATAAGGGTCGCTGTACGGCGCATCGTCGGCACGCTTGCTCCACTCCTGGGCGAGCACATCGTCCAGGCGGTTGTAGGCTTTTTTGAGGAATTCGACGTCAGTCATGCCGCGTACAAAACGATAGGTGTCAGGGAAGAAACGCCCTTCGGGAAACTCCCCCGAATGGCCAAGCTTGTCCATCACTTCGCTGTCAGTCAGGCCAGGAAGGGTCTGCACGATCTTTTCATGCTTGGCCAGGGCGGTACGCACCTGGCGAAAATTCCAGCCCTCCACCAGGGTCAGGCTGTACTGCACCACTTCCCCACGTTGCCACAGGCCGATCAAGCCTTCGGCAGTGAGGCCGGGTGTCATGCGGTACTCGCCGCTGTGCAGTGGCTGGCCTTCCAGGTTGAAGCGCCAGTACAGACGCAACCAGAATGCATCGTCGAGCACGCCGTCGGCTTCCAGACGATTGAATGTCCCCGTCGGCGTAGCGCCAGCCGGTACGTCGAGCAATTGCTCCTGGGGCAGCTTCAGAGGCTGCTTGAGGGCAGAGTCGAGTTTCCAGGCAGAAAAGCCCACAAGCAACGCTGCCGAGACCAGGCTGATCTGCAGCAGTAACATTAATTTTCGTATCAACTCAAATATCCAATAGCGCGCGAACAATGCCCTGCAGTTTACGGGTGAGCGGCCCAACCGGCCAGCTCATCGCAGCACACCCACGCACCGGCCAAATGCCATATACGCTGTTGCAGACGAAGACTTCATCGGCTTGCTGCAACTGCTCAATATTGATGTCGGCCACGGCCACCGGGACGCCCAGCGCTTGCGCCTGAGCCAGCACCTCGGCGCGCATCACCCCGGCCACGCCGCAACGGCTCAGATCAGCGGTTAGTAACAAGCCGTTGCGCACCAGGAACAGGTTGCTGAACACGCCTTCGATGACCCGTCCGGACATATCCAGCATCAAGCCTTCGGCATGGTCGGTATCTTGCCACTCGGCACGGGCAATCACTTGCTCCAGACGGTTGAGGTGCTTGAGACCGGCCAGCAGCGGCTGCTCAGCCAAACGCGTGGTACAGGGGAACAGGCGGATGCCTTCGATGGCATGAGCGGGCGGGTAAACCGTGGGCGCACTGCCTTGCAAGAGACGACGCACCGGAGCGCCAGGGTTGATGCCATAACCGCGCAGGCTATCGCCACGGGTGAGGATCAGCTTGAGGACACCGTCACCCAGGGCGGCGGCAAAATCGAGCACTTCGTTGCGAATCAATTCGTGATCCGCCACCAGTGCCAAGCGCCTGCAACCCTCTTGCAGGCGTTGCAGGTGACGGTCGAGCAGCAACGGCTGCCCGGCCTTGACGGCAATGGTCTCGAACACCCCATCGCCATACGCCAGGCCACGATCTTTCAGGGGCACGCTGTCCGCTGGCTGACCGTCGACCCAGCTGTGCATCACTCGGCGAACCGGCGGAACACCAGGGAGCCGTTGGTGCCACCAAACCCGAACGAGTTGGAGATCGCCACGTCGATCGGCATCGGTTGCGCTTCGTGCGGCACGAAGTTCAGGTCGCAGCCTTCGTCCGGCTCATCAAGGTTGATGGTCGGCGGAGCGACCTGATCCTTGATCGCCATCACACTGAAGATCGCCTCGACCGCGCCCGCCGCACCCAACAGGTGGCCGGTCATGGACTTGGTGGAGCTGACCGCCAGCTTGTAGGCATGTTCACCGAACACCGACTTGATGGCTTCGGCTTCCGCCAGGTCACCGGTCGGCGTCGAAGTACCATGAGCATTGATGTACTGCACCTGGTCGGGATTGACCTTCGCATCACGCAGCGCATTGGTGATGCAGCGCGCAGCACCGGCACCGTCGGACGGTGGCGACGTCATGTGATAGGCATCACCGCTCATGCCAAAGCCGATCAACTCGGCGTAGATGGTGGCGCCACGCGCCTTGGCGTGCTCCAACTCTTCCAGCACCAGGGCACCGGCACCGTCAGACAGCACGAAGCCATCACGGCCCTTGTCCCACGGACGGCTGGCCCGGGTCGGCTCGTCATTGCGGGTCGACAGCGCACGGGAAGCACCAAAGCCACCCATGCCCAAGCCGCAGGCGGCCATTTCAGCGCCACCGGCAATCATCACATCGGCTTCGTCATAGGCGATGTTGCGCGCCGCCATGCCGATGCAGTGGGTGCCGGTGGTGCACGCCGTTGCGATGGCGTAGTTAGGCCCTTGTGCACCCAGATGGATAGACAGGAAGCCGGAAATCATATTGATGATCGAGCCCGGTACGAAGAATGGTGAAATTCGACGGGGGCCGGAATCGTGCAGCGTGCGGCTGGTTTCTTCGATATTGGTCAAACCGCCAATACCCGAACCCATGGCCACGCCGATGCGGTCACGGTTGGCGTCGGTAACTTCCAGGCCGGCGTTGCGCACTGCCTGAAAACCGGCTGCCAGGCCGTATTGAATGAACAGGTCGAGCTTGCGGGACTCTTTGATCGAGAGATATTCCTCGACATTGAAACCCTTTACCGAGCCGCCAAAACGGGTGGAATAGGCAGAAAGGTCCGTGTGTTCGATCAGACCAATACCACTGCGGCCAGCCAGAATGCCCTGCCAACTGCTCGGCACATCCGTACCCAGTGGCGACAACATACCCATACCGGTGACTACGACGCGTCTACGCGACACAGCACTCTCCTTTTTCTAATGACGACACTTCGATTCGCAGCTTACTTTTCATCAGTGCTTAAAGAAAAAACCGCACGCCGTTACAGCAGTGCGGTTTTTCCCTGACAGCAAGCGACGACTACAAACTATTACGCCTGGTGGGCAGTAACGTAGTCGATGGCAGCTTGAACAGTAGTGATTTTTTCAGCTTCTTCGTCCGGGATTTCGGTCTCGAATTCCTCTTCCAGAGCCATCACCAGCTCAACGGTGTCAAGGGAATCGGCACCCAAGTCTTCTACGAAGGAAGCAGTGTTGACCACTTCTTCTTCCTTAACGCCCAGTTGCTCGGCAACGATTTTCTTGACGCGCTCTTCGATGGTGCTCATACCTTGTTTAACTCCTAATGGACAAATTCAGGCAGCTGGCCAGTGGGTAAGTGTATAGAAAGCCATTTCAGCTTTTCAACTGAAAGCTTCACCCTGTACCCGGTCGGCCACCTGCCTATAAATTAAGTTGCAGCTTTATAACGGATTTTAGACAGCTCGTATGACATTTTTTTGAAGCGATCCGTCACAATTTAACTCATGTACATCCCGCCGTTCACCGGGATTGTAGCCCCAGTCACGTATGCCGCACCGTCGGATGCCAGGAAAGTGACCACATTCGCGATCTCTTGAGCCTGGCCCAGACGGCCCAGCGGAATCTGCGTCAGCAACGCTTCACGCTGTGCTTCCGGCAGTTCACGGGTCATATCGGTGTCGATGAACCCTGGGGCTACCGAGTTGACCGTAATCGACCGCGAACCGACTTCACGTGCCAGTGCACGGCTGAAACCTTCCAGACCGGCCTTGGCGGAAGCGTAGTTTACTTGGCCTGCGTTGCCCATGGCACCCACTACGGAGCCAATATTGATAATTCGGCCCCAACGCGCCTTGGTCATGCCGCGCAAAACACCCTTGGACAGGCGGAACAGACTGTTCAGGTTGGTATCGACCACGTCGTACCACTCGTCGTCTTTCATGCGCATCATCAGGTTGTCACGGGTGATACCGGCGTTGTTCACCAGAATTGCCGGCGCGCCGAACTGTGCAGTGATCTCGGCCAGTACGCCAGCCACGGACTCATCGCTGGTCACATTCAGCTCAAGGCCGGTGCCCTGCACGCCGTTTTCCTTCAGGGTCGCGGCGATACGCTCGGCTCCCGAGGCGGAAGTGGCGGTGCCGATCACAACGGCGCCCTGACGACCCAACTCCAAAGCGATGGCCTGGCCAATGCCACGGCTAGCGCCGGTAACCAGTGCAACTTTACCTTGCAGACTCATGCAGGCTTCTCCTAAGTACGGGATTCAGGCCAGTGCCGCACGAGCGGCAGCGAAGGCTTCAGGGGTATTGAGGTTGGCGGTGGACACACCGTCGGCGCAGCGCTTGTTCAAGCCTGCCAGGACTTTGCCCGGGCCGCACTCGACCAGTTCGGTGGCACCATTGGCGGCCAGGGTCTGGACCGATTCAACCCAGCGTACCGGCTTGTACAGTTGCTCCAGCAGGTCGCGCTTGAGGGTGTCGAGGTCGGCGGCCACGGCCGCGCTGACGTTCTGCACCAGCGGGATCTGCGGCGCCTGCCAGTTGATGGCGGCGATGGACTCGGCAAAACGCTCGGCAGCCGGGCGCATCAGCTCGCAGTGGGACGGCACGCTCACCGGCAACGGTAACGCACGCTTGGCACCACGGGCCTTGCAGCCTTCGATGGCACGCTCTACCGCGGCCTTGGCGCCGGCGATCACTACCTGGCCCGGGGAGTTGAAGTTTACCGCGCTGACCACTTCGCCTTGCGCCGCTTCGGCGCAGGCCTCGATGACCACCGCGTCGTCCAGGCCCAGGATCGCGGCCATGCCGCCCTGCCCTGCCGGAACGGCTTCTTGCATCAGCTGACCACGACGCTCGACCAGCTTGACCGCTTCACCCAGGGTCAGGCTGCCCGCCGCTACCAGGGCGCTGTATTCGCCCAGGCTGTGCCCGGCGACAAAAGCTGGACGCGCCCCGCCTTCTGCCAACCACAAACGCCACAGGGCGATCGAAGCAGTCAGGATGGCCGGCTGGGTTTTATCGGTTTGATTGAGTTGCTCTTCCGGCCCTTGCTGGGTCAGCGCCCACAGGTCGTAACCCAGGGCCTCGGAAGCTTCCTTGAAAGTGTCCAGAATCAGCGGGTATTGCGCGCCCAGCTCGGCCAACATGCCGAGGGACTGCGAACCCTGCCCTGGAAAGACGAATGCGAGGGATGTAGACATGTAACAAGCCCCTAATGATCTGGTCGTCAAAAATGCGCACTCCAATGGCGGGAGCGCACGAAACTGACAGATTGGATGGTCAATTGAACTGGCCGGTCACATTTAAGCACTCCCGGGCCAATTCGCCTAAGGCAACAGATCCTCAAGACGGCCGTGCAAGCGTTGCGGCAGGTTTTCCTGAATCTCGATTAACGCCCGCGCAATCGCACTTTGAAACCCCTGTACACCGGCCGAGCCGTGGCTTTTAACCACAATGCCCTGCAAGCCAAGAAAGCTTGCCCCGTTGTGCCGTGCCGGTGCCAGGTCGGCCTGCAAGCGGCGCATCAATGGCAGCGCCAGGGCACCGACCATGCGCGATACCAGGTTGCGCTTGAACAACGCCTCGATACGCGCGGCAATCATGGTTGCCAAGCCTTCGCTGGACTTGAGCAGGATGTTGCCGACAAACCCGTCACACACCACCACGTCGGCTTCGCCACGGTACAAGCCGTCACCTTCGACAAAACCGATGTAGTTCAAGCCTGGCGCGCCTTGCAACAAGCTGGCGGCCAGCTTGACCTGCTGGTTGCCCTTGATCTCCTCGGTGCCGATATTCAGCAGGGCCACCCTGGGCCGGGCAACGCCCAGCGCTTCGGCGGCCACCGAGCCCATCACGGCAAACTGCAACAGGTGCTCGGCACTGCAATCGACATTGGCGCCCAGGTCCAGCAACTGGCAATAGCCCTTCTGCGTCGGAATTGCCGCCACCATCGCCGGCCGGTCAATACCCGGCAAGGTCTTGAGCACATGCCGCGACAAGGCCATCAACGCCCCCGTATTGCCGGCACTGACACAGGCTTGCACCTTGCCATCACGCAACAGCTCAAGGGCCACTCGCATTGAAGAGTCGGGCTTGCCACGCAAGGCTGCGGCCGGCTTTTCGTCCATGCTGATGGTTTCGCTGGCTGGCGTAATGGTCAGGCGCGCGCGATCCACCGCCGGATGGCTGGCAATCAGTTCTTCAAGAAGGGTAGGTTGACCGACGAGGGTCAGGTGCAGCGAGGGCGTAGCAGACAGGCTGGCAATGCAAGCCTGAACAATGCTGCGGGGACCGAAGTCCCCGCCCATTGCGTCAATCGCGATGACTTGAGCAGACAAGTGATTACTCGTCAGCGCCCTTGTCGATCACTTTACGGCCACGGTATACGCCTTCTGGCGATACGTGGTGACGCAGGTGAACTTCACCAGTGGTCTTTTCCACGGACAGGGTGCTAGCCTCGAGAGCGTCGTGCGAACGGCGCATGTCACGGGCGGAGCGGGATTTTTTGTTCTGCTGAACAGCCATAATTGATTAACTCCTAAACGTTTGGGTCACGCTTTAACTGCGCCAATACACTGAACGGGTTGGACCGCGTTACCTCGTCCTCGCTCGGCTCGGCCTCGTCATCGAGACCCTCCGGCTGCTGGCATTCTTCCGGATGATGAGCAGGCACAATGGGCAAGGCGAGCAAAAGCTCCTCCTCGATCAGTGCATGCAGATCCAATGGATCTTCGCCCAGTTCCAGCACGTCATAACCTTTCGGCAACGACTGGGTATTCGCACCCTCTTTCACCACAGCATAACTGCATTCGCTGTGGATCGGCAGGGTGACCAGCTCAAGACAACGCTGGCAAACCATTTTGACTTCGGTGTCGATAAAACTGTGGATTACCACAGACTTACGTTCATCTCGTTCAAAAACGAATTTAGCCTGCACCGTACCGACAGTGTCGGAAAGCGGGTCGCAGAGTCTCTCCAAATCGGCCAGCAGCACTTCACCTTGAAGGGTGGTGCCACGATCAGCCAATTTGCGCGGGTCAACGTGAGGTGGAATCGGGTCATTCAACATAGGCGCAGCATTATAGGGATGCACCCGGCCATGTCAAAGGAAATTCAGCCCTGTGCGTCAGCCGGTCACGTCGCTAGAATCGGCGACTGCCTTGAGGAGACGTATATGCTGCCTTTATTACTCGCGTCCAGCTCGGTTTATCGCCGGGAATTACTGAGCCGCCTGCACCTGCCGTTCATCTGCAGTTCGCCGGACATCGACGAAAGCCACCGCCCGGACGAGTCAGCCATTGAACTGGTCAAGCGCCTGGCAGAACAGAAGGCCCGCGCCCTTGCCGCCAGCCATCCTGGTCATTTGATTATTGGTTCCGATCAGGTCGCTGCGCTGGAAGGCCGGATCATCGGCAAGCCTCACACCTTCGAAAATGCCCGCGAGCAATTACTGGCTGCCAGCGGCAAGCGCGTGAGCTTCCTCACTGGCCTGGCACTGTTCAACAGCGAGACGGGGCGCTGCCAGGTGGACTGCGTGCCGTTTACCGTGCATATGCGCCAGCTGGATGCAGAACGCATCGAGCGCTACCTGCGGATCGAAGAGCCTTACGATTGCGCGGGCAGCTTCAAGGCCGAGGGACTGGGCGTCAGCCTGTTCCAGAGCACAGAAGGGCCGGATGCCACAAGCTTGGTAGGACTGCCACTCATCAGGCTGGTGGATATGCTACTGAATGAAGACGTGCACGTTCCCTAGAAACACCACAACCCAAATGTGGAGGGGGCTTGCCCCCGATATAAGTGTACCAGCCACAAATAAGGTGACTGATGCACTGCTATCGGGGGCAAGCCCCCTCCCACATTTTGATCACACCTGACTTGAGATCAGCGCAGGGTCGGGCCCTGGAAGCCCATGTACAGCGCAAGCTTCTCAGCGACGCTGGCACCAAGCTTCTTGGAGAAGCGATCAAACGGCGATTCCTCGACCGTAAAATCCACCAACTCCTTCTCGCCAACCACATCCCGCGCCACCGAGCTGGCGCTGCCCAGGCCGTCAATCAAGCCCAGCGGCAATGCTTGCTCGCCCGACCACACCAACCCGGAGAACAGCTCCGGATGATCCTTATCCTTCAACCGCTCACCACGGCCCTGCTTGACGCTGGCGATGAACTGGCGATGGGTTGTATCTAGCACGCCCTGCCAGAACGCGGTTTCATCCGCCTTCTGCGGCTGGAAAGGATCGAGGAACGACTTATGCTCGCCCGAAGTGTAGGTGCGACGCTCGACCCCGAGCTTCTCCATGGCGCCGACAAAACCGTACCCGGCCGCCGTCACACCAATGGAACCCACCAGGCTGGCCTTGTCCGCGTAAATCTGGTCGGCGGCACTGGCGATGTAATAGGCGCCCGAAGCCCCCAGGTCGGAGATCACCGCATAGAGCCTGGTATCCGGATGCAGCCCGCGCAGGCGACGAATCTCGTCATACACATAACCCGACTGCACAGGGCTGCCGCCCGGGCTGTTGATACGCAGGATCACGCCCTTGACCTTGGGGTCTTCGAATGCAGCGCGCAGGCTGCTGACGATATTGTCGGCGCTCGCGGGCTCCTTGTCGGCAATCACGCCGCGCACCTCGATCAGGGCGGTGTAGTGGGTACCACGGGCGGCGCTTTTTTCCATGTCCATCAGCGGACTGAACAGCGCCAACATCCCAAGCAGGTAAACAAAGGTCAGCAACTTGAAAAAAATCCCCCAGCGCCGCGAACGACGCTGCTCCTGGACGCTGGCCAGGAGGGTCTTCTCCAACAGCTTCCAGCTTTTATCATCACTGCTCTCGGCCTTTTCGGGCGCTTTCCACTCGTCACTCATGCCATCAACCCCAGCAAAGACTTATTGGGCCCGGCTGAGCCAGGCCTGCAGTTCAGAAAAACGATCAATCGTCAGCCTCGGCTCGTATTGCTGCAACGCCTCGGCGGCCTGGGCACCGTAGCTGACCGCCACGCTGTCCATGCCAGCATTGCGCGCCATCATCAAGTCGAAAGACGCGTCACCTACCATCAGTGCCTGGCGCGGCGACACGTCGCAATGCGCCAGGATCTGCTCCAGCATCAGAGGGTGGGGTTTGCTGGCGGTTTCATCGGCTGCACGGGTGATATCGAAATAGTCTTGCCAGCCATGCGCCTTGAGCACCCGATCCAGCCCGCGACGGGCCTTGCCGGTGGCGACCGCCAACTGATAACCCTCGGCACGCAAAGCCGCCAGCGACTGCACCACACCGTCGAACAATGGCGAGGGCTCGGCCTCCAGCGCAATGTAGTGGTCGGCATAGTGCTCGCGGAACGCTATGAGCTCATCGTCGGCGATTTGCGGGTAAAGCGTGCGGATCGCTTCAGGCAAGCCCAGGCCGATAATGCCCTTGACCGCCAGATCGCTGCACAACTCAAACCCTGAGCGGGTCGAGGCCATATGCATCGACTCGACAATCCGACCAATGGAATCGCACAGCGTCCCATCCCAATCGAAGATCAGCAGTTTGTAGTCACGGTGCGACACTCAAGCGCTCCACGGTCTTGGCCCACATCTCATCGACCGGCGCCTGCAGTTTCAATTCGCCACCATCTGGCAGTGGCACGGTGAGCATGTAGGCGTGCAGGAACAGACGCTTGCCGCCCAAGTCGCGGATTTCCTTGGAGAACCCCTCGTCGCCGTATTTGGTGTCACCGGCAATGCAGTGCCCGGCGTGCAGAGTGTGCACACGAATCTGGTGGGTACGACCGGTAACCGGCTTGGCCTCAACCAGGGTGGCGAAGTCGCCGAAGCGGCGCAGTACCTTGAACAGGGTGAGGGCTTCTTTGCCCTCCTCGTCCACTTCGACCATGCGCTCGCCGGAGCGCAGGTTGCTCTTTTGCAGCGGCGCGCGAACGCTCTTGATCGAGCTGGCCCAGTTGCCACGCACCAGCGCCATGTAGCGCTTGTCCACACCGTCGCCACGCAGGGCGGTGTGCAGGTGGCGCAACATGCTGCGCTTCTTGGCGATCATTAACAGGCCGGAGGTATCACGGTCCAGGCGATGGACCAGCTCCAGTTCCTTGGCATCCGGGCGCAACTGGCGAAAGGCTTCGATTACACCGAAGTTCAGGCCACTGCCGCCGTGAACCGCAATGCCGCACGGCTTATTGATCACGATCAGTTTGTTGTCTTCGAAGACGATCGACGCTTCCAGGCGTTGCAACAGCCCCTGGGCCAAGGGCACAGGCTCGTCACGCTCAGGCACGCGCACGGGCGGCACACGGACAATATCGCCCGCCTGCAACTTGTACTCAGGCTTGATCCGCCCCTTGTTTACGCGCACTTCGCCTTTACGCAAAATGCGGTAAATCAAGGTCTTGGGCACGCCTTTGAGCCGGGCCAGGAGAAAATTATCGATGCGTTGGCCGGCATATTCCGGCGAGACCTCAAGCAGCTGGACGCTGGGGGTCGGGGGGGTGGTAGTCGTCATGGCCGCGATGATAACAATTTTTTATGGAATTGAAGCACTTAATCATTGCTGCTATAGTCGCGAACGCCGCCAAAAGCGGCCTGGACAGAGGACATGCGGCAAATTGCCGGCCCTGACCATCGCAATTCATCAGGACGCGAGGCCGTCCTACGGGGCTTTCGCCACCTTGGAAGGCTCGGGATTGTAACAAGCGCAGGTGACATGAGGCCTGAAGCGAGTGCAAAAAGCAGAGTGAATACTCGCGTTTTGCGCCGATATTTACGGCCAGTTCACAAAGTGCAGTCAGTCTTGAGCCAGACCATGGCGAATGCTTCGGAAACAACGCCTGTTAAGAGCTGAGTGAGAGCGCAGTCGCCCACACCTAGTCTTGTTTAGCCATGAGCGTGGACTCCCCATTGGAGCCCACGGTAAATGCCAACCCGCTGCGGATTCTGCGCGCGGCAGCACCCGAATTATCAGGGATACGTGTAGGGTGGAGATGCACAACCGTCGGACTGTGTAGCACTAGGCTTGTTTCAGACGCTTCATCTCGTCCACAGTCGCCGGTTGATTCCTCCTCCTGACCTTAGCTTTTGTTGAAGTGGTGCCTTTGTCACCACCGCTAACGAGCAGGACGCGTCCGTCGCGATACCGGCCCAATTGGCCGATTTTGCTGGACACTGGAGTGGCCAACCACTCTTGACGCACCTGACACCGACCGTGAGAAGTCGTGTGTGCCGAACGCCGTTTCCGGCAGCCCGGAAACCGACGGTACAACATGAAAAGAATGCTGATTAACGCAACTCAACCCGAAGAGTTGCGTGTTGCACTGGTAGATGGTCAACGCCTCTACGACCTGGACATCGAATCCGGTGCACGCGAGCAAAAGAAGGCCAACATCTATAAAGGCCGTATTACTCGCATCGAACCAAGCCTTGAGGCTGCCTTTGTCGATTTCGGCTCCGAGCGCCACGGCTTTCTGCCCCTCAAAGAAATCTCCCGCGAATACTTCAAGAAAGCCCCTGAAGGCCGCGTAAACATCAAGGACGTCCTGAGCGAAGGCCAGGAAGTCATCGTCCAGGTCGAGAAAGAAGAACGTGGCAACAAGGGCGCAGCCCTGACCACCTTCATCAGCCTCGCCGGCCGTTACCTCGTACTGATGCCGAACAACCCGCGTGCCGGCGGTATTTCCCGTCGCATCGAAGGCGAAGAGCGCAACGAACTGCGTGAAGCGCTGAACGGCCTGATCGCACCGGCCGACATGGGCCTGATCGTTCGCACTGCAGGCCTTGGCCGCAGCAGCGAAGAAATGCAGTGGGACCTCGACTACCTGCTGCAGCTGTGGACCGCTATCAAAGAAGCGTCCCTGGATCGTTCCGCGCCGTTCCTGATCTACCAGGAAAGCAACGTAATCATCCGCGCCATCCGCGATTACCTGCGCCAGGACATCGGCGAAGTGCTGATCGACAGCGTTGAAGCTCAGGACGAAGCCCTGACCTTCATCCGCCAGGTAATGCCGCAGTACGCCAGCAAGATCAAGCTGTACGAAGACAGCGTTCCGCTGTTCAACCGTTTCCAGATCGAAAGCCAGATCGAGACCGCTTTCCAGCGCGTGGTCGAACTGCCTTCCGGCGGCTCCATCGTGATCGACCCGACCGAAGCCCTGGTGTCCATCGACATCAACTCGGCACGTGCGACCAAAGGCAGCGACATCGAAGAAACCGCCCTGCAGACCAACCTGGAAGCGGCTGAAGAGATCGCCCGCCAACTGCGTCTGCGTGACATCGGCGGCCTGATCGTGATCGACTTCATCGACATGACCCCCGCCAAGAACCAGCGCGCCGTGGAAGAAAAAGTCCGCGAGTGCCTGGAAGCCGACCGCGCCCGCGTACAAGTGGGCCGTATCTCGCGCTTCGGCCTGCTGGAAATGTCCCGTCAGCGCCTGCGTCCGTCCCTGGGCGAGAGCAGCGGCATCGTCTGCCCGCGTTGCAACGGCACCGGCATCATCCGTGACGTTGAATCGCTGTCCCTGGCGATCCTGCGCCTGATCGAAGAAGAAGCCCTGAAAGACCGCACCGCCGAAGTTCGCGCCCAAGTGCCGATTCCGGTTGCCGCCTTCCTGCTCAACGAAAAACGCAACTCGATCACCAAAATCGAACTGCGCACCCGTGCCCGTATCGTCATCCTGCCGAACGATCACCTCGAAACGCCGCACTTCGAAGTCCAGCGCCTGCGTGACGACAGCCCGGAAGCCCATAGCGGGCAGTCCAGCTATGAAATCGCTGCTGCCGCGGCCGAAGTGGAAGAAGTCCAGCCAGCCGCCGCGACCCGCACCCTGGTTCGCCAGGAAGCCGCCGTGAAAACTGCGCCGGCCCGCGCCAACGCACCGGTACCAACCGAAGCCGCTGCCCCGGTTGCCGCACCGGCCGCCCTGCCTGAGCCAAGCCTGTTCAAGGGCCTGGTGAAGTCGCTGGTCAGCCTGTTCGCCACCAAGGAAGAGCCTGCTGCCCCGGTCGTGGTTGAAAAACCTGCCACCGAGCGCCCGGCGCGCAACGAAGAGCGTCGCAACGGTCGCCAGCAGAGCCGTAACCGCAACGGTCGCCGTGACGAAGAACGCAAGCCTCGCGAAGAACGTGCACCGCGTGAAGATCGCGCCCCCCGTGAAGAGCGTGCGCCTCGCGAAGCCCGTGAAGACACCCCGGCCGTAGCCCGTGAAGAACGTGCACCGCGTGAAGAGCGCGCACCACGTACCCCACGCGCTCCACGTGAAGACCGCAAGCCACGTGGCGAGCGTGAAGAGCGCGTGCGTGAACTGCGCGAACCGCTGGATGCAGCACCCGCTGTGGCTGCTGCCGCTGCCGCAACCACCGAAGAACGCCCGGCCCGCCAGCCGCGTGAAGAACGCGCACCACGCGAAGAGCGCCAACCGCGCCCGCCGCGTGAAGAGCGTCAACCACGCGCCGAGCAAGCCGCTGCCGCCAGCGAAGAAGAAGTACTGACCGGCGAAGAGCAGTTGCAGGAAGACGGCCAGGACAACGCCGAAGGCGATCGTCCACGCCGCCGCTCCCGTGGCCAGCGTCGTCGCAGCAACCGTCGTGAGCGTCAGCGTGACGCCAACGGCAACGTGATCGAAGGTTCGGAAGAAACCGGCGAAAACGCAGAAGCTGCCAACAATGAACCAACAGGCGCCGAACTGGCTGCTGGCTTGGCCGTTACCGCAGCCGTCGCCAGCTCGGTCATCAGCGCACCTGCTGAAGCCCAGGCCCACGAGCAAGCCGAGCGTGCTACCGCCGCCGTCGAAGAAACTGCTGTCGTAGAAGCCCCCGAAGCCCAGACCCCAGTGGTTGAAGCGCCGGCTGTTGAAGCGCCAGTCGTTGAAGCCACAACCCCTGTCGAAGCCCCAGTGGTTCCGGAAGTGGAAGTTGCCCCGGTTCGCGATGCACAGCCAGAAACCGAAGTGGTTGCCGTTGAACCGGCTCCGGTAGTTGAGCCTCAGCCAGTAGTAGAAGCGACCGTAGAAGCTCCGGTGGTCGAAGAAGCATCCCCGGCCGTGCGTGAAGTTCGCGAAGAACAGACCGCCTTCCAGTGGACTTCCGAACCGGCTGCATCGGTTGAAGCGCCAGCACCTGCCCCAGTGGTAGAAGAAGCGCCGGCACCGGTTGCCGAAGTCGTCGCCGAGCCAGCCCCAGTGGTTGAGCCGACGCCGGTTGTGGAGCCTGCACCTGTGGTTGAAGTTGAAGCCCCGGTGGTTGCCGAAGTGGCCGCCCCAGTGGTTGAAGCTGCGCCTGCCAGTGCCCTTACCGAAAATGGCCGTGCGCCGAACGACCCGCGTGAAGTGCGTCGTCGTCGCAAGGAAGCCGAAGCAGCTGCCGCAGCGGCTGCCCAGGCGGTAGAGCACAAGGCCGTGGAAGAAGAGCCTAAACCCCTCGCCTGATTCCATCAGCCATTAAAAAGCCCCGCCTGAGCAATCAGGCGGGGCTTTTTTTTGCAAAAGATTCGAACACACGGCTGTACAAGTGCGGGAGGTATTAGCGCTCGACGCTGAAACTCAACCGTTGCGGCACGTCCACATCCCATAGCACCCCAGGATCATCCACCTGCACGCTCCGCACTTGGGCTTGTGCAAACAAAGGCTTCGCGCCACGGTCCCCGGTCAACGCCATCAATGCAGGCCCACATACACGACCGAAAGCCACCGGATGCCCATACTGCCCGGCGTGCACCGGCACAGTGATGCCTCCTGGATCGGCCAGCACACGCTCGATCGTCGCGGATCGAATAAACGGCATATCACCCAGCACCACCAGCCAGCCATCCGCCGAGGTGCTGGCCGCAACGGCTGCGGCAATGCTGTCGCCCATGCCGGCCGATTCCAACAGCAGGACCTTGCAACCGTGCGCTTGAGCTAACCGAATCACCTCAAGGCGCTCCGGTGAGGTCACGACCCAGCGCTCAACCAGCGTCGCGGGCAGGTTAACCAGCACCTGCTCGATAACCGCTCTCGTCACACCATCCAACCCCGTGCAAGCGGCCAGTAACTTGTCTTGATCAGCCCCGGCTTCGGCGCGGAAACGACTGCCCTGCCCTGCTGCCAGCACAATCGCCGTGACGGTCACTGCGCCGCTACCGCCAGGGGCTTTTTCTGCATCGGTGCCACGCCGTTCTTGATCGCGACAATTTCCGCCATCAACGACAGGGCAATCTCCGCCGGTGTATGGCTGCCGATATGCAAACCAATCGGCCCGTGCAAGCGCGCAATCGCATCTGCCGACAAGCCCAGCGCCGCCAGGTTCTCGCGGCGCTTCTGGGTATTGACCCGCGACCCCAGGGCGCCGATGTAGAACGCAGTGGAGTTCAGCGCCGTCAGCAGTGCCATATCATCCAAACGCGGATCGTGGGTCAGGCACACGATGGCGGTGCGCTCATCGGTGTGGATGTTCAACACGGCCTCGTCGGGCATACCCGGCACAAAGCGGCCGTGTTGCTCTTCCCAGCCGTAGACGAACTCTTCGCGGGGGTCGCAGATCAGCACTTCGAAATCCAGTAAACGCGCCATTTCGGCGACGTAGCGCGACAGCTGCCCGGCACCGATCAGCAGCAGTCGCCAGCGCGGACCATAAATGGCGCGCAGGCGTTCGCCGTCGAAGCTCACCACATCGGTTTTGCTCGCGGCGCTCAGGGTTACCGCACCCGTGGCCAGCTCCAACTCACGCGCGACGACCTGGTGGTCTTCACAGCGCGCCAGCAGTTGCTCGACCCAGGCCCAGTCATCCACTCGCTCTTCGGTCAGGCGCAGTGTGCCGCCACATGGCAAGCCAAAACGTGCCGCTTCGTCGCGGGTGACGCCGTAGGTCACCAATTGCACCGGTGGCCCATCGTCCGCCAGCCGCCCGTCTTGCAGGCGTGCGATCAAGTCATCTTCGATGCAGCCTCCGGACACGGAACCAATGACCACCCCGTCGCCACGCAAGGCCAGCATCGCCCCGGGAGGACGCGGCGCGCTGCCCCAGGTCTGTACCACGCTGTACAACACCACGCGCTGCCCGGCGCGGCGCCATTCCAGAACGCTACGCAGGACATTCAAATCCACACTGTCCATCAAACCTTCCTGCCAGCGTTGAAAAATCGTCGTTTACTGTAAAGCAAAATAATCAAAAAGTGGCCGCGCACAAACGCAAACGCCCCGAACCAGTCGGGGCGTTTGTCGATTGCCTAAGCGTCAGATCACGCCATCAGCGGCTTACTTGACCACAGGAGCAGGGCCTTCGGCCACACCCAGATCATCGAGCTCGCGGGTTTCGGAGATACCGGTACCACCGGATGCCAACTCGCTTTGCAGCTTGTCGGTGTCCAGCTCCTTGACCCACTTGGCCACGACGATGGTGGCAACGGCGTTACCCACCAGGTTGGTCAGGGCACGGGCTTCAGACATGAAGCGGTCGATACCCAGGATCAGCGCCAGGCCGGCAACCGGCAGGTGGCCGACAGCCGACAGGGTGGCAGCCAGGACGATAAAGCCCGAACCCGTCACACCGGCTGCGCCTTTGGAGGACAGCAGCAGCACCAGCAGCAGGGTGATCTGGTGGGTGATGTCCATGTGGGTGTCGGTCGCCTGAGCGATGAACACGGCGGCCATGGTCAGGTAGATCGACGTACCGTCAAGGTTGAAGGAGTAACCGGTTGGGATCACCAGGCCAACGACGGACTTCTTCGCACCCAGGCGCTCCATCTTGATCAACATACGCGGCAGTGCGGATTCGGAAGACGAAGTACCCAGTACGATCAGCAGCTCTTCACGGATGTAGCGGATCAGTTTCAACACGCTGAAACCGTGAGCGCGGCAGATGGCGCCCAGCACCAGCACCACGAACAGGATGCAGGTGATGTAGAAGCAGATCATCAACTGGCCCAGTTGCACCAGCGAACCCACACCGTAGGCACCGATGGTGAACGCCATGGCGCCCAGGGCACCAATTGGCGCCAGCTTCATGATCATGTTGATAATGTTGAACATCACGTGGGCGAAGCGATCGATGAAGTCCAGCACCGGCTTGCCGTAGGCACCCAGACGGTGCAGGGCGAAACCGAAGATCACCGAGAACATCAGCACTTGCAGAATGTCGCCGTTGGCGAAGGCGCCGACGATGGTGTTCGGGATGACGTTGAGGATAAAGCCGACGATGCTCTGGTCTTTACCGGCGGTGACGTAGGCCGCCACTTTGGAAGCGTCCAGGGTGGCGACGTCGATGTGCATGCCGGCGCCCGGTTGCACGACGTTGACCACGACCAGGCCGATCAGCAAGGCGATGGTGGACACGATTTCGAAGTACAGCAGCGCGTAGCCACCGGTTTTGCCGACCGATTTCATGCTTTGCATGCCAGCGATACCGCTGACAACGGTGCAGAAGATGATCGGGGCGATGACCATTTTGATCAGCTTGATAAAGCCGTCACCCAGTGGCTTGAGGGCCACGCCGGTCTGCGGGTAAAAGTGGCCGAGCAAAATACCGATAACGATTGCAACGATCACCTGGAAATACAGGGATTTGTAAATTGGCTGACGAGTCGTCATTGCAAAGTTCCTCAATCGTCCCGTGTGGCAAATATCCGCCATTGCCCACGGCACTTGAATTGCGAACCCTCCTGCACTGGAGGGATTTGTTGTTTGCGAAGCCTGTAGGAACAAACCTGCGCTGTAATCCTTATCGCAAACAACGTGCCACTTTGCTTAAACACCGTGAAGGCCCTTGGACATCAGGGCTTGGCGTGGATTGACGCGCTTGAGGCGTAGAGCAAGGTGGCGGATTTCCGCCCACCCATCCCGTCTCGTCCTACAATTTGGCGGATATCCGCCTTGCCGCCGCGCCGGGGGCTGACTACCATCCGCCACTCCATGGATGAGGCCCTTTCATGCGTGAACGTACCATCGCCAGTCACTACGCCCGAGCCGCTCTCGGCGGCGCGCGTCGCATGGGTTACGACTACTCGGGGCTGTTGCAGCAGGTAGGCATCACCCCCGAACTGCTGACCGAACCCCGCGCCCGTATCGCTCCGGAGCAATTTACGCGCTTGTTGCAAATGCTTTGGTTGGGGCTGGATGACGAATACCTGGGGTTCGCCGAAGGCCCGAGCAAACGCGGCACCTTCGCCATGATGTGCCACGCCCTGATCCACTGCCGCACCCTGGAGAAGGCTCTGGAACGGGGCTTACTGTTTTATAGCTTATTCCCACAGGGCCCGCGCTGGCAGCTGACGAAAGAAGGCGATATGGCGCGGCTGAGCCTGGATGACTCACAGCTATGGGACCCGGATCACTTTCTCAGTGAATGCCTGCTGGTGATCTGGCACCGCCTGGGCAGTTGGTTGATCGGCCAGCGAATCCGGCTGCAACAGGCCAGCTTCAGTTACCCGATGCCGGCCCATGCCGGTGAATACGACCTGCTGTTCCCCTGCCCCCAGGTGTTCGGTGCACCGACCAGCAGCCTGGTGTTCCCCAGCCGCTACCTGAGCCTGCCGCTGTTGCAGGATGAACGCACCCTCAAACACTTTTTGCAGCGCTCCCCGGCCGACTTGCTGTCCCGGCCCGATGAAGGCGACAGCCTGAGCAGCCAGTTGCGGCGTTTGCTCAGTCGCGACCGCACACCCTGGCCAGACCTGGAAGCGGTCGCCCAGCATTTGCACATCAGCCCACAAACCCTGCGCCGGCACCTGCGCGAAGAAGGCAGCAGTTTTCAGGCACTTAAGGATGAGTTACGGCGCGACATCGCCATCTATCACCTGGGGCGGGCGGATTTGTCCTTGCAGGAAATTGCCGAACAGTTGGGGTTCTCCGAACCGTCGGCGTTTCATCGGGCGTTCAAGAAGTGGACGGGGTTGACGCCGGGGGCCTACAGAGCGCAGGAGAGTTAGAGGTGTATTTGCTGGGAGGGCCTCATCGCAGGCAAGCCAGCTCCCACAGTTGATCGGGTTTATACAATTGGATGTGTGAATACATTCAAATGTGGGAGCTGGCTTGCCTGCGATGAGGCCACTGCAGATCACAAGGCAGGAAAGTGAATCCTGAACGCCGCTCCACCCAACGCTGAATCCCCCAACGTCAATCGCGCGTGATAGCTTTCGATGATGTCCTTGACCACTGCCAGGCCGATGCCCTGCCCGGGGTGCTGGCGATCTAGCCGTTCGCCGCGTTGCAGGATTCGTGCGCGCTGGTCCGGTGGCACGCCTGGGCCATCGTCTTCGATACACAGCTCAAGGCCGTCCAGGTTTTCCACCAGGCTGATACGCACTTGCTTGAGGCACAGGCGATAGGCGTTTTCCAGCAGGTTGCCGAGCATTTCGAGCAGCGCGCCTTTTTCGATGGGCACGTCGCACGCCGGCGGTAGATCAAAGGTCACGGTGACACGCTTGTCGCGGTAAACCTTCTCCAATGTATCGCACAGGCTTTGCAGCACGGGCTCCAGGCGTACCTGGTGGCGCACCAGCCCGCTTTTACGCAGGCTGGCACGCTGCAATTGGTAGCCGATCTGCTGGCTCATGCGTTCGATCTGCGATTGCAATACCCACGCCTGGCTGCGCTCTTCGGGACGCTGGGCCATGTCTTCGCTCACGCCCTGCAAGACTGCCAGCGGAGTTTTCAAGCTGTGGGCCAAGTCATCGAGGGAGTCACGGTAGCGCGCACGCTGTTCGCGCTCGCTGTGCAGCAAACGGTTGAGGGAGCCGGTCAGGCGCAACAGTTCGCGGGGGTGTTCTTCGCTGAGGCTTTCGCGGGTACCGCCTTCGATCTGGTCAAGTTCCTGGCTCAGGCGCCGCAGGGCTTGCAAGCCCCAGGTCAGGCCCAGCCACAGCAGCGTCAACAGCACCAGCAGGGCTGCGCCGAACCCGAGGTAGAGGTTCTCGCGCAAGCCTTCGAGGGTTAGCTGGTACTCACGCACCGGTTGCAGCGCGACAATGCTGAACGCGGCGCTCTTGCCCCCCAGCAGCCTGACCTCAACGTCATACACGAAGAATTCCTGGCCATTGGCCTCGCGGATGCGCGCAAATTCATTACCGCGCCCGTCGTAGCGCGGTTTGTAGTTGATGTTTTCTTCCTGGGTCGCCCGCGAACGCCACACCAGATGGCCTTCGCGGTCGTAGATATAGCCGAGCAGGCGGCTGTCGGTAAGGTTGAAACGCTCGTCGGGCAACTGCGCCGGCATCAGCAGGCGGTTATTTTCCACCCGCGCCGCAGAAATCAGGGTGGTCACATCCGACGCCAGACGCTGCTCGATGGAATCCTGCAACGCCAGGCTGAAGGCGCCTTGCATGGCCGGCAACAAGCCGAGCATAAACAGCACGGCCAGGGTGGCGGCCGCCAGCATCAGGCGCACACGTAGCGAGCGAATCAACGGCAGCGCTCATTGAACAGGTAACCCAAGCCGCGCACGGTATCGATTGGCTTGAACCCGGCAGGGCCTTCCAGCTTGCGGCGCAGACGGCCGACCAGCACTTCGATCACGTTTGGGTCGCGCTCGTCGTCATCGGGGTAGAGCTGCTCCATCAAGCGGTCCTTGGCCACCACCTGTTGATGATGGCGCATCAAGTACTCAAGGATCCGATACTCATAGGCGGTCAACGCCAGCGGCTGTTCATCCAGGGAGGCCTGTTTGCGGTTAAGGTCCAGCAGCAAGGGCCCGGCGGTAATGGTGGACTGGGTAAAGCCGCTGGAGCGGCGCAGCAAGGCATTCATACGCGCCTCCAGCTCTTCGAACTGGAAGGGTTTGACCACATAGTCGTCAGCACCTGCCGCCAAGCCTTCGACCTTGTCCTGCCAGTTGCCACGGGCGGTCAGGATCAGGATCGGAAAGGTCTTGGCCTGGGTACGCAGTTGGCGGATCAGGTCCAGGCCGCCCATGCCCGGCAGGCCAAGGTCGACGATCGCCAGGTCATGGTTGAACTGGCCGGTCTGGTACAGGGCTTCCTCGGCATTGGCCACGGCTTCGACCACATGCCCGCTGTCAGTCAGGCGGGTAAACAGGTGATGACGCAGCAGCGCCTCATCTTCCACCACCAGCAATTTCATAAGGCTCTCCAAGGCAATTCAACTGTCCGACAGAGGGATATCATAGCGGCCCTGCAAGTCTTGCGGGCGCAGTTTAATGCCATTGTACTGACCCGTCAGGTGTGTGTAGCCGCTGCGATAGTCGGTTTGCGCAGCGGTAACGCCCAGGGCCTGGCCCCACGGCGCGGCCTGGGTGTTGACGTCTTCGAAGCTGACACGATGGATCAGGTTGCCGGACTTCCTGGGTTTCTCGCCGCCAAATGCCGCAAAGGCGCCATCACTGGCCTGCACGCCGGCAGTGGCACCGAGCATGGTTAACGCCAACATCAGCTTCTTGATCGCAGTCATGGTAGTTACCTCATACGCGTTTGGCTGTGAGGTCCAGAGTACGCAGGGGCCCCTGAACTCCCCCTGAACAGGCTCTTAACCACACCTGAACCGCGCCGGACTATCCACTGGCCCATCAACTGGGCAAAATACCGCGCATGACGCCCCTACCCTCTTGCTGCACCCCGCTGGATGCCCATTGGCCGCTGCCGGTTGCCTTACCCGGCACGGTGTTTTTGAGCACCCGATTCGATCCAGCCTTATTGGACGCCGGCGATTTCCAACGCAGCGCCGTGCCGCCGCCGGCGAGCATCCAGCGCTCGGTTGCCAAGCGCCAGGCGGAGTTTCTCGCCGGGCGCCTGTGCGCCCGCGAAGCGCTGCAACGACTGGATAACCTCAACTGCATCCCGGCCATCGGTGAAGATCGCGCGCCGGTCTGGCCTGGGCATATCAGTGGTTCCATCACCCACAGCACCGGGCATGCCGCGGCCATTGTCGGGCACAAGGCGCAGTGGCACGGGTTGGGCATGGATCTGGAGAATGTGCTGACACTTGAGCGGGCGGAGCGTTTGGCCGGGGAAATTCTGACAGCCGATGAGTTGCAGCGCATGGCGGCCATACCGCGTGAGCTGCATGGGTTGTTGGTGACCCTGACGTTTTCGGTCAAGGAGAGTCTGTTCAAGGCGCTCTACCCCATCGTGCAAAAGCGTTTTTACTTTGAACATGCCGAGGTGTTGGGGTGGTCGCAGGCTGGGGATGTGCGGCTGCGGTTGCTCACGGACCTTTCTGAAGAATGGAACCATGGCAAAGAGCTTGAAGGGCAGTTTGTGGTGCAAGGGGAGCAGTTGTTGAGCCTGGTGGCTATCGCAAGATAGGAGCGAGCTTGCTCGCGAAAAACTCACAGGCGCCGCGTTTATTCAGGAAGCACGCGTTATCGTTGACGTTTTTCGCGAGCGAGCTCGCTCCTACAGTCAGGGTGTCAGGGTTTGTCTTGATCCCTTGGCCAGCTCAGGCTGAAGCACGCCCCGCCCAAATTGTTGCTCTTGCTGATCAACGCCCGCCCGCCATGCCAATAGATGATCCGCCGCACAATCGACAGGCCCAGGCCATGACCACCCGAGGCGCGGGTACGGCTGTCGTCCAGGCGCAGGAACGGTGTGAAAATTCGCTCCCAGGCGCTCTCCGGCACGCCGGGACCATCGTCCTCTACATCGATGCGGCAACGCAGTTGTCCAACCTGGTAACTGATCAGCACCTGGCCTTTGGCGTGGCGCATGGCGTTACTCACCAGGTTTTGCAAGGCGCGGTGCAGGTAACGCGGCTCAGCGTCGACCCACGCGTCTTCCCAGTGGGCCGATGACAGGCAAACACCGCGAGTCACGGCCACCTGCGGGCGCAGTGGCGACAATTCGCCGATGACTTGATCAAGCAGCGCATCGAGATCCACGCGCTGGAAATTCAACTCCGGCGCGCCCTGCTCCAGACGCGCATAGGTGAGCATTTCATCCACCAGGCCATCGAGGTCCTGGATATCGCCATCCATGCCTTCCAGGTATTTACGCCGTGCCTCGGGAGTGGCAGCGTCGCCAATCATCTCCAGACCAAAGCGCAGGCGCGCTACCGGCGTGCGCAGTTCGTGGGACACCGCACGCACCAGTTCGCGCTGAATCGCCAGCAATTGCTGCAGGTGTTCGGCCATGCCATTGAACGCGGCCGCCAGGCGCCCCACCGAGTCGGCACCCCGGGCCGGTACGCGCACTTCCAGGTTGCCCTTGGCGATACGCGTCGCGGCCGCCTCCAGACCTTTGAGCCGACGCTCCAGCTGGCGCACCAGTAAATAGACGATTAAACCGATCAGGGTCAGGCCGATCAAGGTGATCAGAATCAGCCACTGCGCCGGGTACGGGTTCATTTGATAGAGCGGACCGATTTCCAGCACCCACGGCGTACCGACCATGCCGGCGAATACGCGGATCGAATCGCCGCCCTTGCCCAGGGCCATCACCGTATCGCCTTCCGCTACGCGACGGCGCTGGTCGTCGTCCATGTCGGCCTGATCAAGGGCCACCAAGTGCATCTCAAAACCAAAGCCCTTGGCCTGTTTGATGTCAGCCAGACGTTGCGGCTGCTCGGCCACAGGAAAACGCACCAGTTCGTCGGCCAGCAGGTAAATAGTCGCACGGGCCAATTGCTCGCTGATCTGCTGTACTTCACCGGTGAGCACCAGTTGTTCCTGTTCACTGACCAGTCGCAGTACCCGCGCCGCATGAGGGCCGGTCTGTTCCACCAGCACCTGGCCGCGTTGCAGGCGGTTGCGCTGGCCAAGGTCCAGTTGCGCCTCTGTGAACGTGCGCAGCTCCAGTGGAATGCCCAGCAAGCGCTCCCACACTGCCAATGCACGCAGCCGCTCGATGGTGTTCATCGATTGCAGGTTATCGCCCATCAGGGCAAAGGTGCCGTGGGCCAGGCGCTCGCGGTATTGGCCGCTGCGCACGTCGTTGAGCAGGTGCAACGCCAGGGCGCCGAGCAACGCCACCAGGATCAGCGCCGCGCACATGCCGCCGTAGATGCGCAGGAAGATCGAGTTCACAGCGACATGTCGGCAGCGGCTTCGGGGACGAACAGGTAGCCTTTGCTGCGGATGGTCTTGATCAGGCGTGGGTGGATCGGGTCGTCGCCGATCTTCGGCCGAATGCGCGAGATGCGCACATCAATGGAGCGGTCCTGACCGTCGTAGCCAATGCCGCGCAGGGCGATGAAGATTTCTTCCCGGGACAGGATGCGCCCGGCATTCGCGACCAATAGCCACAGCAGGTCGAATTCGGCGCTGGTCAGTTCGATCCCGCCATCGTGCAGCCAGGCTTCGCGCAGCGCGTTGTCCACCACCAGCGGGCCGAACTGCAGGCGGCGCTGGCTTTCCCCCGCTGCCGGTAACGCCGGCTCGCTGCGCCGCAATAGGGCCTGAATACGCGCCAGTAACAGGCGCGGGCGCACGGGCTTGCACACATAGTCGTCGGCGCCCATGTCCAGGCCCTGTACCTGGTCCATGTCGTCGGTGCGCGCGGTGAGCATCAGGATCACGCCCTCATAACGCTCGCGAACTTTGCGACAGATGCTCAGGCCATCTTCGCCGGGCAGCATCAGGTCGAGGATTACCAGGTCTGGCTGTTCGGCAATGATGCGCGCTGCGGCCCTTGCACCATCGCTTTCCACCGAAACGCGCAGGCCGTTGCTTTCCAGATACTCACGGGTTAACTCGGCGAGTCGCTCGTCATCCTCGATGATCAGTATTTGCCAGGCTTCCTGCTCCATGCCCTACCTCGTTGTTATTAGAATTTCTTCTGGCCGACACAATCGAATGTGAAATACGGTCGGTGTGGGAGCTGGCTTGCCTGCGATGGCGGTGGGTCAGCGAGCCTGTGGGTGGCTGATACACCGCCATCGCAGGCAAGCCAGCTCCCACATATTGATCTTCAGCAGGCATAGCCTGCTTGTCATGTTTTGAGGGCATAACAAAGGCCGATTGTAGCCATGGCCCAACCCTTAAACACAAGCCGGGAATTCCATTCGGTGATGGCGTTTTTTTGTGATAGGGTTCGCGCCCTCAAAATTCCAAGCGGCGGTTTGTACCTTGGAATATTCGGTGACAAACGGTGTGATCCAGTAGTAATGCGGCCTACACGGGTGTTCCATGATTCATACACATTTTACTCACAGCGTTATCCACAGGTAGTGCGTTGCTAACCCCCCGAAAACGCATTATCTTGTACCTCGGCGCTAAAAAAACCCTACATGTAGGGTTTTAAGCGAAAAACCAAACACAAGTCAGACCAGAAACTCAAGCGCTTTCTTGCTCACGTTTGGTTGAACCAAAGCATTTTTTCAAAGCCCAAACCGCGCACGCGGATGGCAGCCGTTTTCCAGCCCGATTGGCAGAAGACGGTACGGGTGTTGCAGGGCTTGAACCAGGCCACTGTCACCCACCAGGAATACGGCGAAGGGCTCCCCGGCCCCGAGCCAAAAGACTTCGGCATGGAAGCGGCGCGATGAGCTCCCTTCCTCCTGTCCCGAAGTTGTTATGCCAGGCCCAGGCCTGCTGTAAGTGCTTCAGGACGGAACGGTGGGCACCTTGATGGTGCCCAAATAAATATAGAATGTGGAGACAACCCCCCATGCAAACCGACACAACTCGCGAGAACCCGCAAGGCTCCGTGCCGCAGGCCGCTGATTCGAATCTGGATCTGTCCGCCACTGCACCTGGCCAACTGCGTGTGATCAAGCGTAACGGCACTGTCGTTCCTTATACCGATGACAAAATCACCGTCGCTATCACCAAAGCGTTTCTTGCAGTTGAAGGCGGCACCGCTGCTGCTTCGTCGCGCATCCACGACACCGTTGCCCGCCTGACCGAACAGGTCACCGCGACCTTCAAGCGTCGCATGCCTTCGGGCGGCACCATCCATATCGAAGAAATCCAGGACCAGGTTGAACTGGCCCTGATGCGTGCCGGCGAGCAGAAAGTGGCCCGCGACTACGTGATCTACCGCGATTCGCGCGCCAAGGAGCGTGCCGTACGCTCCCCGGCCGAAGAAGCTGCCGTACAAGCGCACCCGTCGATCCGCATCACCCTGGCTGACGGCAGCTTTGCCCCGTTGGACCTGGGCCGCCTGAACACCATCATCACCGAGGCCTGCGAAGGTCTGGAAGAAGTCGATGGTGACCTGATCCAGCGCGAAACCCTGAAGAACCTGTACGACGGCGTGGCCCTGACCGACGTCAACACCGCGCTGGTGATGACCGCCCGTACCCTGGTTGAACGCGAGCCGAACTACTCGTTCGTGACCGCGCGCCTGCTGATGGACACCCTGCGCGCCGAAGGCCTGGGTTTCCTGAAAGTCGCCGACAGCGCCACCCACCACGAGATGGCTGACCTGTACGCCAAAGCCCTGCCGGCCTATATCGCCAAGGGTATCGAATTCGAATTGCTGAACCCGATCCTGGCCACCTTCGACCTGGAAAAACTCGGCAAGGCGATCAACCACGAGCGCGACCAGCAGTTCACCTACCTGGGTCTGCAAACCCTGTACGACCGTTACTTCATCCACAAGGACGGCATCCGCTTCGAACTGCCGCAAGTGTTCTTCATGCGCGTGGCCATGGGCCTGGCGATCGAAGAGAAGAACAAGGAAGACCGTGCGATCGAGTTCTACAACCTGCTGTCGTCCTTCGACTACATGTCGTCGACTCCGACCCTGTTCAACGCAGGTACCCTGCGTCCACAGCTGTCGAGCTGCTACCTGACCACCGTGCCGGATGACCTGTCGGGCATCTACCACGCGATCCACGACAACGCCATGTTGTCCAAATTCGCCGGTGGCCTGGGCAACGACTGGACCCCGGTGCGTGCACTGGGTTCGTACATCAAGGGCACCAACGGCAAGTCCCAGGGCGTTGTACCGTTCCTGAAAGTGGTGAACGACACCGCCGTCGCCGTGAACCAGGGTGGCAAGCGCAAAGGCGCTGTATGTGCCTACCTGGAAACCTGGCACATGGACATTGAAGAGTTCATCGAGCTGCGCAAGAACACCGGTGATGACCGTCGTCGTACCCACGACATGAACACCGCCAACTGGATCCCGGACCTGTTCATGAAGCGCGTCTTCGATGACGGCAAGTGGACCCTGTTCTCGCCATCCGAAGTGCCGGACCTGCACGACCTGACCGGCAAGGCCTTCGAAGAGCGCTACGAGTACTACGAAGCCCTCACCGAGTACCCAGGCAAGGTCAAGCTGTTCAAGACCATCCAGGCCAAAGACCTGTGGCGCAAAATGCTGTCCATGCTGTTCGAAACCGGCCACCCATGGTTGACCTTCAAGGACCCATGCAACCTGCGCAGCCCGCAGCAGCACGTGGGCGTGGTCCACAGCTCGAACCTGTGCACCGAAATCACCTTGAACACCAACAAGGACGAGATCGCCGTTTGCAACCTGGGCTCGATCAACCTGCCGAACCACATCGTCAACGGCAAGCTGGACACCGTAAAGCTTGCACGCACCGTCAACACCGCCGTACGCATGCTCGATAACGTGATCGACATCAACTACTACTCGGTGCCACAGGCGCAGAACTCCAACTTCAAGCACCGTCCGGTTGGCCTGGGGATCATGGGCTTCCAGGACGCCTTGTACCTGCAGCACATTCCTTACGGTTCCGATGCAGCCGTCGAGTTCGCCGACAAGTCCATGGAAGCGGTCAGCTACTACGCGATCCAGGCTTCCTGCGACCTGGCCGACGAGCGCGGCGCCTACGAGACGTTCCAGGGTTCGCTGTGGTCCAAAGGCATCCTGCCGCTGGACTCGCAACAGATCCTGATCGAAGCCCGTGGCCAGAAGTACATCGACGTTGACCTCAACGAAACCCTGGACTGGGCACCGGTACGTGCCCGTGTGCAGAAAGGTATTCGTAACTCCAACATCATGGCCATCGCACCGACCGCCACCATCGCCAACATCACTGGCGTGTCGCAGTCGATCGAACCGACCTACCAGAACCTGTATGTGAAATCGAACCTGTCGGGCGAATTCACCGTGATCAACCCGTACCTGGTTCGCGACCTGAAAGCTCGCGGCCTGTGGGACTCGGTCATGATCAACGACCTGAAGTACTACGACGGTTCCGTACAGCAGATCGAACGCATCCCGCAAGAACTCAAAGAGCTCTACGCGACAGCCTTCGAAGTGGATACCAAGTGGATCGTTGACGCCGCCAGCCGTCGTCAGAAGTGGATCGACCAGGCTCAGTCACTGAACCTGTACATCGCCGGCGCTTCGGGCAAGAAGCTGGATGTGACCTACCGCATGGCTTGGTACCGTGGCCTGAAAACCACTTACTACCTCCGTGCCCTGGCCGCGACCAGCACCGAGAAGTCGACCATCAACACCGGTAAGCTGAACGCTGTTTCCAGCGGCAACCATGGTGATGATTCGGTTCTCGCTGCCCCGGCCGGTCCGGCGCCAGTGCCAAAAGCCTGCGCGATTGACGAGCCGGATTGCGAAGCTTGCCAATAAGCTGAACCTGCCCTGGGTTTAACCACCCAAGGCAGAAAAGCCCCCGATACACCTAGGGTGTATCGGGGGCTTTTTCTTGGGCGGGCATAAAGCCCCTGTTGCGCTGCTGCTCGATCAATAACTGATTGGCAGCATGAAGCAGATACAAATGTGGGAGGGGGCTTGCTCCCGATAGTGTGGTGTCAGTCAATGGCTACTTGGCTGATACACCGCTATCGGGGGCAAGCCCCCTCCCACATTTTGAAGCACTAACCTATCAGGTCATCTGGATGATGGTCTGCATGATGGTGCTTTGGGTGGAGATGGTTTTTGCGTTTGCCTGGTAGTTGCTCTGGGCCTTGATCAGGTCCACCAGCTCGTTGGTCAGGTTGACGTTGGAAGCTTCCAGGGAGGAGGCCTTGATCGAGCCCAGTGTGCCAGCTTGCGGCGCGTCGTAACCCGGCTGGCCCGATGCGAAGGTTTCTTTCCAGGTCGTACCGCCAGCTGGTTGCAGGCCCTGCTCGTTGTTGAAGCTGGCCAGGGAGATCTGGCCAATGGCCTTGCTCTGCTGGTTACTGAAGGTGGCGAACAGCACACCGCTGCCATCAATCTTCAGGCCGGTGATCTGGCCGGTGGCGTAACCATCGGTGACCGGCGGGTTACGGTAGCTGGCCGAGTTGTACTGGGTAATGTTGGCCATGTTGATGGCGATGCCATCCGCGTTCGCCGTAGCATCGTTGGCCTTCCACACGCCGTCAGTCACGGTGCCGGGTACCCAATCCTTGATGGTCAAGGTCGTGCCGGCCACGCCGCCGGTCATGATGCTCTTGAGATTACCGGCACCATCGAAGGCCAGCGTCGACGGCACTGGCGCTTTCACATCAGCACCGGTACCGGTAGGCGCGGAACCGTCAGGGTTGCGGCCGTCGATCAAGGTGTAGGACTGCCACTGGTTGGCATCGGTTTTCACCAGGTATTGCACCATCGGGTGGGCGTTACCCTGAGAGTCGTACAACGTGGTGCTGTACTGGGTGGTGAAGGTCTCGGTTTTGGTGGGATCGAACGGCTTCTTGGTCTGGTCGATCACCGGTTCCGAGGAGTTCAGGTTACTGGAGGAGTCCACCTTGGTGGACGCCTTCGGTGGCAGGTTCGACAGGTTCAGTTGCAGGTCAACCAGGCCACCCTTGGCGATCTTGCCGTTGTCATCGGCGGCATAACCCTGCAGACGCGAAGTGCCGGTGTTGTTGGTGATGTAGCCGTCCTTGTCCGCACGGAAAGCACCGCTGCGGGTGTACTCCAGCGAGCCGTCGCTGCCCTTCTGCACGAAGAAACCGCCGCCCTGGATCGCCATGTCGAGGATCCCGCCGCCACCGTTGACGTCGCCTTGGGTGAACTGCTGAGACACCGCCGCCAGGTTCACACCGTTGCCGATGGTGTTCTGGCCGGTACCCAGCTTGGAGGCTGCGTAAATATCAGCGAACTCCGCACGGGATGACTTGAAGCCAGTGGTCGCGACGTTGGCGATGTTGTTGCCGGTCACGTCCAGTTGTTTGTTGGCCGCATAGAGGCCGCTAAGGCCGATATTAAAAGACATGTTTCTCTCCCTCTGCCGTATTTAGCCGGCTCTATGTACCGATAGTCTGAATTTGCGACAGCTTGGCGCTGCCCATGCCGCCTGCAAGGTTGAGCAGCATTTCGCCGCCGGTCTTGCTCAAGGTCACGCTGGTGACCGTGGCCGGCAGCGAGGTGGCCAGGGCCACCGCGTCGCCTTTGTCGTTCTTGGTAGAGGCATTGAAGGTGTAGGTGCCGGCTGGAGCGACCTCACCCTTGTCGTTCTTGCCATCCCAGATAAAGCTCTGGCTGCCGGCACTTTGTGCGCCCATATCCACGGTGCGCACGACGTTGCCGTCCTTGTCGGTGATCTTGATGGAAACGTTACCCACCGCCGATGGCACCTCCACCGAACCGTTCATGCTCTTGCTGGTATCAACCATGGCTTTGTCGGTCTGGATAATGATCGACCGCCCCACCAGCGACGAAGCCTGCAACGCCTGCGAAGAGCTGAAGTTGCTGGAGATGTTATTCACCGAGTCGTTCAGGGTGTTGATGCCTTCCAGACTGCTGAACTGCGCAAGTTGGGCCACGAACGCGCCGTTGTCCTGAGGCGACAGCGGGTTCTGGTTTTTCAGCTGGGTCACCAGCAACTGCAGGAATGCGTCCTTGCCCAGCGCCTGGTTGCCAGTGGCCGCTTTGGAAACATTCGCTACATTGTTCGAAGCGTCCTTGACCTTGGAATTGAACAGGTCCTGGACTGCCGTGTTGTTTGACGTATCAACGATGGCCATTATTTGGCGCCCCTTATCACTGACCCAGGGTCAGGACCTTCTGCATCATGGTCTTGGCGGTGTTCATCATTTCCGCATTGGTCTGGAACGAGCGACTGGCAGAGATCATGTCTGCCATCTCTTCAACCACGTTGACGTTGGGGTAGTAGACATAACCCTTTTCGTTCGCGGCTGGATGGTTGGGCTCGTAACGGGCCTCCAGGTTGCTCTGGTCTTCGACCACACCCAGTACCTGCACGCCGGAGCCGGCTGCGTCCTGGTTCTGGAACAACGAATCGCCGCCGCCGGCCTGGCCACCCTGAAACATGGTGGCGAACACCGGGTGACGGGCACGGTAAGTCTGGTCAATGCTCGAAGAGACGGTCTCGGCGTTGGCGATGTTACTGGCGACGGTGTTCAAACGCGTGGTCTGCGCGCTCATGCCACTGCCGGCAATATTGAAAACACTGGACAGGGACATGGCTTATTCTCCACGCAGGGCTGACATCAGCCCTTTGAATTTGCTGTTGAGCAGGGTAAAGCTGGCCTGGAAGTTCACCGAGTTCTCGGCGTAGTTCGATTGCTCCAACTGCGCATCGACGGTGTTCTGGTCGATCGACGGCTGCATCGGCGTGCGATACAGCAACGACTCGTCACCCTTGCTCAAACCTTGCGCTTCGATATGACGGCTGTTGGTCATGTTCAAGGCGAAGGTGCCGTTCTTGGTCTTGTCCTGCTGTGCGGCGAGCACGGCAGAGAAGTCCAGGTCCCGAGCCTTGTAGTTCGGGGTATCGGCGTTGGCAATGTTATTGGCCAGGACTTCGGCACGCTGGGCGCGAAAGCCCAGGGCTTGTTCATGGATACCGAGCGCTTTATCGAAGCTGATGCTCATGGCGGAAACCTTTAGGCTGACCTGCTGTTCGTTAGCAGGGTTATAGCAAGGTGCGTGCCAGTCTTGCGGGAGCCCGTATATCAAGGGTTTCGAGGGGAGTTGCCGGTGACTATGCCAGAAAAGCGGCAAGCGATTTCCGCGTAGCGCCATTAAAGCGGCAATGGGACTTGCCGCTTTACGCCAGCTTGCCGAGAAAACAAATGTGGGAGCTGGCTTGCCTGCGATGGCGGAGTGCCTGCCGACCTATTCGTCGACTGACAAAACGCTATCGCGGGCAAGCCCGGCTCCCACAGTTTTACTGCATACACCCCAAGCTACTTGGCCTGGTAGATGATTCCTGGGCTGCATTGCACCATCTGGTAGTGATCCGGCAGACCGTTCAAGGCTTCGGAAGCACCGAGGAACAGGTAACCCCCGCGCTTGAGAGTGCCGTGGATGCGCAACAGGATGTCTTTCTTCACTTCGGCCGAGAAATAGATCAGCACGTTGCGGCAGAACACCATGTCGAACTTGCCCAGGCTGGCGTAGCTGTCGAGCAGGTTGAACGAGCGAAACTCGACGCGATTCTTGATCGGTGCCTTGATCGCCCAACGCCCTGCGCCTTTGGGGTCGAAATAACGCTGCAGGCGCTCCTGGGACAAACCGCGGCCCAGGGCCAGGCTGTCGTACTCACCGGTCTTGCAGTTGGTGAGCATGGTGCCGGACAAGTCGGTCGCGACAATTTGCGCGCCGGCTTTCAACTGGCCCATGTTGGTTCGCTCGAACTCGTCGATGGACATCGAGATCGAGTAGGGTTCCTGGCCCGAGGAACAGGCAGCCGACCAGATGCGCAGGCGCTGGCCCGGGCTGGCCTTGATGGCTTCCGGCAGCACTTTGTTCTTGAGCACTTCAAAGGGGTAGGTATCGCGAAACCACAGGGTTTCGTTGGTGGTCATTGCATCGACCACCATTTCCTTGAGCCCGCTGCGCGGCTGCCCCTGGATCCGCTGGACCAACTCACCCAGGGACTTGATGCCCTGCTGTTCCATCAGTTTGTTGAGACGGCTGGATACCAGGTACTGCTTGTTTTCACCGAGCAATATGCCACAGGCTTTTTCCAGGAAGACCCGGAACTGTTCGAAATCCAAATTACCCGTAGACAATGATGCCGCCTCTTAAATCGTGTGATCGCCGGGGGAAATCCCCTAGCCGTGATCTGCTGCCTTGATCCGGTCGACTACCCGGGATGCGAGGTCATCAGGACGGAATTTGGCCAGGAAGTCATCAGCACCGACCTTCTTGACCATTGCCTGATTGAATACCCCCGACAACGAAGTATGCAGGATGATATGCAGTTTTTGCATGCGTGGATCGTTACGTATCTCGGCCGTGAGCGTGTAGCCGTCCATTTCCGGCATCTCGATGTCAGAGATCATCATCAAGAATTCTTCTTCGGGCTTCTTGCCTTCGTCCACCAGCTTGCGCAGGTAATCCAGGGCCTGGCGACCATCATTGAGGGCCACCACGTCTACACCGACGGTCTGCAGGCAGCGTGTGACCTGCTTGCGCGCCACCGAGGAGTCATCCACGGTCAATA
This sequence comes from Pseudomonas sp. MF7453, assembly GCF_016405455.1. Taxonomy (NCBI): domain Bacteria; kingdom Pseudomonadati; phylum Pseudomonadota; class Gammaproteobacteria; order Pseudomonadales; family Pseudomonadaceae; genus Pseudomonas; species Pseudomonas sp. MF7453. The sequence goes on along the minus strand of NZ_JAEKCN010000010.1, from coordinate 5,023 downwards.
CGCGCAGGGACACCGCCTTGTGCGCAGTCTCGGCATCCACCACACCCACAGAGATGGTTTCGGACGTCGGTGCCACTTCGGCGAGGATTTTCTCCACGTCGATGATTTCAACCAACTGGTTATCGACCCGTGTCACCGCCGTCAGGTAGTGATCGCGCCCCGTGCCCTTGGGAGGCGGATGGATCTCTTCCCAGTTCATATTGACGATCCGCTCCACCGAGCGCACCAGGAAACCCTGGGTCTTGGTGTTGTACTCGGTGATGATCACAAAGGGGTTCTCGCGGTCTTGCAAACCCGCCGAGCCCGTGGCCATCGCCAGGTCAAGAATGGGGATAGTCGCGCCTCGGATGTTGGCTACGCCGCACACCACCGGGCTGGACTTGGGCATGATCGTCAGCTTGGGGCATTGCAGCACTTCCCGCACTTTAAATACGTTGATGCCGTACAACTGCTTGCCATCCAGGCGGAAAAGCAACAACTCCAGGCGATTCTGCCCTACCAGCTGTGTGCGCTGGTTTACTGAATCCATTACACCTGCCATGCCCTGACTCCTAAATCCTGGGGGTACGACGCGTACCCAACACTAAACGGCACGAGCTTTGCTATTTATTAAACATGGATATTAAAACGACAGTTTCCCGACGCCCTAGCCACCGCAGGCTGCTCTGCGCCGTGATGGCGCTGCTTGCTTTGAGCCTTGGCGCTACCGCGCGCGCCGATAATGTCACGCTGCCTGATCTCCTTATCGGCGTCACCCAGGGCTTTCTTGAATTCACTGTAGAAGATTATCTGGCGACCACGCAGACCCCGGGACGTTATGAAATCCAGGTCAGCCAGTTGGACCCGCGCTTGCGCATGCCGATGTGCGACAAGGAATTGACAGCCACCCTGGAAAGCCCGGCCCAGCCCATCGGGCGCGTAACGGTAAAAGTTCGCTGTGAAGGCGCCTCACCGTGGACGGTATTCGTGCCGGCTCAGGTGAAATTGTTCCGCGATGTGGTAGTGGTCGCGCGGCCATTGAAACGCACCGGCATCATCGGCTACGAGGACGTGGCCCTGCGCGAGCGCGACATCAGCCTGATCAACCAGGGCTACCTGACTTCGGTGGATCAGGCTATCGGGCAGAGGCTCACCCGACCAATGGTTACCGACCAAGTTATTACCCTGGTTCACCTGGAACAGGCCGAAGTGATTCGCAAGGGTGATCAGGTGGTGATTTCGGCCAGCAGTGGCGGGCTGAATGTGAGGATGCCAGGCGAGGCACTGTCCAACGGCGGTATGAGCGAACAGATTCGCGTGAAGAACCTCAACTCCAATCGTGTGATCAAGGCGCGAGTTACGGCGCCGGGTCAGGTCGAAGTGGCTTTATAGATTACTGGAATCACAGGCCGGCTTTTCCTACACTGTGCGTTGGATGTCGTGCGGTACAGGTTTATTGTCAATCGAGCCTAAAGTTTGCCCGGGTATGGCCGAAAACATGGCAAGCGTCCAAATACCCAGAGGTTTTTTCACCATGGTCATTGATTTCAGTCGTTTAAATAACACCCAGGCCTTGCCGGGCAATACGCGCACCAACGGTGCCAAGGACAGCGTAGAAGCCAAGCCCCAGCCGCTGCCCGCCAAGGCAGAGCAGCCCAGCGCCAGCCAAAGCGGGGAATCGGTACACCTGAGCAATGAGGCTCAACAATTGCAGAAGGTCACTGACTCGCTGCGCGACCAGCCCGTTGTCAATAAAGCCCGCGTGGCCGAGTTGAAACAGGCCATCGCCGACGGTAGCTACAAAGTCGACAGCAACCGTGTAGCCAGCAAGCTGCTTAACTTCGAAGCCGAGCGCTAGGCAAAAGCCTGCGCTGGGCTTTTGGACGCTTAAAACCCAAGGCCAGCCATGCACCACGACGAACATCTGCTTCAACTGATCATTGATGATCTGGCGCCGACGCACCAGTTGCTTGAGCTGCTCAAGGAAGAATCCCTGGCCCTGTACGGCCGGGACATGCCTTTGCTCGAAGAAATACTGGCACGCAAGCAGTCGCTGATTGTGTTGCTCGAACAACACGGCAAGACGCGCAGCCAGATACTCATCAGCCTGGGCCTGCCTGCCGACCACGACGGCCTGGCACAACTGGCCAGCCACTCCTCAGTCGGCGATCGATTACTGGCCCAAAGCAAGGAACTCAATCAGTTGCTTACCCAGTGCCAGGAAGCCAACCTGCTCAACGGTCAATCTATCCAGCTTCAGCAAGCCACGACCGCCAACCAGTTGCGCATACTGCATGGCGGCGAGCCTCCGGCCCTGTACAACGCCCAAGGCTCTACCTCTCGCCTGGTCAAGCCAGGCACCCGCAGCCAAGCCTGACAACGGTTTACAGCGCGACCTATCCAAGGAGCGCTACATACTGGCAAAATGCCGGTTCTTGCGTGTAGTCGTACTTTGTCTGGAGATGGAAGAACCGTGTTTAACGCCCTTAATGCGGAAGATGCACCGCAGCCACCGAAGGTGCTCACCACGCCTCTGGAAGTCGCCAGCACATTACGGATGCTGCAAGAAAGCCATGATCCGCTGATCATCACTTTCCACGAACGCAGCCAGCGCTTCCAGAGCTATTTGGTAGATATTGACCGGGACAGCAAAACGCTGGCCCTGGATGAAATGATCCCCCGTGACGGTGAGCGCTACCTTGAGAATGGCGAACCCTTCCGTATCGAAGGCTTCCACGAGGGTGTACGGGTTGCCTGGGAAAGCAATGGCACGCTGAGCGTCAGCGAAAAAGATGGTCACCGCATCTATAGCGGCAGCATGCCCGACGAGGTGGTTTACCATCAGCGGCGCAATGCGTTTCGCGCTGCGCTGAAACTTGCGCAATTGGTAAATATCGAACTGGGCGGCGAGAAGCTCAAGGCACCGCTCAGCGGCAAGCTTCTGGACATTTCTGCCACTGGCTGCAAATTACGCTTTGAGGGTGACATCTCCGAGCGCCTGCAGTTGGGCCAGGTCTATGACCGCTTTATCGCCGCCCTGCCCTTTGGCAGTATGACCACCTCCGTCGAACTGCGTTACCTGCACTTCGAAGACAAGATCAACACGACCTTTGCTGGCGTGCGTTTTCACAACATGAGTGGTTTGGTACAGCGCCAGGTGGAACGCTTTGTCTACCAGCTACAGCGCGAGGCTCGGCGCTTCGATAAGGACGACGATCTTTAAGGTTTGATCGCTGAAATAAAAAACGGGCAGTTCCTGATAGGAACTGCCCGTTTTTATTTCAGGGACGCGCCCTGCTCAAGTCATGGGGATGTTCATCCGGATCTGCCGGCTCCTGCGGCTCATCACTGGCCGGCTCATCATTTATGGGCTCTGACTCGGGCTCCGGATCAGGGACAGCGACCTGCATCTGCTCCTGTACCACTTGCTCGTCCACCCGTGGATCGAGCGCTGCTACCAGCGGTGAACTGGACATGCTGTCGGGCATCGCCACGTGATGCAGCGGGGCGTCGTCGACCTGATGCAGGTTAGTCACGGCTTTGGGACGGATGCGCCATACCAGGATCAACGCGCACAAACTGAAAAACGCGTAGAGCATCTGGCTGCCGAACAGCTTCATCACCACACCCGCCAGCAATGGGCCAATACTGGCGCCTATACCGTAGGTCACCAGCAACATGGCCGTCAGCGAAACCCGACGATCACCTTCTACATGATCGTTGGAAAAAGCCACAGCCAACGGGTAAAGGCAGAACTGCACCAGCGAACAAAAGAAGCCCGCCACAAACAGCACTTCCAGCGGTACTTGAGTCATGATCGCCAGCGGCAATGCTGTTACTGCCAGGCACAACGCAAAGCAGCGAATCAATAGCGCACGGTCATAGCGGTCCGATAACCATCCCAGCGGCCACTGAACGACCAAGCCGGCAAAAATGCAGCTACCCATGAACAAGCCGACTTGTTCAGTCGTCAGCCCCTGCTGAGACGCGTAGAGCGGCGCCAAACCGTAAAACGACCCCACGATCAACCCCGCGCCCAGCACCGTACTGAGAGACTGTGGTACGCGCTTTATAAAGAAGCGGGGCTCCATCGGAGCGGGGTGCAGGGGCGCGGGGTGAATGCGTCGGGTCATGGCCACCGGCACCAGGCACAAGGCAAAACACAGCGCGACCAACATCAGCAGTTCAAGCCCAAGATGGGGATGCATTACGAGGATCAACTGCCCCAGCACCAGCCCGAGGTAGGACGCGATCATGTAGCCGCTGAACACCACGCCACGCTGCTTGGCATCTGCTTGCTCATTGAGCCAGCTTTCGATGACCATGTACTGGCACATCATTCCCAGGCCAACGATTATCCGTAACACGATCCAGGCGGGTAACCAGTCAACCAAACCGTGACCCAGCACTGCCGCGCCGACGATCCCGGCGCAAGTGGCGTAGGCACGAATATGCCCAACGCGTGCGATCAGGCGATGCCCGATCTTGCCGCCCAGTACCAAGCCAAAATAGTTGGCGGCCATCAGCGCACCAACCCACAAACTGTCGACATTGTCTGCCGCCAGGCGCAGGGCCAGGTAAGTACTGAGCAGGCCGGAGCCAATCAGCATCATCAAAGAGGCGAAATAAAGGGCTCGAAAAGATTTCCAGATCTGGCGCATCGGCGTTCCGAGCGGCTCCTTGCGGTGAGGGATTGGGCTATCGGCATGATAGTCCGGGGTGGCCGGGTCCGGACAGGCGGTGTGGCCTGTTTCCGGGGATTATTTTGTATATGAGCTCAGACGTCGCACCTGTGTCTGCAGGTACACAACGAATAGAGATAAATACATGACGCCCTGCTGTGAACCCTGAAGCGCTGCAAGGTTCGACTGATCTTTGAGGCTTTGCAAAAAGCTGTGGATATTGAAGAGCGCTGTACTTTTCGACCGCCCAAAACAAAACCCCTGTTTGCGTTAGCAAACAGGGGTTTCGGAATTTAATCTTGACGATGACCTACTCTCACATGGGGAAACCCCACACTACCATCGGCGATGCATCGTTTCAC